>NZ_JAURWM010000364.1 GCF_030654915.1 Phenylobacterium sp. | reverse complement strand
GTCGACGAAGCCTTGAAAACCAAAGAACAAGAGATCATGCAGGTTTAATCGTCCTAGGTTGGCGTGAGGACGAACGGGAACCCCATGGCTACGGTCGATCAAGAGCAGCCCAAGGCGCACGCGCCTCTGCACGTGGCCATCGTCATGGATGGCAACGGGCGTTGGGCGAAGCGTCGCGGTCTGCCGCGTTCGCTCGGCCACCGGGCCGGGGTCGAATCGCTCAAGCGGACGGTGGCCGCCGCCCCGGACCTCAACGTCCGTTGGCTGACGGTCTTCGGGTTTTCGACTGAGAACTGGAGCCGGCCAGCGGCCGAGGTGAGCGAACTGATGGCGCTGCCCAAGCGCTATTTCGAGAGCGACCTGGCGCGGCTTGAACGCGATGGCGTGCGTGTCCGAGTGCTGGGCCGGCGAGAAGGACTCTCGGCCGATCTGGTGAAGATGCTGGACGAGGCCGAGCGCCGTACCGCCCACAATGATAAGTTCTTCCTGCAGATCGCTTTCAACTATGGCGGCCAGGCCGACATCGTTGAGGCGGCGCGCAAGTTCGCCGCCGAGGTCGCCGCGGGCCGAGCCTCGCCTGACGATCTCAATGAGGCGGTCTTCGCCAGTCATCTGGCGACAGGGGCGGCCCCCGCGCCGGATCTGGTGATCCGCCCCTCTGGCGAGCAACGGCTCTCAAACTTCTTGCTGTGGGAGTCGGCCTATTCGGAGTTCGTCTTCCAGGACGTCCTCTGGCCGGACTATGGCGCCGAGCATCTTGGGGCGGCGATCGATGAGTTTTACAAGCGCGAGCGGCGATACGGCGGCGCCGTAGCCGATGATGTCCTTGCCACCGGCTAGACGTTTCGACTGGACCAATCTGGGCATTCGCGTCGCCTCGGCCACCGTTCTGGTGCCCGCTGTGCTGGGCGCTGTGTGGTTCGCCGACTATCCTGGCATGAACTGGCTGTTCCTGGTCCTGGTCGCCGTCGCCGTGGCGCTCCTGGCGATCGAGTGGGGCGCGATGACCGCACCCCACGCGCCGATCCGAGTTTCCACGGCGCTGACCGTCGCGATCCTGGCCGGGGCGTTTCTGGCCCATACGGGACATATGCAGCTCGCATGGGGCGCCGCTGCGCTCGGCGCGGTCGCCGCCGCCTTGGTGGCGCGAGGTGTATCCGAGCGGCCAACCAACGCCGCGTTTGGCGTCATCTATCTGGCCATCCCGGTGATCTGCCTCGTCTGGCTGCGCTGGATGCCGGAAGGCCGGCAATGGACCGTGCTGCTGTTCGTCGTGGCCTGGGCCGCCGATATCGCCGCCTTCGCGGTCGGCAGCGCTCTGAAGGGGCCAAAGCTGTGGCCCAGGTTCTCACCGAACAAAACCTGGTCGGGGTTCATCGGCGGCTTGATCGCCGCGGCCGGCGCCGGTGTCGCCATGGCCGCGTTCAGCGACATCGTGCTGAGCCTGCAGGCGGGCGCCTTGATCGGGCTGGTGGGGGGCTTGGCGACCATGGGCGGCGATCTCTGGGAATCGATGCTCAAGCGCCGGTTCGGCGTGAAGGATTCGGGCGACCTGATTCCGGGGCACGGGGGATTGCTTGATCGGGTCGATGGGCTGATGTTCGCAGCGGTCGTTTTGGCCACCGCCCGCCTGATCAACCATCTGGGATGGGCAAATTGACTTTACCGCGTCGCGTCAGCGTTCTGGGTTCCACAGGATCAGTCGGGGTTTCAACCCTGGACCTGCTGGATAAGGCCGGCGCCGAGGTCGAGGTCTCGGCCCTAACCGCCGGAAAGAACGTCGAACGCCTCGTCGAACAAGCCTTGCGTTGGCGGCCCAAGCTCGCCGTCGTCGAGGATGAGACCAAGTACGCCGAACTGCGTGAGCGCCTGAAGGGCTCGGGCATTGAGACCGCGGCGGGCGCCGACGCTGTGGTCGATGCGGCGGCCGCCGACGCCCAGTGGGTCATGTCGGCGATTGTGGGGTTCGCCGGCCTGGCCCCGACCATGGCCGCGGCCAAGGCCGGGGCGGTGATCGGTCTGGCCAACAAGGAAAGCCTGGTCTGCGCCGGTCCTTCGCTGCTGCGGACGGCTAAGTTCGCGGGTGGGGCGGTGATTCCGGTCGATTCCGAGCACTCGGCGATCTTCCAGGTGCTGGATCCGATGAACGCCCAGCATGTGAGCCGCCTGATCCTGACGGCGTCCGGCGGTCCGTTCCGCGGCTGGACCATGGAGCAGATGGCCCATGCGACGCCGGAACAGGCCGTGGCCCACCCGAAGTGGGACATGGGCGTCAAGATCTCCATCGACTCGGCCACGATGATGAACAAGGGCCTCGAGATGATCGAGGCGGCCTATCTGTTCTCCATGCCGTCCGAGCGCGTGGATGTGCTGGTCCATCCGCAGTCGATCATCCACAGCCTCGTCGAATATGCCGACGGATCGACGCTGGCTCAACTGGGCGCGCCCGATATGCGCACGCCGATCGCCTGCGCGTTCGCCTGGCCAGATCGACTGCCCTGGCCGGCCCCGAAGCTGGATTTGGCGGCTATTGGCCAATTGACCTTCGAAGAACCTGACCTGCGCCGCTTTCCCGCCTTGAAGATCGCCAAAGAAGCATTGGCGGCCGGTGGGGCCGCGCCCGCGGTGATGAACGCCGCCAACGAGGTCGCCGTGGCAGCCTTCCTTGACCGCAAGATTGGCTTTCTCGATATTGCCTCCACGGTGGCAGAAACCCTCGAACGGGTGGATGCTCAGGGCTTCGTCGCCGCGACAGGCGGCGACACGCTCGAAACCGCCCGGCAAACAGATTCGATCGCTCGCCGTGTGGCCAATGACGTCGTCAGCGGCCTGACCCGCTAGGGTCCTGGAGGACTACCGCCTTTGATCGATTTCACCCTGACCGCTCTGATGTTCGTGGTTCCCTTCGTCCTGGTGCTGGGACTGGTGGTGACCATTCACGAACTCGGCCATTTTCTGGCCGCCAAGAGCTTTGGGGTCGCGATCGACCGTTTTTCGATCGGCTTTGGAAAGGCGATCGCCTCCTGGACGGACAAGTCCGGCGTCGAATGGCGGATCGGCTGGATCCCGCTGGGCGGCTACGTGAAGTTCTCGGGCGACGACAACGCCTCTAGCGTGCCTGATAGCGAGAACCTGGAGGCCCTGCGCCGCGACATCGAGGCTCAGGAAGGCCGCGAGGCGGTCCTCCGCTACTTCCATTTCAAGCCCCTCTGGCAGCGCGCCATTGTGGTCGCCGCCGGACCGCTGGCCAATTTCGCCTTGGCGATCACGTTGTTCGCCGCGCTGCTGCTGGCGTTCGGCCAATTCGTCTTGCCGCCGAAGATCGCAGCTGTGCAGCCGGGCAGCCCGGCCGAACGGGCTGGCTTCCTGCCCGGGGACCTCGTCCTCAAGGCCGAGGGGCGCCCGATCAAGGGTTTCGACGAGCTTGCCCAACTGGTCCAGGTCCGCGCCAACGTCCCGACCGACTTCGTCGTCGAGCGGGGAGGGCGCGAGGTCGACATCGTCGCTACCCCGGAATGGGCGGTGCGTACCGATCAGGTCGCCGGCGAGCGTCGCCAAGGCATGCTCGGCCTGTCGCCGGCCCAGTCCAAGGCCGATTATGTCCACGTTCGCTACAACCCGATCCAGGCCGTGGCCGGCGGGGTCGACCGGACGTGGCGGACTCTTGAGACGACGGTCTACTATCTTGGCCGCATGGTCACCGGCCAGGTGTCCGCTGATCAACTCAGCGGACCGCTGGGAATCGCGCGAATCTCGGGCAAGGTGGCGCAGGCTGGCGCCGAGGGCGCGCCCGACGTGGGAAGTATGATCCTCGGCGGCGGCGTTAATCTGCTCCAGCTTGCGGCGTTCATTTCGGTGAGCATCGGCTTCATGAATTTGCTGCCAGTCCCTGTCCTGGATGGGGGACACCTGCTGTTCTACGCTTACGAGGCGGTGGCCCGTCGGCCGGTGGCGGCGAAGGTGCAGGCCGCAGGTTACCGTGTGGGGCTTGCGCTGTTGCTGGGATTGATGTTGTTCGCCACCTGGAACGATCTGCAGCAAATGCGTGTGTTCAAAATCCTTGGCGGCGTGTTCTCCTGACCCGCCCATTTCCGTTGACGGCTGATACGATGCAAAGAACCCGCGCCCATGGCGCCGCGCTCGCCTCCGGCCTCGCCCTATTGATGGGATCGACGGCGCTCACCCTGCCTGGCGCCGCACTGGCCCAGCAAGGCGCGCCAGCTCAGGCTCCAACGCCCGCTCCAGCCGCGCCGCAGGCGCAGGGTCAGCAGTCGGGCGTGGTCCAGAGGATCATCGTCCGGGGCAATGAGCGGATCGAGCAATCGACCGTGCTGTCCTACCTGCCGATCCAGCCTGGCGACGTCCTGGATCCGGCCAAGGCCGACTTGGCGCTGAAGACCTTGTTCCGCACCGATCTCTTCGCCGACGTGAAGATCGATCTGCAGGGGCCGGACATGATCGTCACGGTCGTTGAGAACCCGATCATCAACAAGGTGGTGTTCGAGGGGAACTCGGGCCTGAAGGAAGAGAAGCTTCGCGACGAAGTCAGCGTGCGGCCGCGTGGGATCTTCACCCGCGCCAAGGTGCAGTCCGACGTTCAGCGCATCGTCGAGCTCTATCGGCGATCGGGCCGGATCTCGGCCACCGTCACGCCGAAGATCGTCGAGCTGCCGCAAAAGCGTGTCGACCTGATCTTCGAGATCAATGAAGGCCCAAAGAGCGGCGTGCTGCGCGTCAACTTCCTGGGCAACAAGGAGTTCTCGGACAACGACCTGCGCGATGTTGTCGTGACCGAGCAGTCCAGCTGGTACAAGTTCTTCTCGACCAACGCGAACTACGATCCGGACCGGCTCGAGTACGACAAGGAGCAGTTGCGCAAGCACTACCGCAACCGCGGCTTCTACGATTTCCGTGTGGCTTCGGCGATCGCCGAGCTGGCTCCGGACAAGAACGGCTTCGTCATCACCTACACCCTCGACGAAGGGCCGGAGTACAAGTTCGGGAAGATCTCGGTCGAGACCGAACTTCAGAAGCTCGACAAGAACGTCCTGCTGCAACTGGTCCCGATCCGTTCCGGCGAGATCTACCAAGACCAGAAGATCGAAGCGGCGACCGACTCGCTCACCTTCGCCGCCGGGGCGGCCGGCTTCGCGTCGGTGGACGTGCGTCCGCGCTACACCGCGAACCGCGAGACCGGCCTTGTCGACGTGGTGTTCCAGGTCCGCGAAGGCCCGCGCGTCTATGTCGAGCGCATCGACATCACCGGCAACACCCGCACGCTCGACTCGGTGATCCGCCGCGAGATGAATATCGTCGAGGGCGACGCCTACAACCGCGCCCTGGTCGATCGCTCACGCAACAACATCCGCGCTCTTGGCTTCTTCAAGGACGTCACCATCGAGGAGGCGGCGGGCTCGGCGCCCGACCGTACCGGCCTACAGGTGAGGGTCGAAGAGCAGCCCACCGGGGAGCTTTCGTTCAGCGCGGGCTATTCGTCCGTTGACCAACTCGTGCTCGACCTGGGCGTTACCGAGCGGAACTTCCGCGGTCGCGGCCAGAGCGTCCGGGCCCGGGTGTCCGTCGGCTCGCTGCGTCAGCAGATCGACTTCGGCTTCACCGAGCCGCGGTTCATGGGACGCGATCTGGGCGCGGGCATCGACCTCTATTCGTACCGCTACGACCTGACCGAATACACGTCCTACAAGACCGTGACGATCGGCGGGAATATCCGTCTGGCCTTCCCGTTGACGCTGAATTCGCGGATGTCGACGCGCTATACGCTTCGCCAGGAAGACGTCCAGATCGACGATTCCTATTGCAATCCCGCGGCGCCGCTGGTGTCGCGATCGCTCTGCGAGCAGCGCGGCGAGTACCTGACCTCGCTGATCGGCTACACCTACCTGTACGATCGCCGCAACGACCCGATCAATCCGACCCGTGGTTTCCGTTTCGACATCAGCCAGGACCTGGCCGGCCTGGGCGGCGACGTGAACTACATCAGCACCGAAGTGACCGGCGGCTGGTGGCACGGGTTCAACAAGGACTTCATCTTCAGCCTGACCGGCCAAGGCGGCTACATCGCCGGCTGGAATGGCGACATTGTTCGCGTCAACAGCCACTTCTACAAGGGCGGCAACACCTTCCGCGGCTTCGAGACCGCCGGTATCGGCCCGCGCGACACTAACTTCGGGAACTCCGACTCCCTGGGCGGCCGCGCCTATGCGATCGGCACGGCCGAGCTCACGATCCCGACCTTCCTGCCCGAGCAGTACGGCATCAAGGCCGCGCTGTTCAGCGATGTTGGTACGCTCGGCCTGCTGGACGATTATTATAAGCTGAAGGCCGACGGCACCGTCGACCCAGCCATCAAGGACGACATGTCGCTGCGCGCCACGGCTGGCGTGTCGATCTTCTGGCGCTCGCCGATGGGCCCCATCCGATTCGACTTCAGCCAAGTTTTGGCCAAAGAAGACTACGACAAGACCGAAACCTTCCGGTTCTCAACCTCAACCAGGTTCTAATAACTCCTCATGACGATCAAAGCCCTTGTTGCGGCGACTTGCGTCGCCGCCATCACCGCGTCCGTGTCGACCGCAGCCTTTGCTCAGGCCGCGGCTCCCGCCGCTGCTCCTGCGGTCAGTCATGGCCCGGCGCTTCCCGGCGTCTGCGTGATTTCGCTCGAAGGCGCGATCACCGGCTCGACGGTCGGCCAATACGTGCAAACCCGCCTGCAGCAGATCGCCGCCCAGGTTCAGGCTGAACTGAAGGCTGAAGACACCGCCTTGCAGAACGAAGCCAAGACCCTCGAAGGCCAACGTGCGTCGCTCGACCAGAAGACCTTTGAGACTCGCGCCACGGCTTTGCAGAACAAGGCTAATGTCTTCCAGCGCAAGGCCCAGCAGCGTGAGCGCGAACTTGGCGCCACCCAGCAGAAGGCCCTGGGCCGCGTCGGCCAGGAACTCGACCCGATCATCCGTCAGGTCTATCAGCAGCGTCAGTGCAGCCTGCTGCTGAACCGTGACTCGGTCGTGCTCGCCAATCCGGCCATGGATATCAGCCAACCGGTCGTCACCGCCCTGAACGCCAAGATCACCCAGTTCAACTTCGACCGGGAACGTCTGGACCAGGCGGCGGCCCCCGCGCAAACTCCGGCGACCGCGACCCGCAAGTAGGGCGCGACTCGCGATAAAGGCGGGTCGAGCCGAAGGATTTCGATGCCCGACCCCCGTTTCTTTGAAGACCTTGGCCCTGTCACGCTTGCCGATCTGGCGAGCCTGACAGGCGCCGAACTCCTCGTGTCCGACCATGGTGCGCGCCAAGTGCGCGCGGTCGCTGTCCTGGCCAGCGCGCAGTCCGACACCATCACCTTCCTGTCTGACCGCAAACACGCCGGGGATCTGGCGAGCTCCCAGGCTGGCGCGGTCTTCGTGACGCAGCGCGACGCCGATCTCGTTCCAGAGGGATGCGCGGCGCTGATCACGCCCATGCCGCAGGCGGCCTATGCCGGCGCGGCCAATCGTTTGCACCGTCCCAGGCGTCATCAGGGGGACCAGGCGATCGCGCCGGACGCGGTGTTCGAAGAGGACGTCGTCCTGGCGCCTGGCGTCGTCGTCGGTCCTGGGGCACGTATCGGCGCGCGCACGCAGATTGGGGCCAATACCGTGATCGGCCCCGGCGTCGCCATCGGCCGTGACTGCGTCATCGGAGCCAATGTCACCCTGGGCTTTGCATTGCTGGGCGACCGCGTGCGCATCCTTGCGGGCGCGGTGATTGGCGAGCCTGGATTTGGCGCGGCCGGCGGCGCCAAGGGCGTGGTGGATATTCCCCAACTGGGCCGCGTGATCCTGCAGGACGGCGTCACGGTCGGCGCCAATAGCTGCATCGATCGCGGGGCCTTCGACGACACCTCGGTCGGCGAGAACACCAAGATCGACAATTTGGTGCAGATCGCACACAACGTCCACGTTGGGCGGAACTGCGTCATGGCCGCGCATACGGGCATTTCGGGCAGCGTCATCATCGGTGACGGAGCGGCCTTTGGCGGCCGAGCCGGGGTCGCCGACCACGTCACCATCGGCGACGGCGCACAGGTTGCGGCCGCCGCGGGCGTGTTCCGTGATATCCCCGCCGGCGAAACCTGGGGCGGTTTCCCCGGTCAACCTATTCGCCGCTGGATGCGTGAAGTCGCGTGGCTCTCTAGATCGGCTAACCGCAAGGGAGCGGACAAATGAGCAATGACGTGGCCGAGGCCGAGATCTCGATCGATATCGGCGAGATCATGGAGCGGATCCCGCACCGCTATCCCTTCCTGCTGGTCGATCGCGCCGAGGCGTATCGCCAGAACGAATCGATCATCGGCATCAAGTGCGTGACCATCAACGAGCCGTTCTTCCAGGGGCACTTTCCTGACTATGCGGTGATGCCGGGCGTGCTGATCGTCGAGGCGATGGCCCAGACGGGCGCCCTCCTGATGTCGAAGTCGCTGAACGTCGACCGGGTGGGCAAGACCATCCTGTTCACCTCGGTCGACAACTGCCGTTTTCGCCAACCGGTGCGGCCGGGCGACGTGCTGAGCATGCACGTCAAGGTCCTGCGCGTGCGCGGCGGGCTCTTCAAGTTCCAGGGCAAGGCGCTGGTGGGTGACAAGACCGCCGCCGAGGCCGAGTTCGCAGCCATGCTGGTGGAGACCCCATGAGCGTCGAGGTTCATCCCAGCTCTGTCGTCGATCGAAAGGCGCAACTCGCCGACGGCGTCGTCATTGGCCCCTTCTGCTCGGTCGGTCCCGATGTGAAGCTTGGTCCGCGCACCAAGCTGATGTCCCACGTGGTGGTCGATGGCCACACCACGCTCGGCGAGGACAACGTCCTCTATCCGTTCGTGATGCTGGGCGGCCCGCCGCAGCACACCGCCTACAAGGGCGAGCCCACCGAACTCGTGATCGGTGATCGCAACCTGATCCGCGAACACGCCACCATGAACACCGGCACGGTCGGCGGCGGCGGCGTGACCAAGGTCGGGTCGGACGGCCTGTTCATGATCGAGAGCCATGTCGGCCACGACTGCGTGGTCGGCGACCACGTGATCCTGACCAAGCAAGCCACTCTGGGCGGCCACTGCGACATCGGCGACTTTGTGATCGTGGGCGGCCTGGCGGCTATCCACCAACGCACCCGCATCGGGCGCCACGCGATGGTCGGCGGGCTGGCGGCCGTGGTGAAGGATGTGATCCCCTACGGCTCGGTGTGGGGCAACCACGCTCACCTCGAAGGTTTGAACCTGCTGGGCCTCAAGCGCCGCGGTTTCAGCCGTGAGAGCATCAATGTCATGCGGGCGGCCTATCGGATGCTGTTCGCCGACGAGGGGACGTTCCAGGAGCGGCTCGACGACACGGTCGAGACCTATTCGGGAAGCCCCGAGGTGATGGAAATCATCGACTTTATTCGCGCGGACGCCAGCCGGCCGCTGTGTTTGCCGGTGCGGGAGATCTAGGACGTGCAGAAACTTGGGCTCATCGCCGGCGGGGGAAATCTTCCCGTCGAGATCGCGCAACATTGCGAACAGTCCGGCCGGCCATTCTTCATCGTGCGTCTGAAGGGGTTTTCCGGCCCCGACATCGCCCGCTATCCCGGCGCCGACATCGGCCTGGCCGAGCTTGGCAAGTGCTTCAAGGCGCTCAAGCGCGCCGGCTGCAAGGCCGTGACCCTGGTCGGGACGGTCGATCGCCCGGACTTCAAGTCGCTAACGCCCGATCTGCGGGGCCTGATGGCCTTGCCCAGCGTGATCGCCGCCGCCCGCAAGGGTGACGACGCCCTGCTGAGGGCTCTGGTCGGTGAGTTCGAGAAGGAAGGGTTCGCCGTCGAAGGCGCCCATGAGGTGATGGGCGACCTGACCCTGCCGGTCGGCCCGCTTGGCGCCGTGACGCCGAACGCCCAGCAGATGGCCGATGTCGAGCGGGCGCTGAAGGTGGCGCGAGCGGTCGGTGAACTGGACGTGGGGCAGGGGGCCGTGGTCTGCGATGGGCTAGTGCTGGCCGTCGAGGCTCAGGAGGGCACTGACGCCATGCTGCGTCGGGTGGCCGAACTGCCCAGGACCCTGCGTGGCGCGCCCGACGCGCCGCGCGGCGTGTTGGCCAAGGCGCCCAAGCCGATTCAGGAAACCCGCATCGACCTGCCGACCATCGGCCTCAACACCATCCACCGCGCCGCCCAGGCGGGGCTGGCCGGGGTTGCTGGCCAAGCCGGCGGCTTGCTGGTGCTCGACCGCGACGCCGTGATCGAGCTGGCCAACGAACTTGGCCTGTTCGTGGTGGGCGTGGAGCCGCCGGCCGCGCCGTGACTAAGCCGCTATGCGTCATGCTGGTGGCCGCCGAGGCCTCGGGCGATGACCGCGGAGCCGGGCTCGCGCGGGCGCTGAGGCGGCGGCTGGGCGATGACGTTCGGTTCGTCGGCGTCGGTGGGGCGCGGATGGCGGCCGAGGGCGTGCAGAGCCCGTTCGATATCTCCCAGCTGTCGATCCTGGGCCTGCTGGAAGGCCTGCTGGCCTATCGCCGGGTGATGGCGAGGGTCGAAGATACAGTGGCCCTGGCGGCCCGCGAGAAGCCCGATGTGGTGGTGCTGATTGACTCCTGGGGGTTCACCCTGCGGGTCGCCCAGCGCCTGCGGAAGCTCGATCCGAAACTTCCGCTAGTGAAGTACGTGGCGCCTCAGGTGTGGGCGACCCGGCCGGGCCGCGCCAAAACCCTGGCGACCAGCGTCGATCATCTGTTGGCGATCCATGTCTTCGATGCGCCCTTTTTCGAGGCCGAAGGCCTGCCGACCACCTTTGTCGGCAATTCAGCCCTGACGCTCGACTTTTCGCAGGCTGACGGCGATCGGCTGCGGCGCGAGCTTGGCGTGACGCCGGACGCACCGGTGTTATTGGTGCTGCCGGGCAGCCGGCCGGGCGAGATCGCGCGGATCCTGCCGCCGTTTGCGCAGGCTGTGGCGATCCTGAAGGCCAGTCATCCAGACTTGGCGGTGGTCGTCCCTGCCGCTCCCACCGTGGCCGAGGCGGTAAAGGCCCAGGCCGGCGGTTGGGCGCACATCGTTGAGGGCGAGGTCGGCAAGCTCGACGCCATGAAGGCCGCGACCGTCGCCCTGGCCTGTTCAGGCACGGTGACGACGGAGTTGGCCATGGCCGGGGTGCCGATGGTGGTCGGCTATCGGCTGGGCAATCTCACCCACGCCATCCTGAAACACCTGATCCGCACACCCTACATCAC
>NZ_JAURWM010000347.1 GCF_030654915.1 Phenylobacterium sp. | reverse complement strand
GAGCCGGTCTGGCAGCCAGGCGACTCGGTCAGCTACGGGATCGGCCAGGGGTATGTGACGGTGAACGCCTTACAGCTTGCGGTGATGACCGCGCGGCTGGCCAACGGAAAAACCGCGCTCAATCCGCGGCTGATCAAGTCGGTGGGGGGCGTGGAGATGCCGCCTGGCGACGCCGCGCCCGACCTGCCGTTCACGCCCGAGCACATCGCATATGTTCGCGAGGGAATGGTCGCCGTGGCCAACGACACCAGCGGCACCGCCTATCGGCAGAGCCAGCTGGGGCTGGGCGACATTCAGATGGCCGGCAAGACCGGCACCGCGCAGGTTCGCAGCTTCGATAAGGTCGCCTCGCGCAGCAGCGCCGGCGTGACCTGGCGGCTGAAGGACCACAATCTGTTCGTCGCCTTCGCGCCGGTGGATGATCCTCGGTACGCGGTGGCGGTCATCATCGAGCACGGCGGGCTGGGCGGGGCGACCGCGGGCGCGCCGCGTGCGCGCGAGGTCATGCGGGTCGCTCTGCTGAAGGATCCCGAGATGCGGGCGCGCATCGAAAAGCCGTTGCCGGCGCCGGTCGTGCCTGACGATATAGGGGAGATCGAAGGCGCCGCTCCGGAAGCGCCGACCTTGACGCCGCCGCCGCCCATTCCGCCGACCGGAGGCCCGACATGACTGTCAGCGCCCTGACCCGACCTGGCGAACGCGACCGCCTGGTCGTCAAGATCGCCGAGATCGACTGGCTGTTCGCCCTGGCCCTGTGCCTGATCGCCGGCGCCGGCGCCTTGATGATGTTCTCGATCGCCGGGTCGTCCTGGGATCCATGGGCCGCCAAGCATCTGACCCGTTTTGGTCTGTGCTTCTTCCTGATGATCGGGCTTGCGATGGTCGATCTGAGGGTGTGGTCGGCGTTGGCTTATCCGATCTACGGCGTCGGTTTGCTGCTGCTTGTGGCGGTCGAGGTGGTGGGCGATGTGCGGATGGGCGCTCAGCGATGGCTGTCGCTGGGTCCGTTCAGCTTCCAGCCGTCGGAGATCATGAAGCTGGGCATCGTGCTGGCGCTGGCGCGGTTCTATCACGGCCTGTCGGCCGACAACGCCCGGCTCTCCTGGTGGCTGCTGATCCCCGCGGCCATGATCGCTGCTCCAACCGTCCTGGTCATGCACCAACCTGATCTGGGCACCGCCATGCTGATCGCCATGACCGGCTTGGCCATCGTGGTGTTGGCGGGGCTTTCCTGGCGGATCATCGCGGCGGGCGTCGTCGCCTTCGTCGTCGCCGTGCCGCCGCTGGTGATGTTCGTGCTGCACGACTACCAGCGTAAACGGGTGCTGACCTTCCTCGATCCGGAGAGCGATCCGTCGGGGTCCGGCTATCACATCCTGCAATCCAAGATCGCCCTGGGCTCGGGCGGCTTCTTCGGCAAGGGCTATGGCCTCGGCTCGCAGAGTCAGCTCAACTTCCTGCCCGAGAAACAGACCGACTTCATCTTCGCGACCCTGGCCGAGGAGTTCGGCTTCCTCGGCTGCCTTACGATCCTGGTGCTCTATGCGTTGGTGATCTTCATGGCGCTTCGCACGGCGGCGCTGTCGCACTCTCACTTCGGCCGATTGGCCGCGGCCGGGACCACGGCGACCTTCGCGCTCTATGTGCTGATCAACGGGGCCATGGTGATGGGGCTGGCGCCGGTTGTCGGGGTGCCGATGCCGATGCTGTCCTATGGCGGCACCGTGATGCTGACCGTGATGATCGGCTTTGGCCTGGTCCAGGCTGTCCGCGTCCACCGCTATTCGGAAGTCACCAGCGGCAAGGGCGCGCTGATGTAGGGGGGCTACCCCCACACCCGCTCATCCCGGCGAAAGCCGGGACCTAAGCGGGCGCCCGGCTTTCGCCGGGATGAGCGGATTAGAGGCGCAGAGCCGCTTCCGTCGCCCGCACCAAACCATCTACGATGCCCGGCTCGGTCGAGGCGTGGCCGGCGTCCCAGACGATGTCGAAGTTGGCCTCGGGCCAGGCGTTCTTCAGCGACCAGGCGCTGTCCATCGGGGTGACCACGTCAAAGCGGCCCTGGACGATCCAGCCGGGGATGCCGCGGATCTTGTCGATGTTGTTCAGGATCCAGCCGTCTTCCGTGAAGAAGCCGCCATTGGCGAAGAAGTGGCACTCGATCCGGGCGAAGGCGATGGCGAAGTCGATCTCGTTGAACTTCGAGGGCCGGGCCTCGGGGCCGCGGATCGAGATGGTGTCGCCTTCCCACTGGCTCCAGGCCTGGGCGGCCTCAGCCTGGACACGGCGGTCGGGGTGGGTCAGGCGCTTGTGATAGGCGCTCATCATGTCGCCGCGTTCCGCCAACGGGATCGGCGCGCAGAACCGCGCCCAGGCGTCGGGGAACAGCATCGAGGCGCCGTCCTGATAGAACCAGCGCAACTCGCGCTGGGTCAGCAGGAAGATGCCGCGCAGCACCAGGGCCTCGACCCGCTCGGGGTGCTTGATGGCGTAGGCGAGGGCCAGGGTCGAACCCCAGGAGCCGCCGAACACCGTCCACTTCTCGACGCCGAGGTGGACGCGCAGGCGCTCGAGGTCCTCGATCAGCGACCAGGTGGTGTTGTCGTCCAGGCTGGCGTTGGGGCGCGACTTGCCGCAACCGCGCTGGTCGAACAGCGCCATCCGCCATTTCGCCGGATTGAAGAACCGCCGCATGGTCGGATTGACCGCGCCGCCGGGGCCGCCGTGCAGGATGACGCACGGCTTGCCGTCGGGATTGCCGCACTCCTCATAGAAGATCTCGTGCGGCCCGCCGGTCGGCAACCAGCCATGGGCATATGGCTCATTGTCGGCGAACAGGCCCCTCCGGTTTCCGGACGACGAGACGGTGAGCGGGGGGGTGTTGCGTTCCATCCCCGCCAGTCTACTTCGGGAAGCGTCGATCCATCCAGTCCAGGATGAGGCGATTGACCTCTTCTGGCTTCTCCTGCTGCGTCCAGTGGCCAGATTCCTTGACCAGCGCCTTTTCCAGGTCGGAGATCACATCCTCCATGCCGTCGGCCATGGCCGGCGACAGGACCACGTCCTTCTCGGCCATGATCATGAAGCAGGGGATACCGTCGATCCGGGTCGGCAGGTCGGCCGAGGCCTCCCAGTTGCGGGTGAAGTTCCGATACCAGTTGATCCCGCCGGTGAAGCTGGTGGCCTCGAAGCTCTCCACGAAGGCGGCGAGTTCGTCGGGGCTGAGCAACTGGTTGGCGGTGTCGGACTTGTCCCAGGCGGCCAGGGCCGCGCCGAACGCAAAGGTCGAGCCGCCCTCCGGCGGGGCGGCGGCCTGCTCCACGGCGGCCGGCTTGCGCATGAAGAACCGCATGGTCTTGTCGACGTCGGCGCCGAGGGCCGCGTCGGCGACGTCCGGCTTCTGGAACCAGACGATGTACATGTCCTCTCCGAACACCGCGCGCATGCCGGCGATCGGGTCGATGGGCGCGCGGCGCATGAAGGGGGTGTTCAGGCCGATGATCCCGGCGACGCGGTCGGGGTGCATCAGCGGAAGTTGCCAGGTGACGATGCCGCCCCAGTCGTGGCCGCAGAAGATCGCCTTTTCCACGCCCAGGTGATCCAGCAGTCCGATCAGGTCGCCGGTCAGGTGGGCCATGTCGTAGTTCTCGGCCCCCTCAGGCCGGGAGGTCAGGCCATAGCCGCGCTGGTCGGGGGCGATGGCCCAGCGGCCGGCCGCCTCGCAGGCCTTGAGCTGGTGGCGCCAGGAGAAGGCCAGTTCCGGAAAGCCGTGGCAGAAGATGATGGGCACGCCTTCGCGTGGACCGACCTCGTAATAGGCCATGTCGATCCCGTTGACCTGGGCGTGCTTCACGGGGGGCATTTGGCGGGCGAGGGCGGACATGGGCGGTTCCTCTCTGATCTTTTGGGCAGATTGGCAGGCTTCCTTGGAGGGAAGGCAAGGCGGCTTGCGAAGCCGCCGGCGAATTGGGCTAGAAGGCGCCATGAGCGAGACACGGACCGCGCCGCCGCCGACCCCCTGGGGCCTAGTGTTCCTGCTGGGGGCGCTCACCGCCTTCGCCCCCATGTCGATCGACATGTATCTGCCGAGCCTGCCGGCCATTGGCGCGGATCTGGGGGCCAGCGCGGCCCAGACCCAGGCGACCGTGGCGGCCTTCTTCGCCGGTATGGCCATCGGCCAGTTCTTCTATGGCCCAGCTTCAGACCGGTTCGGACGGCGTGGCCCGATCCTGGTCGGCGTGGCGATCTATGTCGCGGCGTCCATCGCCTGCGCGATGGCGGTCTCGCCCGAGATGCTGATCGGAGCCCGGTTCGTCCAGGCCCTGGGCGGCTGCGCCGGCGGGGTCGTGGCGCGCGCCGTAGTGCGTGACCGCTTCAACCATACCGAGACGGCGCGGATGCTGTCGCTGCTGACCCTGATCATGGGGTTGGCGCCGGTCCTGGCCCCGATGCTGGGCGGGGCCTTGCTGACCGTGGGCGGCTGGCGGGTGAACTTCTGGGTGCTGACGGCCTTCGGCCTGGCCTGCGGGGCGGCCACCTTCTTCGGCTTGAAGGAGTCGCGCTCGGCCGAGACGGCGGCCCAGGCGGCGTCGGAAAGCCCGCTCAGGGCCTATATGGCGCTGCTTCGGCAGCCGCGGCTGATCGGCTACGCCCTGGCCGGCGGGCTGAACGGGGCGACGCTCTTCACCTATATCTCCGCCTCGCCTGACCTGCTGATCGGGACCTACGGCATTTCACCCCAGCACTTCGGCTGGGTGTTTGGCCTGAACGCCTTCGGGGTGATCGGGGCCAGCCAGGTGAACCGCTATCTGCTGCGCCGCTCGACCCCCGACGAGGTGCTGTCGCGCGCCAGCATCATCGCGGTGATCGCCTCGATCGCCCTGACCCTCGCGGCGGTGACGGGGATCGGCGAGCGTTGGACCGTGCTGCCGTTGCTGTTCGTGCTGCTGGCCAGCTACGGTTTCATGCAGGGCAACACCATGGCCGGGGCGCTCAATGTCGATTTCAAGCGCTCAGGCTCGATCTCGGCCCTGATGGGCGGGGCCTCGTTCGGCGTCGGGGCGCTGGCCGCCAGCCTGGCCGGCTTCTTCCACAACGGGACGCCGGCCCCTATGGCCATCGTCATGATGCTGGCCCTGATGGGCTCGGCGCTCTCGCTGCGGATGCTGGCCCAGCCCAAGGCCGTTCAGGCCTGAGGTTTGTCGATCTGCAGCGCGGCCCAGGCCAGGACCGCCCAGCCAACCAGGAACAGCGTGCCGCCGATCGGGGTGATGGCCCCGAACCAGCGGGGCGCGCCGAGCGCCATGGCGAACAGGGAGCCGGAGAAGATCACGGTTCCGGCCAGGAACAGCGGCGGGGCGAAGCGCGCGCGGCGCCCGCCCTGGCTCACCACGAAGGCGGCGGCGAACACCGCCAGGGTGTGCATGAAGGCGTAGGTGGCGCCGGTGTGCATCCAGCCCTGTGCCTTGGGATCGGCGATTCCGTGCGCGGCGAAGGCGCCGAAGGCGACCGCCAGAAAGCCGCCGACGGCGGCCAGCGCCATCCAGGTTCTCAGGTTCCGCATACGCCCCTCCAAGGCTGTCGTTTCGAGCGCCACGCCTAGCACATTTGTCAACGCCGCCACGCGCCCCTAGGAATACTTAGCCAAGGGGGGCGACATGAAGCCGGCGTCAGTTTCCGACTATCGCGAGTTGGCGCGCCGCCGCCTGCCGAAGATGTTTTTCGAATACATCGACGGCGGTTCCTATGCCGAAGTCACGCTGGGCCGGAACGTCGCCGACCTGGAGGCGATCGCCCTGCGCCAGCGGGTCATGCGCGACATGACCAAGGTCGACATGTCGGTGGAGGTGTTCGGCCAGACCCTGAACATGCCGGTCGGGCTGTCCCCGGTCGGGATGGCGGGGATGTACGGCCGGCGCGGCGAGGTCCAGGCGGCCAGGGCGGCGGCCGACGCTGGCGTGCCATTCTGCCTCTCGACGGTCGGCGTCTGTTCGGTGGAGGAGGTGGCGGCCTCCGGTACGGCCCCCTGGTTCCAGCTCTACATGCTGAAGGACCGGGGCTATATGCGCGAACTGGTGGCGCGGGCGAAGGCGGCGGGCTGCCCGGTCCTGGTCTTCACCGTCGATCTGCCGCTGCCCGGCGCACGTTATCGTGACGTCCGCTCGGGGTTCACCGGCGCCACCCGGTTCTCGGGCGCGCTCAACACCGCCTGGCAGGGCGCGACCCATCCCGCGTGGCTTTGGGACGTCTGGCTGCACGGGCGCCCGCACACCCTGGGCTCGGTCGCCGGCGCGATTCCGCAGGGCGGAAGCGTCACTGACTTTCTCGGCTGGATCGCCAAGAACTTCGACCGGTCGGTCACCTGGTCCGATCTCGACTTCGTGCGCGAGGTCTGGGACGGTCCGATCGTGATCAAGGGCGTGCTCGACCCCGATGACGCACGGGACGCCGTGCGGGCTGGGGCGCAGGGCGTAGTCGTCTCCAACCACGGCGGCCGGCAGCTCGACGGGGTGCGGTCCTCGATCTCGGCCCTGCCGGGGGTGGTCGATGCGGTCGGCGGCGACCTAGAAGTGTTCATGGACGGCGGAATTCGTTCAGGTCTTGACGTGCTGAAAGCGCTGTCGCTGGGGGCCAAGGCCTGTTTCGTCGGTCGCCCGTGGGCCTATGCGCTGGGAGCAGGGGGCGAGTCGATGGTCTCCAGGATGCTTGGAACCTTGCGCGCCGAACTGGCGACAGCCATGGTTCTGACCGGCTGCAACGACGCGAGAAACGCTGATAAGTTGCTACTGGACGTCGCACTTTAGAAAATCTTTTCAATTCAGGCCCGCTAGCCCCATCGACAAGGGCTGATCTTGCCGGGTAAATGCGCGCCGAATTTGCGCGCACATCGGTCTGCGAGGACCGTTCTTGCGCGCGCCTGCGAGTTTAGAGTGAGGATTCCTTATGGGAGCTCCCGAGCGGCAAGGTCTTTATGACCCGCGCAACGAACACGATGCGTGCGGCGTGGGTTTCGTGGCCAATATTAAAGGCCGCAAATCGCATGAGGTCGTAGCTTCGGGCCTCGAGATCCTGATCAATCTCGACCACCGCGGCGCCGTGGGCGCCGATCCGTTGGTCGGTGACGGGGCCGGGATTCTGATTCAGATTCCGGACGCCCTGCTGCGCGATTGGGCCGGCAAGGAAGGCGTCGATCTGCCGCCCGCCGGCGAATACGCCGTGGCCATGTGCTTCATGCCGCGCGACGACCGCGCGCGTGAAGTCGCCGTGAGCCAGTTCGAGCACTTCCTGAAGGTCGAGCATCAGCCGCTGATCGGCTGGCGCGAGGTTCCGGTGAACCTCGCCGGCCTGGGCGAGTCGGTCATGGCCGAGATGCCCGTGATCCGTCAGGCCATCGTCGGCCGCGGTCTCAATGTGAAGGATCAGGACGCTCACGAGCGCAAGCTGCTGGCGGTGCGCAAGCAGACCCAGAACCCATTGGCGGAACTGGCGCTCAAGCACGGTCTGCCCGCCCTGACGCAACTCTATCTGCCGTCGTTCTCGACGCGGACCATCGTCTATAAGGGTCTGCTGCTCGCCGATCAGGTGGGGACCTTCTACGAGGACCTCTCCAATCCGCTGACGCAATCGGCCCTGGCCCTGGTTCACCAGCGGTTCTCGACCAACACCTTCCCGTCGTGGAAGCTGGCGCACCCCTATCGGTTCATCGCCCACAACGGCGAGATCAACACCGTGCGCGGCAACGTCAACTGGATGAACGCCCGCCGGCGCACGCTGGAAAGCGATCTGCTGGGGCCTGACCTCAACAAGATGTGGCCGTTGATCCCGCACGGCCAGTCGGACACCGCCTGCCTCGACAACGCGCTCGAGCTGCTGCTGGCCGGCGGCTATCCGCTGGCCCACGCCGTCATGATGCTGATCCCCGAAGCCTGGGCCGGGAATCCGCTGATGGATGCTCAACGCAAGGCTTTCTACGAGTATCACGCGGCCCTGATGGAGCCGTGGGACGGCCCCGCCGCCGTGGCCTTCACCGACGGTCGCCAGATCGGCGCGACCCTCGACCGTAACGGCCTGCGTCCGGCCCGCTTCATCGTCACCGACGAGGACCATGTGATCATGGCCTCGGAAGTCGGGGTGCTGACGATCCCGGAAGAGCGCATCGTCCGCAAATGGCGCCTGCAGCCCGGCAAGATGCTGCTGATCGACATGGAAGAAGGCCGGATCATCGAGGACGAGGAGATCAAGGCCTCCCTGTCTCAGGCCGAGCCCTATGCCGACTGGCTGAAGGAAACGCAGTTCAAGCTGGAAGAGCTGCCGGAGATCGCCTTCAACGAAGCGCTGTCCAACGACACGGCCCAACTGCTCGATCGCCAGCAGGCCTTTGGCTACACCCAGGAGGACGAGCAGTTCTTCCTGGAGCCCATGGCCCTGACCGGCGAGGACCCCATCGGTTCGATGGGAGCCGACGTGCCGATCGCCGTGCTCTCCACCCGCTCGAAGCTGCTCTACGACTACTTCAAGCAGAACTTCGCCCAGGTCACGAACCCGCCGATCGATCCGATCCGCGAGGAACTGGTCATGAGCCTGGTCTCGATGATCGGCCCACGGCCGAACCTGCTGGGCCGCCACGCCGGCACCCACAAGCGTCTGGAAGTCTCGCAGCCGATCCTCACCAATGAGGACCTAGCCAAGATCCGTTCGATCAGCGAGCTGATGGACGGCTCGTTCCGCACCGCCACCCTGGACACCACCTGGGCCGCCGACGAAGGCGCGGCTGGTCTGGAGCGCGCGCTGGAGCGGATCTGCAGCGAGGCCACCGACAATGTGCTGGCAGACAAGAACATCCTGATCCTGTCAGACCGCCGCGTCGGTTCCGACCGCATCCCGATCCCGGCGGCGCTGGCCACCGCGGCGGTGCACCACCACCTGATCCGCCAGGGCCTGCGCATGCAGACCGGCCTGGTGATCGAGACCGGCGAAGCGCGCGAAGTGCACCACTTCTGCGTCCTGGCCGGCTATGGCGCCGAGGCGGTGAACCCGTATCTCGCCTTCGAGACCCTGGAGAACCTGCGCGTTCGCAACGGGGTCTCGCTGTCGGCCTATGAGGTTCGCAAGAACTACATCAAGGCGGTCGGCAAGGGCGTGCTGAAGGTGATGTCCAAGATGGGCATCTCGACCTACCAGTCCTATTGCGGCGCGCAGATCTTCGACGCCGTCGGCTTGTCGTCGGGCCTGATCGAGAAGTACTTCACCGGCACCGCCACCACGATCGAGGGCGTCGGCCTGAACGAAGTGGCCGAGGAGTCGGTGCGCCGTCACCGCGACGCCTATAGCGACAACCCGATCTACGCCTCGATGCTGGACGTCGGCGGCACCTACGCCTTCCGTCTGCGCGGCGAGCATCACGCCTGGACGCCGGAGACGGTGTCGAGCCTGCAGCATGCCGTGCGCGGCGGCCGCTCGGACGACTACCGGGCCTTCGCCGCGGCGATCAACGAGCAGTCGGAACGCCTGCTGACGATCCGCGGCCTGATGCGCTTCAACTACAACGAGACGCCGGTGCCGATCGCCGAGGTCGAGAGCGCCGCCGACATCGTCAAGCGCTTCGCCACCGGGGCCATGAGCTTCGGCTCGATCAGCCGCGAGGCCCACACGACGTTGGCGGTCGCCATGAACCGCATCGGCGGACGTTCGAACACCGGCGAGGGCGGCGAAGAATCAGACCGCTTCACGCCGCTGCCGAATGGCGACTCGATGCGTTCGGCCATCAAGCAGGTGGCTTCGGGCCGGTTCGGCGTCACCGCCGAGTATCTGGTCAACGCCGACGACATCCAGATCAAGATGGCCCAGGGCGCCAAGCCCGGCGAGGGCGGCCAGCTGCCCGGCCACAAGGTCGACAAGAACATCGCCCGGGTCCGGCACTCGACGCCGGGCGTGGGCCTGATCTCGCCGCCGCCGCACCACGACATCTATTCGATCGAGGATTTGGCGCAGCTGATCCACGATCTGAAGAACGTGAACTCCAAGGCCCGCATCTCCGTGAAGCTGGTCTCGGAAGTGGGCGTGGGGACCGTGGCCGCCGGCGTCGCCAAGGCGCGCGCCGACCACATCACCATCTCGGGCTTCGAAGGGGGCACCGGCGCCTCGCCGCTGACCTCGCTGCAGCACGCCGGCTCGCCCTGGGAGATCGGCCTGGCCGAGACCCAGCAGACCCTGCTGCTGAACGGCCTGCGCACGCGCGTGGCGGTCCAGGCCGACGGCGGCCTGCGCACCGGCCGTGACGTGGCGGTCGCCGCCCTGCTGGGGGCCGACGAGTTCGGCTTCGCCACCGCGCCCCTGATCGCGGCCGGCTGCATCATGATGCGCAAGTGCCACCTGAACACCTGCCCGGTGGGGGTGGCGACCCAGGACCCCATCCTGCGGGCCCGGTTCACCGGCCAGCCCGAGCACGTGATCAACTATTTCTTCTTCGTCGCCGAAGAGCTGCGCGAGATCATGGCCCAGCTCGGGTTCCGCACGATGAATG
>NZ_JAURWM010000345.1 GCF_030654915.1 Phenylobacterium sp. | reverse complement strand
ACCGGCCTGATCGACCCGCCGGTCGAGGTGCGCCCGGTCAACAAGAACAACCACACCCAGGTCGACGACGTGATCGCCGAGGTGCGCGACACCATCGCCAAGGGCTATCGTTCTCTGATCACCGTCCTGACCAAGAAGATGGCCGAGGATCTGGCCGAGTACATGCACGAGCAGGGCCTGAAGGTCCGCTACATGCACTCCGACATCGACACCATGGAGCGGATCGAGATCATCCGCGACCTGCGGCTCGGGGCCTTCGACGCCCTGATCGGCATCAACCTGCTGCGCGAGGGTCTCGATATCCCCGAGTGCGGGCTGGTCGCGATCCTCGACGCCGACAAGGAAGGCTTCCTGCGCTCGGAGACCTCGCTGATCCAGACCATCGGCCGGGCCGCCCGGAACGTGGACGGCAAGGTGATCCTCTATGCCGACCGGATCACCGGCTCGATGGAGCGGGCGATGGCCGAGACCAACCGCCGCCGCGCCAAACAGGAGGAGTACAACCTTGAGCACGGCATCACGCCCGAGAGCGTGAAGAGCCAGATCAAGGAAATCCTCGCCAGCCCCTACGAGAAGGATCGCGTGCTGGTTCCCGTCGGCGTCGCCGAGGATTCCAAGCCGTTCATGGGCGACAATTTCAAGGCCACCCTGCGCGATCTCGAAGCCAAGATGCGCCAGGCCGCCGGCGATCTGGAGTTCGAGACCGCCGCGCGCCTGCGTGACGAGATCAAGCGCCTGAAGCTGATGGACCTGGAATTCGCCAACGACGCCCTCACCGCCCCGGGCGAAGAGGTCGATCGCGGGGCCGTCAAGCGCGTAAGGGCCGAGGCGCGCGCCGAAGCCGCCGAGCGGTTCCGGAAAGGCAAGCTGTAGCCAGAGACCCCGGCGAATAAACGCGCAGTTGGTCGCTCGCCAGCCAGGGTGGTGAGCCAGCCGCCACAGCTGTCACCCAAAGCCCACACCTCGCCAGACAACGTGCGTGAGCGGGCTGGCGCTGGAACCACAGCGCCGCTTTGGGCGTAGATTTGTTGTGGGGCAGCGCGGTCGAGGCGGTCCGTTGGGGGCCGCTGGCATGCCGCTGCCAAGGGGCTGGAACCATGTCTCCTCCGTTGTCTGTCGTGGCCGACAACTCGACTGCGAAGAACAAGACTGTCTCCACCGGCGACCTCTCCGAACGTATCCGCCGACTGCAGGCCGAGGCCAAGAACCTGGCCCGTGAGCACGTGCGGGCGCTCGAGGCGGCGATCATCGAGGTCGAACGCCTTTCGTCCGAGATCTCCGACGGGGGCGACGCCTATCCGGCCGGCGTCCGCGAACTGTCTCGTCGCATCGCCGAAGACTGTGAGATGAAGGTCCAGACCCTCGAAGCCATCTCCTCGCGCAACTAGGGCTTCTAGCCCACCAGATCGCGGAATTCGGGGCTGCGCCGCAGCCAAACCGCTGCGAAGCCGCAAATCGGGGTGATCCGCAGGCCTTGCGCGCGCGCGTCGGCTGCCAAGGCGGCCATCAGCCGCCCGGACGCGCCCGTGCCGCGCAGGGCCGGGGGGCTTTCGACATGGTCGATATAGAGACGATCACCCGCCAGGCGGTAGTCCGCCCATG
>NZ_JAURWM010000332.1 GCF_030654915.1 Phenylobacterium sp. | reverse complement strand
CGCCCATGCGCAGGATCGACTTGGCGAACAGCTCGTTGGCCGAGGCCGACCCCGAGCCGTTGACGTTGGCGAACTTGATGACGAAATCGTTGACGGCTTCGATCTGCTTCACGCCGGGCTTCATGCCGCTTTCCTTGTCTTTTCGTGGCTGTCCCTGCAGGCCGGTCCCGCATGGGTCATCTGGATGAGGAACTTCTGCATGTCCCAGGCCCCGGTCGGGCAGCGCTCCGCGCACAGGCCGCAGTGCAGGCAGACGTCCTCGTCCTTGACCATCACGCGGCCCGTCTTGAGGCTGTCGGACACGTACAGGTCCTGGGCGAGGTTCAGCGAGGGCGCCGTGAGGCGGGTGCGCAGGTCGGGCTCCTCGCCGTTCTGCGTGAACGTGATGCAGTCCATGGGGCAGATGTCCACGCAGGCGTCGCATTCTATGCAGGCCGCCTCTGCGAACACGGTCTGGACGTCGCAGTTCAGGCAGCGCTGGGTCTCGCGATAGGCCATTTCACGCGCGAACCCGAGCTCGACTTCGAGTCGAACATCCTTCAGCGCCTCGGCCTTCCCGCGCAGCGGGACCTTGTAGCGACCGTCATTGGCTGGGTCGTTGTCGTAGCTCCACTCGTGGATGCCCATCTTCTGGCTGACGAGCGTGGTCATGGGCGCAGGTCGCACGGCCACGTCCTCGCCCTTGCAGTGCTTGTCGATGGAGATCGCCGCGTCATGGCCGTGGGCCACGGCCCAGATGATGTTCTTCGGGCCAAAGGCGGCGTCGCCCCCGAAGAAGACGGTCGGCGCGGTGGATTGAAAAGTGACGGCGTCGACCTTGGGCATGCCCCATTCATCGAACTCCACGCCGATGTCGCGTTCGATCCAGGGAAAGGCGTTTTCCTGGCCGACGGCGATCAGGACATCGTCGCATTCGAAATGCTGATCGGGCTCGCCCGACGGGACCAGCCGGCGCCGCCCCTTGTCGTCGAACTCGGGCCGAACCTTCGCGAAGGTGACGCCGGTCAACTTGCCTTCCTCGTGGGTGAAGGCCTTGGGGACTAGGTAGTTCAGGATCGGGATGTCCTCGTGGATCGCGTCTTCCTTCTCCCAGGGGGAGGCCTTCATCTCCTCGAAGCCGGAACGGACGATCACCTTGACGTCTTCGCCGCCCAGCCGACGCGAGGTGCGGCAGCAGTCCATGGCGGTGTTGCCGCCGCCGAGCACGATGACCCGCTTGCCGATCTTGTCGACGTGCTCGAACGAGACGTTGGAGAGCCAGTCGATGCCGATGTGGATGTTGGCGGCCGCCTCTTGTCTGCCGGGCAGGTCCAGGTCACGGCCGCGCGGCGCGCCGGACCCGACGAAGATCGCGTCATAGCCCTCGGCCAGCAGGGCCTTCAGGCTGTCGATGCGTTCGCCCAGGCGAACCTCCATCCCCAGGCCGGTGATGTAGCCGACCTCTTCGTCGATGACCTCTTCGGGCAGACGGAAGCGGGGGATCTGGCTGCGGATCATGCCGCCGGACTTCGTTTCGCCGTCAAACAGCGTGAGCTCGTAGCCGAGCGGGGCCAGATCGCGGGCGACGGTGAGCGAGGCCGGGCCAGCGCCTACCAGCGCGATCCGTTTGCCGTTGGAGACCGCCATGGGCGCTGGCATCATGCCCGCGATGTCGCCCTTGTTGTCGGCGGCGACGCGTTTGAGACGGCAGATGGCGACCGGCTCGTCCTCGACCCGGCCGCGCCGACAGGCGGGCTCGCACGGACGGTCGCAGGTCCGCCCAAGAATCCCTGGGAAGACGTTCGACTTCCAGTTGACCATGTAGGCGTCGGAGTATCGGCCTTCGGCGATCAGGCGGATGTATTCTGGAACCGGCGTATGGGCGGGACACGCCCACTGGCAATCGACAACTTTATGAAAGTAGTCAGGCCCCTCGGTACTGGTGCGCTGCACAACGGCTTCCTTCCACAGACGCCGTTCTCTCGCGGATGCGCAGACGAGGGCCAATGAAAGCAGGCTCGCCTACCGCGACGCAGCGTTCTACAGGATGGTAGGACCGGTTCGGACCGTCAGCCAATACATTTCTTGACCAAAATGAACCCCCGCCTTGCATTCGGTAACTGATCGTCACCTCTCGGCGACACTCCCAGATCTGGACCGAGGGCGTGGCCTGACGCTCAACATGGCGTGATGTGAGGGGGTTTCGACGCTTTAGGCGCCGCTGGCGCTTGGTTTTGCGTTAAGCTTTGCCTAACGAATTCCCAGCTTAGCCACGGAGGTGTTTCGATGCCGAACCAAATGTTCGAAGTTGCGTCGCCGTTTGAAGACATCGACCTGTCTG
Source organism: Phenylobacterium sp. (assembly GCF_030654915.1). GTDB lineage: Bacteria > Pseudomonadota > Alphaproteobacteria > Caulobacterales > Caulobacteraceae > Phenylobacterium. The sequence goes on along the minus strand of NZ_JAURWM010000332.1, from coordinate 3,023 downwards.
AGGGCATGTTCGAAGGGCTGGTTGAGGACACGCTGGACGCGCAGTCGTTGGAAATCAACGCGCGCCGGGCCCTCGTCGAGAACGCGGAAAGCCTGCGTCTAGCTCGCTCGCTCTAAGCTGCGACTCATAGGGGGCGGCGAATTCACCGCGCCCACTCTAGTTTCTTTGATCTTGGAAGCGCTACGCCCGCCGGGCGAGGCGCATTTTGGCGTCCGATGTGGCGACGGGCGCGCCTTGACGCGCGCCCGTCCCGACCTTAGCCGGCCGCCAATTCGGCCTTACGCTGGCGACGCCGACGCTGGAGGATGTGCTCAGTATAGCCGTTCGGCTGCGTGCGCCCCTCGAAGACCAGTTCCAGCGCGGCCTGATAGGCGATGCTGGCGGCCGGATCGGTCGCCATAGCCTGGTAGAGCGGATCGTTGGCGTTCTGGCCGTCCACGACCTTGGCCATACGGCCGAAGGTTTCGCGGACCTGTTCTTCCGTGCAGATCCCGTGGTGCAGCCAGTTTGCGATGTGCTGGCTGGAGATCCGCAGGGTCGCGCGGTCTTCCATCAAGCCCACGTCGTGGATGTCCGGGACCTTCGAACAGCCGACGCCCTGGTCGATCCAACGGACCACATAGCCAAGGATGCCCTGGGCGTTGTTGTTCAGCTCTTCCTGGACGTCGGCGGCGTTCCAGTTCGAGTGGGCCAGCGGCGGGGTGAGCAGATCGTCCAGGCCGGTGGCGCCGGCCGTGCCCATCGAGGCTTGAAGCGCCGGCACATCGACCTCGTGATAGTGCAGCGCATGCAGCACGGCGGCGGTGGGCGAGGGGACCCAGGCGGTGTTGGCGCCGGCCTTGGGGTGGCCGATCTTCGCGGCCATCATGGCCTGCATTTGGTCGGGCGCCGCCCACATGCCCTTGCCGATCTGGGCGCGGCCGGGGAATCCGGTGGCCAGGCCGATCTCGACGTTGCGCTTCTCATAGGCCGGCAGCCAGGGCTCGGCCTTGATGGCGTCCTTGCGGACCACGGGGCCGGCTTCCATGGCGGTGTGGATCTCATCGCCGGTGCGGTCAAGGAAGCCGGTGTTGATGAACACAATCCGATCACGCGCGGCGTGGATGCAGGCCGCGAGGTTGGCGCTGGTGCGGCGCTCCTCATCCATCACGCCGAGCTTGACGGTGTTGCGCTCCAGGCCAAGCGCGTCTTCGACCAGGTCGAACAGGCGCACGGCCAGGGCGACCTCGTCGGGTCCGTGCATCTTGGGCTTCACGACGTAGACCGAGCCGGCCGGGCTGTTGAGCCGGCCGCCTTTCAGGTCATGCAGCGCGGCGGTGACCGTGATCAGCGCGTCGACGGCGGTCTCGAAGACCGTCTCGCCGTTGTAGCGCACCGCGTCCGTGGTCATGTGGTGGCCGACATTGCGCACCAGCATCAGGCTACGGCCACGCAGGGTCAGGTCGCCGCCGCCCGCGGCGGTGTAGCGACGGTCGTCGTCCAGGCGGCGGGTTTCTGTGCGTCCGCCCTTGGCGAAGCTGGCCGAGAGATCGCCGCGCATGAGGCCCAGCCAGTTGCGATAGACGCCGACCTTGTCCTCGGCGTCCACCGCGGCGACCGAGTCTTCGCAGTCCTGGATGGCGGTCAGCGCCGCCTCGACGAGCACGTCGGCGACGCCGGCGGGGTCGTCCTTGCCGATCGAGTGTTGGCGGTCGATTTGGATCTCAAGGTGAAGGCTGTTGTGACGCAGCAGGACGCCTTCAGGCGCCTCGGCGCCGCCGCGCCAGCCGACGAACTGCGCTGGGGTCGCGAGGGCGGCGTTCTGGCCGTTGTTCAACGCCACGACGAGCGCGCCGTTCGCCACGGTGTAGGAGGTCGCGTCCACGTGGGAGCCGGTCGAAAGCGGCGCGACGCGGTCGAGGAAGGCGCGCGCAAATGCGATGACCTTGCCGCCACGTTCGGTGTCATAGCCCTTCGCGCCGGTCGGCGGGGCCAGGGCGTCGGTGCCATAAAGCGCGTCATAGAGGCTGCCCCAACGCGCGTTCGCTGCGTTCAGAGCAAACCGTCCGTTCGAAACGGGCACGACGAGCTGTGGGCCGGCCAGGGTTGCGATCTCCGGATCGACGTTTTCCGTCGCGATCTGGAAGGCGCCGGGCTCAGGCAGCAGATAGCCGATTTCACGTAGGAACGCGATCTGCTCGGCGACGTCCACGGGGCGGCCGCGACGTTCGCTCCACCATGCATCTATTTGAACTTGCAGGGCATCGCGCTTCGCCAGCAATTCGGCGTTGCGGGGGGTGAAGTCGGCCAGGACCTGTTCAAGCGCGGTCCAGAATGCGGCGGGATCCACACCGGTTCCCGGCAGCAGCTCGCCCTCCACAAAGGCGTGCAGGATGTCGTCGACCGAGAGGGCGTTGCTGATGTCCATTTGCGTACTGGGCTCTCAATAAAAGCGTCCTACAGTCCGCCGCGTCGGCGACGGACCAATCGTGCAGGCCGCTTTACTGCACGGAAGCGCCTCGCTTTGAAGCCCCTAATCGGTGTTAGGCGAGTTCGGCGTCGAGCAGCTCGCCTCGTTCAGCTGTCCGAAAACCCGAACGGCGCGCTGGTCCGCCGGATGTCGTCGGAGAGGATCTGCCGGCCGATCGGCGGGGCGGATCTGGCCGTGCATTCAGTGCGATGGCAGAGCCGGCAGGTGACCCCGATCGGGGTCGCGGTCTCTGGCCCGAACCCCGGTCGATTCTGCGTGTAGATCAGCCGATGAGCGTGCTCGGCCGCGCAGCCCAGCGCGATGGCGCGCTCCACCTTCGGGGCGCCATAGGCCCCGCCGCCGGCCGTCACCGTGCGGGCGATCGAGAAGAACCGCTGGCCGTCCGGCAACTCCAGCCACTGGGTGACGATCTCGCGCGGCGTCTTGAACGCCTGGTGCACCGACCACAGCGGGCAACCGCCGCCATGACGGGCGAACGGGAAGCCGGCGCCGTCCAGTCGCTTGGAGACGTTGCCGGCTGGATCGACCCTGATGAAGAAGAACGGCACCCGCT
>NZ_JAURWM010000328.1 GCF_030654915.1 Phenylobacterium sp. | reverse complement strand
GGGCCAGGCGGAGGGTCTCGGCGGCGGAGGGCCGCGAGATCGGAGCCAGGACGGCGAACTCGTCTTCGCCCACCCGCGACAGCAGGGCGTTTGGCGGGAAGGCGGCGGCCAGACGCGAACCGAGCGCCGCCAGCACCAGATCGGCGCGCTCATGACCGAGCGCCTCGTTCAGGCGGCGCAGGCGATCAAGGTCGGCCACCACCAGCTCATGCTGGCCGGGGCTCTGCAGGCGCTCGCGCGCCCGGGCGATGAAGGTCTTGCGGTCAAGCAGGCCGGTGAGGCTGTCGAGATCGGCGGAGGCGAACCTGACCTCGGGGGCGATCACGCCGGCGGCGCGCAGGCCGCCCTCCTCCAGCCAGACACCGCGCCAGATGCAGACCTGGCCGCCGCGCATGCGCACCCGCACGGCGATCGGTGAGCCAGGCTCCTGGACGCGGAGAATATCTTCGGCCAGCGCCCGATCCGGCGGCAGGGCCAGGGCGCGAAGCGCCGCCGATGAACATTCAGGAGCCAGCGGCCCCAGACCAAGCGCTCGCGACGCGCCGGTCAAACGCAGACGATCCTTCTCGGGCTCCCAGAGCCAGAGAACTACGTCAGCCGCGCCCAACGCTTCTAGCGTTGTCGTGGCGTCCCAGCTCCAACGATCGTTCGGCATCGCCTCAAGACGTTATAGGCTAACGCGCCGCCGCGCGGTCCGGCATTTTGCCGTGCGCACGCTAAACAGACACTCCGTTGTCCGACGCCTCGGGCGCCGTTAATGGCGAGACGAGACCGAACAGGACATGATCGCTCCAAACGCCGTTAATTTTCAGATAAGCCTCAGCGAGCCCCTCTTCTCGAAACCCGGCGCGGTTGAGCAATCGGCGTGATGCGTCGTTCCGCGGGAGGCAGGCGGCCTCCAGCCGGTGCAGCGCCAAGGTCCGGAAGGCGAACATCGTAAGCGCGCGCACCGCGGCGAGCGTTTGGCCTTGTCTGGTAAAGGGTTGACCGCACCAATAGCCGACCGATCCCATCTGGGCGACGCCGCGCCGGACGTTGGAAAGGGTGATGCCGCCGGTCAGGGCGTCGTCACGGCTTCGGAAGACAAAGAACGGAAACGCCGTCCCAGCTTCCTGATCGCGCGCATAGGCGGTCAGTCTGCGGCGGAAAGCCGCACGGCTCAGATCATCGGCCGGCCAGGTCGGCTCCCAGGGTTGCAGAAAATCCCGCGACTGGGTGCGCAGGTCACGCCATTCGGCGAAATCGGCGGCGCGCGGCGGTCGCAGGCGAACCCCGTCGCCCTCGATCCGCAGCCCGCTCTCCGGGGCGATCCAATCCAACAAGGCCATGGCGCAGCCTCGCGGGATTGGGGGGCCGGCGTCAAGACCGGAGAGGACTAGACGAACAACGCGTTCTGGAAGGCGTCGGCCGCTTTCAGCGCGCTCTTGGGGCCGAGCACGCTGACAGCGGCGCGGCGGGGAGCCAGGATCTGCTGGCCGAGCGCGATGATGTCCTGGGCGGTCACGGCGTCGATCTGCTGGGCGAGTTCGGCGGTCGGCAGGGTGGCGCCGAACAGCAGCACCTGGGCCGCGGCCTGTTCAGAACGCGAAAGCGGCTGCTCGCGGGCCATGAACATCGAGGCCTTGAGCTGGGCCTTGGCGCGGGCCAGCTCGGCGGGCTCGATGCGGGTCGCCATGCCCTGGACCTCGCCGGCGGCCACCCGGGCCAGTTCGGCGGCGTCCTTGGCGGCGCAGCCGGCGAAGATCCCCAGCACGCCGGTGTCGGCATAGGTCTCGGAATAGGAGTCGACCGCATAGGCCAGGCCGCGCTTCTCACGAGCTTCCTGGAAGAGCCGCGAGGCCATGCCGCCACCGAGGATCTCGGCATAGAGGCGCAAGGCGAAATAGGCCTCGTCACGGACGCCCACGGCCGGCAACAGGAAGACCAGATTGGCCTGCTCCAGCGCCTTGGAGGTCGTGCGGGTCCCGCCGGTGAAGCCCGCCGACGGCGGAACCGCCGCGCCCTCCCCGACCGCGCCGCCGAAGTCGCGTTCGGCCAAATCTAGCAGCTCGGCCTCGTTCACCGCGCCGGAGGCGGCGATCACCAGGCTGTCGGGCGCGTAGAGCGCCGCGCGCCAGTCCGACAGGGTCTGCGTACTCGCCCGAGCGATCGACTCGTCCGTGCCCAGGATCGGCCGGCCTAGCGGTTGACCGCCAAAGGCGGCTTCCTGGGCCATTTCGAAGACGTGGTCGTCGGGGGTGTCGGCGGCTTCGGCGATCTCCTGGCCGACCACCTGGATCTCGCGGACCAGATCGCCGGCGTCCATGGTCGGGCGCAGCACCAGATCGGCCAGCACCGAGCAGCCGAGGTCGAGGCCGCCCTTGAGGGCGCGGATCTGGAAACTGGTGCGCTCATAGCCGGTGGCCGCGTTGATCTGGCCGCCTTCGGCCTCGATCACCTCGACGATATCGCGCGCCGAGCGCTCGCCCGCCCCCTTGAAGACCATGTGCTCCAAAAGGTGCGACCAGCCGGAGCGGGCCTCGTCCTCGGAGCGTGCGCCCCGGCCGGCGACAACCGACAAGGCCAGGGTTTCAAGTCCATCAATGGGGTCGCAAACGACGCGAACACCATTCTTCAGCGTGTGGACGGTGGGCAGAGGGTCAGCCTTCGGCAAAGGCCATCACGTAGGCCTTGATGGTGTCGGCGTCGGCGGGCAGTCGGTCGAACCGCTCGTCCTTGCCGGCCAGATGAGAAGCGGTGCGCGGCATGACCGGCGTCTCGCCGGTGGCCGCCGCGACGGTGTCTGGGAACTTCGCCGGATGGGCGGTGGACAGCACCACGATCGGCGCGTCGGTGACGCCGCGAGCTCGCTGCATGCCGGCCACGCCGACGGCGGTGTGCGGATCGATCAGTTCGCCGGTCTCGCGCAAGGTGGCGACGATGGTTCGGGCGGTCTCGCCCTCGCTGATCGAGACGCCGGTGAAGGTCTCGCGCATGGCGGCGAGCGCCTGGGGCGGGATGTCCATGCCGCCGGTCTCGGCGAAGGCGGCGAAGGCGCGGGCCGTCTCGACGCCGTCGCGGCGAACGCACTCGAAATACAGCCGCTCGAAGTTCGAAGCCGACTGAATGTCCATGGCCGGCGACTGGGTCGGGGCGGTGACGCCACGGACGTAGCGGCCGTCCTCGAAGGCGCGGGCCAGGATGTCGTTGGAGTTGGTGGCGATGATGATCTTGGCGATGGGCAGGCCCATGCGCTTGGCGACAAAGCCCGCGAAACCGTCGCCGAAGTTGCCGGACGGGACAGCGAAGGCGATCTCGCGATGCGGCGCGCCCAGGGCCACGGCGCTGGTGAAGTAGTAGACGCTCTGGGCGACGATGCGGGCGAAGTTGATCGAGTTCACGGCCGACAGGCCCACGGCCTGCTTCAAGGCGGCGTCTTGCAGCGAAGTCTTGAGGATCGCCTGGCAGTCGTCGAAGTCGCCGGCCACGGCCACGCAGCGGACATTGTCCTCGGCCGCGGTGGTCATGAAGCGGCGCTGGACCTCTGAAATCCGGCCGTCGGGGAACATCACCACGATCTTGGTGTTGGACCGGCCTCGGAAGGCCTCGACGGCCGCGCCGCCGGTGTCGCCGGACGTGGCGCAGAGGATGGTCTGGGTGCGGTTCTGCTGACCCAGCACATGGTCGGACAACCGCGCCAAGAGCTGCATCGCCACATCCTTGAAGGCGAGGCTGGGGCCATGGAACAGTTCGGCCATGAAGCCGCCCGCCGAGAGCTGGCGGACCGGAACCACGGCGGCGTGCGTGAAGGTCGCGTAGGCCTCGACGCACATCTCGGCCAGGGTTTCGCGCGCGATCTCGTCGCCGACGAAGCGCGACAGCACCTCGGTGGCGACGTGGTGGTAGGGCTGGCCGGCGAAGGCCGCGATCTCTTCACGGCTGAAGGTCGGCCATTCCTGCGGAACATAGAGGCCGCCGTCCGGGGCTAGCCCAGCCAGAACCGCATCGATGAAGCCGACTGGGGGCGCTTCCCCCCGGGTGGAGACATACCGCATCACGTCTTCCGTCTGCGCCAAAGCATGGCGACATAGACGCCGACCAGGGCCGCAGCAAGACCGAACCAGGTCAGGGCGTATTCGAGGTGGCGATTGGTGATTTGAGCCGGCAGGGGCGCGGGATCGAGCGCCTTCCAGTCGGGGTTCGAGGGGGTCTCGGCCATCAGCACCAACGGCGCGGGCTTGTCGGCCTTCAGGGCCTTGGCCATGGCCGCCACGTCGCGGACGTACCAGCTGTTGCCGGCCACGTCGTTCGGCGGGCTGACGAAATTGCCCTTCTCCGGGACACGCAGCACGCCGACGAGCGTGATCGGCGTGCGATCGGCCGCGTCGGTTTTCGGCCGGGCCGAAACGCTGTCGGCGACAAAGCCTCGGTCGACCAGGATCGAGCGATAGGGTCCTTCAGCGATCTCGCAGGCCGAGATCAACCGCTGGCCGGGCGTACCGTCGCGGACCGAATAGAGCTGGACATAGGGGGCGCTGGCCAGGCCTGGGCATTCAATGCTGACACGGGCGAAATCGAGATCGGCGCCGGCCGCCATTCGCTCCAGGGCGACGGCCGCGGACTGAGCCGGCGCGGCCTGGAGGGCGGCGACGCGTTCCAGAAGGTGTTCCTTCCAGGCCAGCCGCTGCAGCTGCCAGACGCCCAGACCGATGAGGATGGAGAGCGAGATCGCCACGGCGATCGTCAGGCCCACCGGGCAACGGCGAGCAGGTTCAGTCATGACGGGATTCAGACGCGTTGTTCGAGAACTGGGCCGCCAGCATCACGCCCTTCAGCGGGCGGAGCAGACCCAGGCACACGGCCAGGGTCAGGGGCAGGAAGATGACGATATGCACCCAGATCGGGGGCGCGAAGGTCAGCTCGGTATAGAGCATCAGAAAGGCGCAGAAGAAGCCCGCGATCAGGATCACGAAGACCGCGGGGCCGTCTCCAGAGTCGGCCTTGGCCAGGTCGTAGCCACAAGATCCGCAGCGGGGCGCGACCTTGAGGAAGCCTTCGAAGAGTCGCCCCTCTCCGCAGTTCGGGCAGCGGCCGCGAAGGCCCGCCAAAAGCGGATTGGGGCTTCTCATGTCTCGGGCCTTAGTGACCGGCTCCGCCGAACACCACGTAGATGAAGGCGAACAAGAAGAGCCAGACGACATCGACGAAGTGCCAGTACCAGGCCGCCGCCTCGAAACCGAAGTGCTTTTGCGGGGTGAAACCGCCGCGCAGCAGACGGATCAGGCAGACCGCCAGGAAGATGGTGCCGATCAGCACGTGGAAGCCGTGGAAGCCGGTCGCCATGAAGAAGGAGGAACCGTACAGGCCCGAGTTGGCCTGATCCTCGGCGCCGAAGAAGTACTTGTGCGTCAGGATGTGGTGGTACTCGTAGACCTGGACCATCGTGAAGACCGCGCCAAGGGCGATCGTCAGGATCAGGGCGAGCTTGGTGCCCTTGCGGTCACCTTGTTGGATCGCGTGGTGCGCCCAGGTCACCGTGGTGCCCGAGAGCAGCAGGATCAAGGTGTTCAGCAGCGGCAGGTTCCAGGCCGGAACGGTCTCGATCCCCTGCGGCGGCCAGGTGGCCCAGGCTGTGCGGACTTCTTCGATGGACGACAGGGTCCGGTGCTCATGGAAGAGCGCCATTTCGAAGAAGATCCAGAACCAGGCCACGAAGAACATCACTTCGGACATGATGAACATGATCATGCCGTAGCGCAGGCCGATCGAAACAACCGGCGTGTGATCGCCAGCCTTCGATTCCTTGATCACGTCCGACCACCAGCCCCAGAACGTGTAGATGACACCGGCGAAGCCGGCGGCGAACAGCCACCAGGTGCCTTCCGGGAGGCCGAACAGGCCCTTCATCCAGACCACGCCGCCCAGCGCCATGATGACGGCGGAGGCGGAACCCACGAGCGGCCATGGGCTCGGAGGCAGCAAGTGGTAGTCGTGTTTGACTTCGCCGTGGGCCATTTCGGTCCTAACCCCTATCAGTTCATACTGACGCCAACCCCTCTCTCGAGTTGGCGAAAGACAATTCGCGTGACGCTATAGCCCCGCCTTGGCCGTTACGCCAAGGCCGGAAGATTGGATTGTCGCCGAGCTGTCCGCGTGCTTTTCGCCGCGTGCGCCCTCGACGGACGGGAAGAAGGTGTAGGAGAGGGTGACCTCGCCCTTGCCCTTGGTCTCAAAGTCCTCGGCGAACTTGGGATCGACGAAGTAAACCACGGGAAATTCAATGGTTTCTCCGGCCGCGATGGTCTGGTCGGAGAAGCAGAAGCACTCGAGCTTCTGGAAATAGGCGCCGGCTGCTTCCGGGACGACGTTGTAGATCGCGCGGCCAGTTATCGGACGATCACCGTTATTCGTGACCTTGAAGAAGGCCAGGCCGGTTTCGCCGATTCGAATATCTTGCGTCGCCTGCTCGGCGGTGAACTTCCACGGCAGTTCGCGGACGTTGGCGTCGAAGCGAATGGTCAGCTTGCGGTCAAGCACCTTGTCGGGCGCGACCTCGGCCTTGCGGACCGTGCCGTCGAAGCCGGTGATCTGGCAGAAAGCCTTGTAAAGCGGCACCGAGGCGTAAGCCGCGCCGATCATGGCGACGAACCCCATCGCGCAGATCATGCCGACCTTGGCGTTGCGCTTCGCCTGCGGCGAAGACTCGGGCTTAGAGCGGACGGAAGGCAATATTACCTCCCATACGCACGACGGTCACCACGAACACCAGGATGACGAACAGCACGAGGCCGAGCGCCAGGGCGATGTTGCGCCCCCGGCGCGCGCGCGCCTCGATGGTTGGGTCGGGCTTGGGCTCGCTCACTTACAGCACTCCGACGCCCGGCAGGCCGAGCGCGTGCTCAGCCAGCAAGGTCGCAAACAGCAGGGTCAGGTAGAGAATCGAGAACGCGAACAGGTTGCGAGCGTCCTTGGAGCCGCCCTTCACGTCATAGAGGCCATCGTCGTTGCGCTCGCCGGCGGCTTCGCCAGCCCGGCTCTTGAACACCCGCCAGGCCAGGACCAGGAACACCAGGCCGCCCAAACCGGCCACGGCCAGATAGGTCAGCCCGCCCAGCCCCGTGAACACCGGCACGATGCACAGCGGCACGAACAACAGGCTGTAGATCAGGATCTGCTTACGGGTGGAGGCCGCGCCCGCCGTCACCGGCATCATCGGCACGCCAGCCTTCTCGTAGTCCTCGCTGGTGTAGAGCGAGAGCGCCCAGAAGTGCGGCGGGGTCCACATGAAGATGATCGCGCAAAGCAACCAGGCGTTCATCGGCGCTGTCCCGGTGGCCGCGGCCCAGCCGATGACCGGCGGCAAGGCGCCGGCCAAGCCGCCGATGACGATGTTCTGGGGCGTCGAGCGCTTCAGCCACATCGTATAGACGACGGCGTAGAAGAAGATCGTGAAGGCCAGCAGGCCGGCGGCCAGCCAGTTGGCGGTCATGCCCAGCAGCATGACCGAGAACATCGACAACACCCCGCCCAGGGCGAGCGCGTCGGAGCCCTGGACCTTGCCGGACGGCACCGGACGGGCGCGCGTGCGCCGCATCTTGGCGTCGATGTCGGCGTCGAACCACATGTTGAACGAGGCCGAGGCGCCCGCGCCCACGGCGATACAGAAGATCGCGATCGCCCCCAGGATCGGGTTCACCGAGGAGTCGGCGCAGACCATTCCGGTGATCGCGGTGAAGATCACCAGCGACATCACGCGCGGCTTCAACAGCTGGACATAGTCCTGCCACCGCGGGGGCGCGCTCGTACGAGGAAGGGCTGGCGACATAGCCATTACATTACTCTCAAAACGACCAAAGGGCGCGCGCTGGATTGTCCCAGCCCGCGCCCCTGAAGTCTTTGGCGAGCTGGACCTAGTGCAGGTCCGGCTTCACCACCGGCAGTTCATTGAACTGGTGGAACGGCGGCGGCGAGGACAGGGTCCACTCCAGCGTCGTGGCGCCTTCGCCCCACGGGTTGGCTTCGGCCTTGCGGCGCGAGATGGCGGCTTCGATCAGAACGATCAGGAAGACGACAACGCCGACCATGGTCACGAGGTAACCCCACGAAGACACCTGGTTCCAGAGGGTGAACGCCTCAGGATAGTCGATATAGCGGCGCGGCATGCCCTGGAGACCCAGGAAGTGCTGCGGGAAGAAGATCAGGTTCACGCCGACGAACATGACCCAGAAGTGCAGCTGGCCGAGCCATTCGCGGTACTTCACGCCCCAGATCTTCTCGAACCAGTAGTAGAAGCCCGCGAAGATCGCGAACACGGCGCCGAGGCTGAGCACGTAGTGGAAGTGGGCCACGACGTAATAGGTGTCGTG
>NZ_JAURWM010000325.1 GCF_030654915.1 Phenylobacterium sp. | reverse complement strand
GCCGGCGCGGTGTAGGTCAGGACCACGTCGTTGCCGTCGCCGCCGACGTAGCTGATGGCGAACTTGACCGCGCCGACCGTCACGGTCGCGCCCTCGGCCAGGCCGGTGAAGGTTCCGCTCACCGCATCGGCGCCGTCGTTGGCGATCAGCACGTAGCTGCTGGTGGCGGTGGGGGTGAAACCGCCGAACAGGGTGACATTCAGGGTGCTGCCGTTCAGCGCCACCGCGCCGCTCACCTGCAACTGGTCGTAGAGGCCCGCCGTGACGCCGCCGATCTCGGCCTTGAGGACGCCGGACGAGGCGAAGTTAAGCGTTCCAGTGCGCAGGATGCCGGGCGAGGCGCCGGGCGCCAGGGTTCCAGCTATGTTCAGCAAACCCACCGTGCCCGTCCCGCTCAGGGTGGCGCCGGAGGCGATGTTGACGAACGAGGTGAGGCTGCCCGTCACGTTCAAGGTCCCGGACGTGATGATGACGCCTTCGACGGCGCCGTCACCAAAGGTATTGGCGCCCGACAACGTCAGGGTCCCTGACCCGGTCTTGGTGAGGGAGCCTGCAGCGCCCGAAATCACGCCGCTGAAGGTGGTCGAGGTGTTGTCGCCGCCGGTGGACAGATCGCCCACGAGTTCAATCGCGCCGGCGCCGGCGATGGAGCCCACGACCTCGTTGTTGGCGATCCCCAACAACGTCCCGTCGTTGACGGTGACCGCGACCGTGTCGGCGAGCGCCCCCTGATTCCTCAGCACCAGCGTGCCGCCGCTCACCGTGACATCGCCTGTGAAGGTGTTGGTTCCCGACAGCGACAGGGTTCCGGTCCCTGCCTTGGTGAGGCCGCCGGCGCCGGAGATCACGCCGCTGAAGGTGGTTGCGTCGCTGCTGTCGGTGGTCAGGCGGTTGGCGCCGAGCGCGATCTCGCCACTCGGGCCGGCGATGGAGCCCACGGTTTCGTCCGCGTCGAGCCGCAGCGTCCCGCCGTAGACCCAGACCGCGGAGGTGTCGGCGATCGCTGAACCGCCGCTCAGCGCCACCGTGCCGGCGTTCACAACCAGGTTGCCGGTAAAGGTGTTGGAGCCCGACAGCGTCAGGGTTCCGGCCCCGGTCTTGGTGAGGTTGCCCGAGCCGGAGATGTCGCCGGACAGAGTCTGATTGACGGCGGAATTGTAGGTCGTTGAACCGGTCAGGGTGAAGGCGTTGTCGATGGTGGTGGCGCCGGTCACCTTCAGCGTCGTGCCGGTGGCCAGGTTCACCACGCCGGCGCCCAGATTGCCGTCGGCGGTCACCGAGAGCGTGCCGCCGCTCACCGTGGTCGTGCCGCCATAGGTGTTGACGCCCGACAGGGTCAGCTCGCCGGCCCCGGTCTTGGTGAGGCTGCCGGAGCCGGAGATCACACCGGACAGGTTTTGATCGCCGGCGGAGTTGTAGGTCGTTGAACCCGTCAGGGAGATGGCGTTGTCGATGGAGGTGGACCCGGTCACCTTCAGCGTCGTGCCGCTGGCCAGGTTCACCACGCCGGCGCCCAGATTGCCGTCGACGGCCACCGAGAGCGTGCCGCTGCTCACCGTGGTCGAGCCGCCATAGGTGTTGGAGCCCGACAGGGTCAGCTCGCCGGCCCCGGTCTTGGTGAGGCTGCCGCTGCCGCCGATCACGCCGGACATCGTCTGATTAACGGTGGCGTCGTAGGTCGCTGAACCCAGGAGGGTGATGGACTTGGTGATGCCGCCGGTCACCTGTAGCGTCGTGCCGCCGCCCAGCACCACCGAACCGAGGCCCAGGTTGCTGTTTCCGGCCACCGAGAGCGTGCCCACGTTGACCGTCGTGTCGCCCAAATAGCCGTTGGTCCCGGACAGCGTCAGGGTTCCCACCCCAATCTTGGTGAGGCCGCCGGCGCCGTTGACCGTGCCGGACAGCGTCTGGTTGGCGGCGGCGTCGTAGGTGGCGGAACCCGCAAGGCTGAGGGCGTTGTCGATGGTCGTCGGGCCGGTCACCTGTAGCGTCGTGCCGCCGCCCAGCACCACCGAACCGAAGCCCAGGTTGCTGTCGTCGGCCACCGAGAGCGTGCCCGCGTTGACCGCCGTTTGGCCCAAATAGCTGTTGGAGCCCGACAGCGTCAGGGTTCCAGCCCCAGTCTTGGTGAGGCCGCCGATGCCGAAGACGATGCCTGACAGCGTGTGGTTGGCGGCGGCGTCGTAGGTGGCGGAACCCTCAAGATAGAGGACGTTATCTATGGTCGTCGAGCCAGTCACTTTCAGCGTCGTACCGCTGGCCAGGCTCACCTCGCCGGCGCCCAGATTGCCGTCGGAGGCCACCGAGAGCGTGCCGCCGCTCACCAGTGTATCGCCGGCATAGGTGTTCGAACCCGACAGGGTCAGGGTTCCTGCCCCGGTCTTGGTGAGGCCGCCAGCCCCGGAGATGTCGCCGGACAGGGTTTGATCGACGGCGGAGTCGTAGGTCGTTGGACCCGCCAGGGAGATGGCGTTGTCGATGGTGGTGGCGCCGGTCACCTTCAGCGCCGTAAAGCTCGCCAGGTTCACCGCGCCCGAGCCCAGGTTGCTGTCGGAGGCTATCGAGAGCGTGCCCCCCGCGTGCACTGTCGTGGCGCCAGAATAGCTGTTGGTCCCCGACAGCGTCAGTGTTCCCGCGGTGATGATCTTCAGGACGCCGTCGCCGCTGATGGCGAGGGCGAGGGACGTGTCGGTCGGGCCGTCGAACGTCAGCGTGACGCCGGACGACAGCGACAGGGAGCCCCCCGTGTCCCGCAGGCCGTACAGGCTCATGTCGGTCGCGAGCGTCAAGGCGACGCTTCCGACATCAAGGTAGCCCAGCAGCGTTAGTTTTCCCCCACTGAAGGTCAGGTCGGACGTGAGGGCGGGCAGGTCGGTGCCGGGGGCTATGAGCAGGTCCCCGCCGAAGTTGATGGTGTCGTAGTCGTTGACGACGGCGTTCGCGATCCCATAGCGCAGCGAGCCCAGCGCGGAGGAATCGAAGGGGTCGGTGACCGTGTACGTCGTCATCAGTTTTGTCTTCCCTGCCGCCGCGCGGGTGGGCGCGGTTCAAATTTGACGTCGCTAGACTTCAGGCGACGCGGGGAACCGGGACGCGAACGAAACTGAGCAACATGCGAGTGTGGTGAAGCTTGTCCGCCCAAGGGCCGACGAGCTGGTGAAAACCGAAAATCTCCGAGGCCGCGTCGCCAAGCCTGGTGGGGCGTGGCGTTCGCGCTCAAGGCCGAGTTTGGAGAAGCGTCGGTTAAGGAACTCTCGCTAAAAGTTTATTAAGCGACTTAAGGTGGCGATGGGGGTGTCTTCTCGCCCTACCGCGAGGCGCCGTCGCCGTGCCGCACCGAGATGGCGGCGAGCACCTGCGGCGCCATCAGCCGGGCGTTGATTCCCATACGCTCGCGGGCCGGGTTCACCGCCGACCAATGGGTGACGCAGCCGCAGATGCGGCAGCGATGGAATTCAAGTGTTTGGTCGCCCCACTGGTAGATGTCGGTGGGGCCGTTCTCGGCGGCGAACCGCACCTCGGCGGGCCGGTAGTAGGCCCACAGCGTGCCGTAGCGCCGGCAGATCGAGCAATTGCAGTCGTTGACCTGGTCGGGCGCGATCTCGACGGCGAACGAGATCGCGCCGCAGTGGCAGGATGCTTCAATCATCGGGGACTCCTGGCGCGGCGCTCCGATCCTGGCCGCCTCAACGGGGCCATCGCGCCTGACACGCGCCTACGCGTCAACCCAATGCTGAATCTCCGGCTAAGTGGTCGCGCGAAGGAGAGTCCGTGGAGATTGCCTGTCTGGGTTGCGGGGGCGTGGGGGCGCGCCTAAGCTCGGTTCGGGGTGACGTCTCAAGAAACCAGGGGCTCCTGCGCGATGTCGATCAAGTCTGAACGCCTGACCGCCTGGGTGGAGAAGATGTCGCTGACCGGGCTGTTGCTGGCGACCTTGTTCTTCGCCGCCTCCCTGACCCCCAGCCTCATTCCCCGGCATTTCGCGCTGCAGGGCGTGCTGTCGGGGCTGTCCTCGGCGGTTGGCTACGGGATCGGGCTGCTGCTGGAGCGGACCTGGATCTATGTGCAACTGCCTCAGCCGGACGGCCGGCTGGCCAAGCGGTTGAAGCAGGGCGTCGGCCTGGCCTGCCTGGTGATCGCCATCGTGTTCCTCTGGCTGGCGAACGGCTGGCAGAACTCGGTGCGCGAGGCGCTGGACATGCCGCTGGCGAACAACGCCAATCCGTTCCAGGTCGGGCTGATCGCCTTTCTGACCTTCTGTTTCTTCATGGCGATCGCGCGGCTGGTGCGGCTCACCTTCCGGGTCATCTCCCGGCGGCTGAAGGGCCGGCTGCCCGACCGGGTCGCCTATCTACTGGGCGCGGTGATCGCGGCCCTGCTGTTCTGGTCGGTGCTGGACGGAGTGATTTTCCGCACGGCGCTGCACATCGCCGACCGCTCCTATCGCGAGCTGGACGCCCGTATCGAGACCGATGTCGCCGCGCCGACCGATCCGGGCAAGGCGGGCAGCGCGGCCTCGCTGATCGCCTGGCAGGACATGGGGCGTCGAGGGCGTGAGTTCGTCGTCGCCGGCCCCTCAAGGGAATCGATCAGCGGCCTGCTCAAGGCGCCGGCCATGGAGCCGATCCGAGTTTATGCCGGGCTGAACAACGCCGAGACGCCAAAGGAGCGCGCGAAGCTGGCCCTGGCCGAGCTGAAGCGCGTGGGCGGTTTCGATCGCTCGGTGCTGGTGATCATCATTCCGACCGGCACCGGCTGGGTCGATCCGGCCGGCAGCGATACGGTCGAGTATATTCATCGTGGGGACACCGCGAGCGTCGCGGTCCAGTACTCCTATCTCTCGAGCTGGCTGTCGCTGTGGATCGAGCCGGACAACGGTTCGGGGACCGCCCTGGCCCTGTTCGACGAGGTCTACGGCTATTGGCGGACCCTGCCGCGGGAAACCCGTCCGAAGCTCTATCTGCACGGGCTCAGCCTGGGCGCGCTGAACTCCCAGCGTTCGGCCGATCTGTTCCGCGTGATCGGCGACCCGTTCGACGGCGCGGTTTGGAGCGGCACGCCGTTCCAAAGCACGATGTGGCGGACCATGACCGCCGGGCGCCGGCCGGGCTCGCCAGCCTGGCTGCCGATCTCGGGCGACAGCTCCACCGTCCGCTTCACCAACCAGGACAATCACCTCAATATTCCGGGCGCGACCTGGGGGCCGATGCGGATCGTGATGCTGCAGTACGCCAGCGATCCGATCACCTTCTTCGAGCCGAGCATATTCTATCGCCAGCCTGACTGGATGGACGCTCCGCGCGGGCCTGACGTCTCACCGGCTTTCCGGTGGATCCCAATCGTCACCGCCCTGCAACTCGGGGTGGATATCATGGTCTCGGGAACGGTGCCGCCCGGACGCGGCCACGTGTTCTCGGCCGCCAACTACGCCGACTCCTGGGTGGCGGTGACCGAGCCGCCCAACTGGTCGGAGCAGGACACCAAGACCTTGAAGGCGGCGATGGCCGGCCGTTGAGCCGCGCCTGCTAGACCTCCGGCCGGGAGGCGAACAGGTTCATGCCGAGCTGCTGGGAGAGGAACCTGGCGGCAAGTTGACCCTTGATGCTGTTGCCGGCGGTGTCGAGGCGCGGGGCGAAGGTCGCCAATCCTCCCTTGCCAGGCGAGACGGTGACGATACCGCCGCTGATCCCGCTCTTGCCGGGCAGTCCGATGTCGAACAGCCAATCGCCGGAGGTCTCGTAGAGGCCGGCCGTGGCCATGACCGACAACGCGTAGCGGCAGACCCGCGCGCTGACCACTTGATCTCTGGTGATCGGATTGACGCCGCCGTCGGCCAGGGTGGCGCCCATCACCGCGAGGTCGCGAGCGCTGACGTTCAACGCGCACTGGCGGGTATAGAGGTCGGTGGCGTCACGCGGATCGCAGTAGATCCGGCCGTAGCTCTGCAGCAGGCGCGAGATGCCGCGATTGCGAAAATTGGTGTCGGAGGCCGAGGCGTAGACCTCCTCGTTCATCGCCAGGGTTCGACCGGCGAAGCGCGACAGGCCCTCATGTATAAAGCGCCATTTGTCGTCGACCGATCCGCCGGGCGCCAAGCTGGTGGTCGCGATCGCGCCGGCGTTGACCATGGGGTTGGTGCGGCCGTCGTCGCCCTGCTCAATCGCCGCGAGCGAGTTGAAGGCCAGGCCCGTTGCGTTGGCGCCGAGCAGTTCGCGCGCCTTCTCCGGGCCGATCTGGTCGCAGATCAGGGCGAACACAAACGGCTTCGAAACGCTCATGATCGAGAACTCGTGGCGGGTGTCGCCGATCTCGTGGAGGTGGCCGGCGTTTTCGGCCACGCAGATGCCGAACAGTTCGCTCGGCGCGCGCGCCAGGGCAGGGTAGACCTGCGATGTCTGCCCGTTCTCGTCGCCTTTGTAGAGGTTATAGGCTCGCGAGATTAGCGACTGCACGACCTCGCTGGCGGGCAGGTGGCCGGTTGAGATGTATGCGGCGTCCGAGGCCGTGGAGCCAGCAATCGCATCGGTCACGCACGTGCCCCCGCGCGTTGTTTTCGCGGTCCGGGCGGCGCCGCGATCTATCTCGCTTAACGGTCGACCGTGACGCGGCTAGCGCCGGCTACCGTCTTCCCAGTAGTACCGGCCATTCGAAGAGTCATAGTAGTAATATCGGCCGGCGCGCTCGTCGTAGTACTGGCGACGATTGACGTTGTCAGAGCGTTTGGTGGTCACCGCACCCAAGGTGGCGCCGGCCGCGCCGCCAATCAGGGCGCCGGCCACCGAACTATCCACCGCCGCGCCGATGGCGGCGCCGGCCAACCCGCCGGTCGCGGCGCGCTCAGTCATGGTGGTTCCGCAGGCCGTGACCAGCATGGCTGCGGTCGTTAGGGCGAGAAGTCCTCTAGCTTTCATGTCGCACCTCCTTTGAAGTGTTCCCAGCTTGTCCATGTCAATCAACATGGACCGGCGGGGTCGGTTCCCGGATGGCGAGCGCAACGGCGATTTGAGGCTGTTTTGGCGCGGAACCCAGGCTCCAGACGCAGTGAAGCCCGGCGTTCACTCCCGGAGGGGATCGCGTCGGGCTTCTAGGTCCGAGGATCTCATTTCTGAGGTTCCGCGGATCGGATCTGCAGCTTTCGCTGTCGATCTGAATTGTTAACGAGCATCCCGCCCCTTCGGTTCCCCAGGCTGCGAGGATTTTTGAACGACGTTTTGCGCTGGACTGCCGCTACGGCGGGTAGCTGAGTGTGGGGCCTGAACGGTCAGGCGCGGCGCTGTGGAGCGCTTCCCAGCCGGGCCACGGATTATTGCACAACAAGGAAGAGATCATGCCCGAAGCTCTCATCATCGACGCCTGCCGCACCCCGCGCGGCATCGGCAAGGTCGGCAAAGGCGCGCTCGCCGACTTCCACCCCCAGCATCTCGGCGCGGCGGTCCTGAAGGCCCTGGCCGAGCGCAACAACCTCAACACGGCCGAAGTTGACGACATCATCTGGGGCACCTCAAGCCAGCGCGGCAAGCAGGGTGGGGATCTCGGCCGGATGGCGGCGCTCGACGCGGGCTATGACACCAAGGCCAGCGGCATGACGCTGGACCGCTTCTGCGGCTCGGGCATCACCACGGTGAACCTGGCCGCGGCGCAGATCATGTCGGGCATGGAAGACCTGGTGATCGCCGGCGGCACCGAGATGATGTCCTACACCTCCTCGACGGGTGATCCCTCGACCCCGCCGATGATGGACAGCGGCAACCTGCGCCTGCGCGCCCGTCACCCGCAGACCCAGCAAGGCGTCTGCGCCGACGCCATCGCCACCATGGAAGGCATCGACCGCCGCGCCCTGGACGAACTGGCTCTGCTCAGCCAGCAGCGCGCCGACGCCGCAATCAAGGGCGGCCACTTCGACAAGTCGCTGATCCCGGTCTATCGCGAGGACGGCAGCCTGGCTTTGGACCGTGAGGAGTTCCCGCGTCCGCAGACCACCATGGAGGGCCTTTCGGGCCTGAAGCCGGCCTTCGAGATGCTGGCCAACGTCGCCATCGACGACAAGGGCACGACCTATGGCGACCTGATCCGTCAGGTCTATCCGGACCTGAAGATCACCCACATGCACCATGCGGGTAACTCTTCGGGCGTGGTCGACGGCGCCGCCGCCATCCTGCTGGCCTCGCCCGCCTACGCCGCCAAGCACGGCCTCAAGGCCCGCGGCCGCGTCGTGGCCATGGCCAATATGGGCGACAGCCCCACCTTGATGCTGAACGCCCCGGTCCCGGCCGCCCAGAAGGTCTTGGCCAAGGCCGGCCTGACCGTCGACGACATCGACCTGTTCGAGATCAACGAGGCCTTCGCGGTGGTGGCCGAGAAGTTTATCCGCGACCTGAAGCTCGACCGTGACAAGGTCAATGTGAACGGCGGCGCCATGGCGCTGGGCCACCCGATCGGCGCGACTGGCTCGATCCTGATCGGCACCATCCTCGACGAACTGGAACGCTGCGACCTGAAGCGCGGCCTGGTCACCATGTGCGCCGCCGGCGGCATGGCACCGGCCATCATTGTCGAACGCCTTTAGACGCGAGTCCGTGGGCGGCGGGCCCGGGGCCGCTCGCCGTCCCCCCAAGACCATGAGGTGAGAAATGCAAAGCCAGATCGAGCGACAGCCCATCTCGCTGACCAAGCGGCGTTCCGGCATCCCTTCGGGAGGGTCGGTCGAACGGCCCGGTCTGGCCGTCAAGATCCCCGTCGGCCAGGCCGCCATCATGTGCGGGCTCACGGCCCGAGCCATCCGCTTCTATGAAGAGCGCGGACTGTTGCGGAGCGAACGCCATCCGCGCGGCATCCGCCTCTACGACGATGCGGCGCTCGAACGCCTGGCGTTCATCTCCAGTTGTCGGGCCTCCGGCCTCGGCCTGGGCGAGATCGCCGGGCTGCTCGCGGCCGGGGATGATTTCGGCGAGGCGGAACTGCGCAGGCTCACCGTGGAAGCGCTGCGGAAGCGCCTTGAGCGCCTCGACGACGAGCGCTTTCGCACGGAGACCGTTCTCGCCGCGCTCCAGACCCCGCCGAGGCCGCGCGCCGTCAGCGCCTGACGGGGGCTCCCGCCCCAAGCCGGTCGATCCGACTCCGACAGGTCGGCGACGCCTCGTCACGCCAAATGCGATAACTCTTTATGAGGCCAAAGCGTCGTCTTTTC
>NZ_JAURWM010000323.1 GCF_030654915.1 Phenylobacterium sp. | reverse complement strand
GGCGTCACCGGCGGCGGCGACGGCCCGCAGGCCGAAGGGTTGGACCCGCCCCCGATCGCCTTCACAGACGAGACCCGCGCCCGCGAGCGCAGTGTCTTTGCGCTCTATCAGGTGATCGAGCAGGGTCTCGACGGCACCAGTATGGCCAGCTTCGCGCATCTGCCGCCACAGGACCGTTGGGCCCTCGCGATCTATTCGGGTTCGTTTGCCTATCCCGCTGACAAGGCAGCGTTTGGCGAGGCTCTTTGGAAGGCCGATCCCAGTCTGCGCAGCCAATTCGACCTAGAGAAGCTGGTCGGCGTCACGCCCGCTTCGCTCGCCGACCAGATCGGCGAGGAGAACGCGCAGCAACTCACCGCCTACCTGCGGCGCAATGCCGACGCCGTGGTCAGCGCCGAGGTGGCGGGCACACTTTCACTAGCTCGCTCCAAGCTCGACCAATCCTTGAGCGCTTATCGCAAGGGCGACCGAAAGGCCGCGACCAACCTGGCGCTGTCTGCATATCTCGACGGCTTCGAGCCGGTAGAAGCCGTGCTTTCCGCCCGCGACAACGCCTTGATGATCCGGATCGAGGGGGCCATGGCCGACCTGCGGGCGAGCATCGCCAAAGGTGAGCCGCAAGAGGCCGTCGCCGCGCGCGTCACCGCCCTCGACGACCTGTTCGCCGAGGCAGAGGCCGTGCTGGCCCCAAGCCAGGCCTCGGCGATGTCGAGCTTCCTGGCCGCCTTCACGATCCTTCTGCGTGAAGGGCTTGAGGCCATTTTGATCGTTGTCGCCATGATCACCTTCCTGAGAAAGGCCCAACGCCAGGACGTGCTTCCGTACGTCCATGGCGGGTGGGTCGCGGCCCTGGCCGCGGGGGTAGCCACTTGGGCCGCGGCGACGTGGTTGATCACCATCAGCGGTGCCAGCCGCGAACTCACCGAAGGTTTCGGCGGGGTGTTCGCCGCGCTCGTGTTGCTCTGGGTCGGTATTTGGATGCACGGCAAGAGCCATGCGCAGGCTTGGCAGCGCTACATCCGCGACAAGCTTGGCAGCGCCCTCAATCGCCGCTCGGCCTGGTTCCTATTCGCGTTGGCCTTTGTGGTCGTCTATCGCGAGGTCTTTGAGACGATCCTGTTCTATGCAGCCATCTGGACGCAAGGAAATGGCGGCGCGGTGATAGCGGGCGCTGCTGCGGCGCTCGTCGTGCTGGCCATCATCGCGTTCCTGATGATGCGCTACAGCCGCACCCTGCCGATCGGGAAGTTCTTCGCCTATAGCTCCGCTCTCATCGCGGTGCTGGCAGTCGTGCTGATCGGCAAAGGAACGGCCGCCTTGCAAGAAGCGGGGTATCTCCCGGTGACGCCGTGGCCGGGCCTGCCCCGTAGCGATTTCCTGGGGATCTATCCGACCCGCGAGACGGTTCTGGCCCAGTTGCTGATGATCATCGCCATAGTCGTCGGATTTGCCTGGTCAAACCGCGCCGCTCAGAGAGAAGCGCAGGCGGCATGAGCATCGTGGCTCTACGCGAGACCTTGGAGACGCGCCAAGTCGCGATCTACATCGGCGCCGTTGTGGTGGGCGGGCTGGTGGGAGCCCTGGCCCCTGGGGCGGGGGCACTAGAACCCGCGATCAATCCCGCGCTCGCCCTGATGCTGTTCGTGACGTTCCTACAGGTCCCAGTCGCGGCGCTGGGTCAGGCGCTTCGCAACCTGCGCTTCCTATCCGTCCTGCTTGGCGTGAACTTTGTCGTCGTCCCCCTGCTGGTGGCGGTCCTGATCCAGTTCACGCCGGCCGATCCGCTCGTGCGGCTCGGCGTGCTGTTCGTACTGCTCTGCCCCTGCATCGACTATGTGGTGACGTTCGCGCACCTGGGCCGGGCTGACGCGCGGCTGCTCCTTGCCTCAACGCCCGTCCTGCTCATCGGCCAGATGATCGCATTGCCGGTCTACCTGCGTCTTTTCCTCGGCGAGGATGCTGGTCGGTTCGTGCAGGCGGGACCGTTCCTGCATGCATTTCTGTGGCTGATCGTCATTCCCCTCGGCCTGGCGATCATCTGCCAGCTGTGGGCTGGGCGACAGTCCGCCGGGGAAAAGGTCGTCAGCGCTCTTGGCTTGCTGCCGGTGCCGGCGACGGCGCTCGTTCTCTTCATCGTTGTCGCCGCCATGCTGCCGCAGCTTGACGCTGCGATCCCTGCGGCGCTGGCCGTGCTTCCGGTCTACTTCGCCTTCACCGTTTTGGCCCCGATTGCTGGGTGGATCGTGGCGCGGTGCGCGCGTCTCGAAGCGGAAGCCGGTCGAGCGGTCGCGTTCAGCGCCGGAACGCGGAACTCACTCGTGGTGCTCCCGCTGGCGTTGGCCGTGCCTGGAGCCGTTCCGATTCTTCCGGCGGTGATCGTCGCCCAGACCCTCGTGGAGCTCATCGCCGAACTGGTGTTCGTGCGAACTCTAAGTCGGCTGCCGTAGGACAATTTGGCCAACATCCCTTTCATGCCTGTCGGGCGCGTCGAACAGGCGATCCATCAGGGATTGGCCGTTCGACAGGCGGCGGGTCAGCGTGTCGAGGAAGCTGCCATAGCGCTCCAATCCGACCGCCTGGGCGGCGGCGCGGTCTTCGGCTGACAGGCGCGGCGTGGAGGTCAACCAAGCGCGGACGAAAATCGCCAGGGCCTCAACGCTGACCTGGGTTTCCCATTCGATGCGTTCCATGTGGTGGTTCATGCGATCCAGGCGCTGCGCCGACTCGGAAGGCGCCGAGAACTACATGTTCGCCACGGCCCTCTGACCTGCGATAGCCGAGCGCACCCCCGCCTGTCGCGTCCGCTTGGAGCCAATGGACTAAGCCGCTCGCGCGGCATGGGTGGATGAGGCACGCGGTAGTGATCACGCTGCGAGCGACGAAGCCCGCCCGTCCTGTCTGAGATCAGGGGTCAACCCTGCAGACAGGAGATCCCCATGACCTCTGCACCCACGACCCCGCTACGCCAGCGGATGATCGAAGACATGACCATCCGGCAGTTCGGGTCCAAGACCCAGCACGACTACGTCCGTGTGGTGGCCGACTTCGCCCGGTTTCTTGGCCGCCCGCCCGACCACACCGAGCCGGAGGATCTCCGACGCTACCAGCTGCATCTGGCCGCCGAAGGCGCCTCACCAGCCAAGATGAACGCGGCGGTGTCGGCGCTGCGGTTCTTCTTCAAGGTGACGCTGGCGCGGCCGAGCTTCGGCGAACGGCTGGCGAGCGTGAGGAAGGAAGATCGCCTGCCGCAGGTGCTGAGCCCGCAAGAGGTGGCGCTGCTGCTGCACTGCGCGCCGAGCCTGAAGCACAAGGCCGCGCTCAGCATCGCTTACGGCTGCGGGCTGCGGGTCTCGGAGATCGTCCACCTAAAGGTCGGCGACATCGACAGCGGCCGCATGCTGATCCGCGTCGAGCAGGGCAAAGGCCGCAAGGACCGCTACGTCATGCTCTCGCCCGACCTGCTGGAGCTGCTGCGCCGCTGGTGGCGGGCGGCCCGGCCGCGGGGCTGGCTGTTCCCCGGCCGTGATCCGGGCCAGCCGATCACCGCCCGACAACTGAACCGCGCCTGCAAGGTCGCGGCGACCACTGCAGCGCTGGACAAGCCGGTGTCGATGCACACGCTGCGACATAGCTTCGCCACCCACCTGCTCGAGCGTCGGACCGACGTGCGGGTGATCCAGGTGCTGCTCGGTCACAAGAAGCTGGACACCACCGCCCGCTACACCCGGGTGGCGCTGAAGACCCTCGGCGCGGTGACCAGCCCGCTCACCTATCTGAGGCCGCCGCCCAGCTGAACCGATGCCGCGGCCATCCCTGGAGGTGGCCGACATCCTGCGTCAGCACGGCGAGGCCTTCCGCCGTGCGCATGCCGGACACTTGAGCCTCGGGCAGCTCAAGGTCATGTCGGCCATCGAGGCCTGCCGCACCGCCGAGCTCGGCGGCCACGTCGCGCGCTGCGACGACTGCGAGCGGCTGGCGGTGAGCTACAACTCCTGCCGCAACCGCCACTGCCCCAAGTGCCAGGGCGCGGCGGCCAAGGCCTGGCTCACCGAGCGCCAGGCCGACCTGCTGCCGGTCGCCTACTTCCACGTGGTCTTCACCCTGCCGGCCCCGATCGCGGCGATCGCCTTCCAGAACAAGGCCGTGGTCTACGACCTGCTCTTCAAGGCCGCCGCCGAGACCCTTCAGACCATCGCCGCCGATCCCAAGCACCTGGGCGCGCGGATCGGCCTCATCGCCGTGCTGCACACCTGGGGCT
>NZ_JAURWM010000321.1 GCF_030654915.1 Phenylobacterium sp. | reverse complement strand
TCTCTAGAGACGGCGAGCTTTCGGCATTAATATAATTCGGTATTCAAAATAAATTGAGCGTGGTCATAAGGGCGACTTGCGAGCGCCTTCTTCCTGCGGAACAAGGCGCAATTCCCTCATCATCGGGCGGTCGTTCACGCCATGGATTCTCGGGTCACCAGCGCTCTTATTGCGATCCGCCGGATCGTGCGCGCCGCCGAATTCGCGGCTCGCGACTTGTCGCGCACCGCAGGGCTCACTGCCTCGCAGATGGTTGTTTTGCAGATTATCGCGCAGAGGGGCGATGCCGGCGCCGGAGCCGGCGCCATCGCTGACGCAGCCCGGCTCAGTCAAGCCACGGTCACAGCCTTGTTGGACAAGCTGGAAGATCGGGCTCTGGTCGTGCGCGGGCGCTCGGCGGAAGACCGGCGGCGTGTGGTTGTCGTACTGACTGACGCTGGCCGAAAGACGCTATCGACGACGCCGGACGTCCTGCAAAATCGGTTCGCTGCGGGGTTCGAGCGCCTTGAGGACTGGGAGCAGGCGGGCGTGGTGTCGGCCCTGGAGCGGGTCGCCTTTTTGCTCAACGCCGGCGGAATCGACGCCAGTCCAATTCTCGATGTCGGGTCGCTGGATCGAACAGCTGATGATCCGGTAGGGCGCCGCTGAGCGCGGGCGGACGAGACGATTGTTCGAGCCCGCAGGAGCGCATCTGCAGGGCGCGCGGTGAGCCCCCGCCTCAGTCCATAGGCGTCCGCCTTTGTCGCCCTGCGCCGTGGTCTGGCTCGAGGTTTCGCGACCGCCCTCGAGGGTGGTCGGCTGGATTAAGTCAGAAAATTTAGGAACTGTTTACCTACCGCCCACACCCTGCGGGGATCAAATTCATTGAAATGTCGGGGGGAATGGCCTTGGGCGCCAGGCGCTGTCGTGTGCTCACAAGTCGTACCGTGGCCCGCCGCGCCGGCCTGGTCGCGTTGCTCATGATCCAGGCTTTGAGTTGGGTTTTCGTCACCGACGCGGTCGCCGACTCCGCCTTTAGCCCGAACAAATTCGCCGCCATCGTAGTCGACGCTTCGAGCGGCGAAGTCTTCTATTCGCGGCAAGCTGCGGCGGTTCGATACCCAGCGTCGCTGACCAAGGTGATGACGCTTTACCTGGCCTTCGAGGCTCTCGATCGGGGCGAATTGAAGCTCACCGACAAGGTTGTTATTTCGCCGCGCGCCGCCGCGCGGCCGCCCTCCAAGCTGGGGCTCAGGTCGGGTGAATACCTCAGCGTCGCCGAAGCGCTGGATGTGCTTGTGGTCAAATCCGCCAATGATGTCGCTACTGCGCTTGCTGAGAAAATGGCGGGCAGCGAAGCGGCGTTTGCAAAGCAGATGACGGCCAAGGCGCGTCAGTTGGGGATGCAGAACACGACCTTCAGGAATGCCTCGGGGCTGCCCGACCCGCGGCATGTCAGCACGGCGCTTGATCTGGCGATCCTTGGGCACGCCCTGCTGCGCGATCATCCCAGGCGATATGCGATCTTTAGGCAGCAGGAGACCGTGTTTCGCGGGGCGCGGATTCGCGGGCACAACGCCCTGCTCAGGACGCCCGGCGTTGATGGCATGAAGACCGGGTTTATCCGGGCGTCCGGCTTTAACCTGCTCACGTCCGGGGTCGCTGATGGCCATCGCTTCATCGCCGTGGTGCTCGGGGGAAACACGGCGTCGGCGCGTGATCAGTTCATGCGGCAGTTGCTTCGGGCAAGCTTTACATCCTTGGCCGTGCGATTTGCCGGGGACACCTTGCCGGTCGCCACCCTTCTTGGGGCCAAAGATCCGCTTCCCTCGGCCAAGGAGGCGGTGGGTATCGTCAGGGCCTGGCCGGCGCCGACTGAACTCAGCGGCGCCTGCGGAGCCGAGTGTTGGTCGATCCAGGTGGGGGCGTTTCGGCATCGCGAGCAGGGCCGTCGACGCCTCAACGATCTTGCGGCGCGGTTTCCTCAGCGTTTCAGCCGCGCCTCGCAGCAAATCGTGCCCTCTGGAGAACTGCATCAAGCGCGGTTCGCCGGCTTCAACGAGGTCGCCGCGCAGCAAGCTTGTGAATTTGTGCGATCTCGGGCCGAGGCATGCTTAGTCGTGCGCGTGACGCGATAATTGGGCCGCGAACGCCTTTGCGCTCAGGTGGGCATGCCTGTTTCCATCCCAGGCGGTCCGCACCTGGCCGTCCCACGAGAGGGCCGTCGCGCCACCTCAACAGATCAAGACCGGCGCGCGCTGCGCCCAAATGCTTTGGGGGTCAATCTGCTTGAGGCTGGCCGACTTGTCGGCCAGGGCCACTTCTCGTGAGATGATCAACAGGTCAAAGCCGCCGTTGCGCCGGTAGGCTCGCACCGCTGCAGCGGGGGTGGCGGCGCTCATTGCGAAGACGCCGGCCGAATGGGGCCTTAGCTGCTCTCGCGCCCAAGTCAGTTTGCTGGCGGCCCCAGGAAGTCCGTCGTCCATGAGAACGAGGTCCATCTCAAGTCCGCGCAGTGCAGGGTGAGCAGACACGAAATTGACCGCGCGCCTATGGAGCGGATCGGCGTCGAGGATGATCAGGGCGCGCGAGATCGGCAAATAGACCTGCGAAACGAGACAGACGGGGCGGGTGGTTCCGCGGACGACGGGTTCCACATTCGAGCCCAACGCGCTGCGGTCATCGGCCTCCCGCCCCCGTTTGCCCATGAGGATCATCTCTGCGCTGGCCGACAGGTCGATGAGCGTCCGGGCGAATCGGCCCACGGGCTCAAGGGTGGTGATCGCCTCGGCGCCTTCATGCTCCAGGCGTTCGCGAGCCCTGAGAATGGGAGAGGCTTCGGACGTCTTTTCGGAGTTGGGCTTTCCCGGCTCGTCCACGTTCACCAGGACGATCGGGGACTGGGTGCGTCCAGAAAACCAGGCCGCGTAATCGCAGACCGCGCTCGCGTATCGTGACCTGTCGACACAGGCGAGCAGAGCGCCGGTCGGGGAAGTTGTTTGGCGGCTGGTGGCCGTCAAATGTCTTACTCCCGCCATTCGGCCAGGACCTTGCCATCTGCTCCATTCTCGAAGGCGATCCGGTCGAACTCCACGGCATAGAGGCAGATGGGCCGATGCGCGGTCGATTCGCTCCAACACCGTAGAGCGGTTGATCGATCAAAGCCCACCAGGCGACCTTGCAGCACGAGGTTGAAGCTGCGGGAGAGAGCTGCGACATCGCCATCGGCGATTTTCTGGACAAACTCATAGGGACGCTCGCCACGCTGAAGCGCGCGGGTCCCGCCGGTCATGAACAGCCGGGCCAAGCCCAGGGTCGGCGCCGTGGGCGCGGTCGGCGTCACCGGAATGGCGTCGTCGCGTCGCGGCGGGCAGGCTTCCGAGGCGCTCCAAGGGCGAGGAACCCAGAACCCCTCCACAGACTCGATCTGGTCCACGTCCGCCAGGCCCTGCACAAGCGGGAGCGTCTTCCAAGCCGCTGGTCGGGCCACAAGTCTCAGCGTCTTCTTGGTCGCGTCGTATTCCGCGAACGCTTGCGCCCCACTAGGCGACACCTGCGCTCCGTCGCAGCCGAACGGAATCTTAAGGCTGAACCGTCGGCCGATCAGCGCGTCCTTCACTTGGGTCTTGTCGCTTGATCGGTCAGCATAAGCGCCGGCCGCCTCATTGGCCGCGGCGATCAGCTCCGTCCGGGAGAGCGGAGGGGGCGGCAGCGGGGCCAACGCTGCGGGCGGGGCCTGGATGGGTGGGGGCGGGGCCGGCGGC
>NZ_JAURWM010000320.1 GCF_030654915.1 Phenylobacterium sp. | reverse complement strand
CTGGGCGACGCGGCGATCCTGCTGGACTGCGACCCCGCTCAGGACAAGGCTTGGTATGGTCAGTACGAGCTGACTCCCGCCGATTCTGACGGGACGATGATCATGTATTGCCGCGGCGAAGAGTGCTGGATTCGCGAGCTCGTCCGAACTGAAGAACAGCCCGCCGAGGCCCTCCGCGCCGCCTCGTGACGATGGTTGCGTTGGCGCAGCGGGGCAAGACCGGTCTGGTTTGTCCGACTAGACTGTTCAACGGACCCAAATCCGCTCGATGGCTTTGAGGATCGCGAAGCCGCCTCCGCCGCCGATCACCACGGCTGGCCACCATCCCAGCAAGGCGCCGGACCAGCCGAACGTCGCGATAAAGTAACCCCAGACGGCCCCAAAGGCTGACAGGAGGAACAGCGGCGACGAGCGGCGGGCAAGTCGCCGGCCGCGCGGGGGGGGAGGAGATGGGCAATTGATGCTCGCAGGCTGAAGGCCTGATCGAGCTAGCGGGCGCGGCCGGCCGGAACATCCCCCAAGGGACGAACCCGGCGCGGCTTGCGACCAACCGGGGCTCAGCCGCCCTGGACGGGCGGCTTGAACAGGCCCGCGGGGGAGCCGGTGAAGATCTCGTAGCCGGTCTCGGTGACGCCGATCGAATGCTCGCATTGGGCCGAGAGCGACTTGTCCCGGGTCACCGCCGTCCAGCCGTCGGACAGCAACTTCACCGGGTGCTTGCCCAGGTTCACCATCGGTTCGATCGTGAAGAACATGCCCGGCTGCAGGACCTCGCCCGTGCCCTTCTGACCGAAGTGCAGGATGTTGGGCGCGTCGTGGAACACCTTGCCCAGGCCGTGGCCGCAGAAGTCGCGGACCACCGAGCAGCGCATGGACTCGACATACTGCTGGATGGCGTGGCCGATATCGCCGGTGCGGGCGCCCGGCTTCACCTGGTCCAGGCCGCGTTGAATGGACTCGTAGGTCACATCGATCAGGCGCTTGGCGCGTGGGGCGATCTCGCCGACGCCGTACATGCGGCTGGTGTCGCCGTGCCAGCCGTCGACGATGACGGTGACGTCGATATTGACGATGTCGCCCTCGCGCAGCACGCGTTCGCCCGGAATGCCGTGGCAGACGATGTGGTTGGGGGAGATGCAGGTGGTCTTGCCGTAGCCGCGATAGAACAGGCAGGCCGGGATCGCGCCATGGTCGAGGATGAACTCGCGCGCCATGTCGTCGAGCTTTTCGGTCACGGCTCCGGGGACCACATGCGGGGTCAGCAGATCCAGGCACTCGGCGGCGAGCTTGCCGGCGACGCGCATGCCCTCGAAGCCCGCGGCGTCGTGGATGCGGATCTGTCCGGTGCGGTGTTCGGCGTCGAGGACGTCGGTCATGTGCTTACTCTCAAGGCTTTCCTGGCGCTGGCGCCGGCCACGGAACCGAGCGGGCGATGGCGACTGCGCTGGGGGTTATGTCGTCATCATAGCACCAAACTTCAACGCCCGCCTCTGCGGTGTCGCCCGCGGCGATAGAGG
>NZ_JAURWM010000306.1 GCF_030654915.1 Phenylobacterium sp. | reverse complement strand
CCTCTCCCGAGGGAGAGGGACTTCTGGGGTGAGGGGCTTTGCCGCTAGCGCTTCAACTGCCCTTCCAGGTATTTGCGGATGGCCGGGCCGTAGGGTGGACGCATCTGCTGCAACGGTTTGTCGGCCTTGATCTGGGTGTAGATCGACTTGGCGTGGCTGAACTCGCGGAAGCCGTCGACGCCGTGATAGCTGCCCATGCCGGAGGGGCCGACCCCGCCGAACGGCAGGTTTTCCTGGGCCACATGGAAGACCACGTCGTTGATCGTGACCCCGCCGGCGGTGGTGGCGTTCAGCACCTTCTCGCGCTCGGCCTCGTCGGTCCCGAAGTAGTAGAGGCCGAGGGGGCGGTCGCCCTTGTTGACGTAGGCGATGGCCTCGTCGATGCCGCCATAGGTCTTCACCGGCAGGACCGGGCCGAAGATCTCTTCCTGCATGACCAGCATGTCGTCGGTCGGGTCGATGATCAGGGTCGGCGCGATCTTGCGATGCTCCTGCTGGGAGAGGTCCTCGCCATCGGGCTTCAGCTCGACGATGCGGGCGCCCTTGGCGCGGGCGTCGTCCACATAGTTCTTGATCCGGTCATAGTGCCGCTGGGCGACGATGGCGGTGTAGTCGGGATTGTCCTTCAGGGTCGGGAACATCTTGGCGACCGCGGCCTGGGCCCCGGCCACGAACGGCTCCAGGCTCTCGCGCGGGGTCAGGACATAGTCGGGCGCCAGGCAGATCTGGCCGGCGTTCAGGGTCTTGCCGTTCATGATCCGCGCCGATGCCACGGCGATGTCGGCCGATTGGCCCAGGATCACCGGGCTCTTTCCGCCCAGCTCAAGCGTCAGCGGCACCAGGTTGTCGGCGGCCGCGCGCATCACGTGGCGGGCGATGTTCGTCGCCCCGGTGAAGATCATGTGGTCGAAGGCCAGCCCTGCGAACGCCTGGCCGACCTCCGGTCCGCCGGTGACCACGGCGATCTCCTCGTCGGAGAAGGCGCCGGCGAACATCACCGCCATCAGCTCGGAAGTGGCGGGGGTGAATTCCGAGGGCTTGATCATCGCCCGGTTGCCGGCCGCCAGCACCCCGGCCAGCGGCGCGAAGGTGAGGTTCACCGGGAAGTTCCAGGGGCTGATGATCCCGACCACGCCCTTGGGCTGGTAGCGAATCTCCGCCTTCGCGCCGAACAGCCCCAGGATCGCCGGGGTGGGCTTGCGCTTTTCGGGGCGCATCCACTTGGTCAGGTGCGCGCGGGCGTGCTTCAGCGGGCCGATGGAGGCCGCAACGTCGGTGAAGGCGGTCGCCTCCTTGCTGCGCGAGCCGAAGTCCTGGTTCAGCGCATCGGCGACGGCGCCGGCGTTGTCGACCAACAGGCCGATGG
>NZ_JAURWM010000300.1 GCF_030654915.1 Phenylobacterium sp. | reverse complement strand
GTCGAGGCCCTAATCGCCGAGCTGCGCCGGCGGGGCATCATCTTGCCCTCGCCCGATACTTTGGAGCGCGTCGGCTTGGCCGGTAGGTCCCAGGCCCGTCGCAAAGCTGCCGAGGACCTGCTGGCCTCGATCACGCCTTCGCAGCTGGAGGCCGTCGACCGCCTGCTGATCAATGATCCGGCCCTGCGCAAGTCACCGCTGGCCTGGCTTAGGGAAATTCCCGAGTCGCCCAGCGCCGCGAGCATGGCGGCCATCACCGAGCGGCTGGCCTATGTCCGCGCCATCGCGATCGATCCGGCGATCACCGAAACGATCCATGAGCGCCGCTTCGAGCAATACGCCCGCGAGGGAGCCGTCGCCCCGGCCTTCTTACTCAGCGGCTACAGCGTCGCGCGGCGGCGGGCGACCGTGGTGGCGCAGCTGATTTTCCTGGAAAGTCGCCTCAGCGACGCAGCCGCCGACATGTTCGACAAGATGGTCGGATCGTTGTTCGCCAAGGGCCGCCGCGGTCGCGAGCGCAAGTACCAGGCCAGCAGCCGCGAGGTCAGCCAGCTCATGCGCTTGTTCAGCGGCGTGATCGGCGCCGTCGATCAGGCCCTGGTCGATGGCGGCGACGTTCTCGACCGGATCGAC
Organism: Phenylobacterium sp.; assembly: GCF_030654915.1. Taxonomy (GTDB): domain Bacteria; phylum Pseudomonadota; class Alphaproteobacteria; order Caulobacterales; family Caulobacteraceae; genus Phenylobacterium. The sequence continues at coordinate 1,733 of NZ_JAURWM010000300.1, read as the reverse complement.
GCCCAGGTTGGCTGGTGGAAGGTGCTCGCCGCCAAGCCGAAGATCGACGCCTTGGCCGCCCTGGCGATCGAGGAACCGTTGGTCAGCGCCGCCGAACGCTACGGAGCGCTGCGCCGGTTCGTTCCGACCTTCCTGGAGCACATGCGGTTCCGGGCCGGAACCGGCGGCGCGCCCTTGCTCAAGGCGCTGGAGATTCTTCGTAACCTCAACCAGACCGGCCGGCGGGAGCTTCCCGATGACGCGCCGCTGCCGTTCGCGTCAAAGCACTGGAAGGCTCTGGTCAAGCCGAGCGGTGGCCCAATCAATCGGAGACTCTATGAGACCGCCGTGGCCGCCACGTTGCGTGATCGCCTCCGGTCCGGCGATGTGTGGATCGAGGGCTCGCGCGCCTACAGGCGATTCACGGACTATCTGCTGCCCAAGGACGAGGTCGCCGCCGAGGCAGAGGCCCTGCCGGTTAGAGTCGAAATGGGAAGCTATTTGGCCAAACGCGCCGGCCTGCTGGATCAGCGGCTCGCTGCGTTTTCTAGGCGATTGGCCAAGGGCGACCTGGTCGGAGTGACGCTAAAGGGCGAGGAGTTGTCGGTCACGCCGGTCAAGGCCAACGCGCCCGACGAGGCTCGCTCACTGGACCGGGCGATCGACGCACTGCTGCCGCGGGTGCGGATCACCGAATTGCTGCGGGAGATCGACGCCTTGACCGGCTTCTCGTCGATGTTCCGCGAGTTGCGATCGGGCAAGGTGCACGACAATCCCAGCTGCATCCTGGCCGCCGTTCTGGCCGACGCCACCAATCTGGGCCTCGAGCGCATGGCCAACGCCAGCCAGGGCGTTAGCTATGCCCAGCTTGCCTGGACCCAGAGTTGGTATCTGAGCGAGGAGAACTACAAGGCGGCGCTGGCGAGGATTATTGAGGTCCACCACGCTCAACCGTTTGCCCGCCACTGGGGCGACGGCCAGGCCTCGTCGTCTGACGGACAGTTCTTTCGGTCCGGGCGACGGCGCGGTGGAGCCGGCGCAGTCAATGCTAAGTACGGCCCCGAACCCGGCTTGCGGATCTACACCCACCTGTCGGACATGCACGGCTCATTCCACACCCGCGTCCTATCGGCCACATCTTCGGAAGCGCCCTATGTGCTCGATGGCCTGATCGGCCGCGGCGGCGGGGAGCACTACACCGACACCGGCGGGGCCACCGACCATGTGTTCGCCCTGTGTCATTTGCTCGGGTATCGGTTCGTGCCGCGCCTACGCGATCTGCAGGATCGCCGGCTGGCCATCATCGGCGCCAAGCCACGCCACAAGATCCTTGAGGCTTTGCTCGGTCGCCCGATCCGCGTCGACGTGATCGAGGAGAACTGGGCCGACATCGTCAGGCTGGCCGCGTCGATCAAGGCCGGCTCCGTAGCCCCCTCGGTGATGCTCAAGAAGCTGTCAGCGTTCAAGCGGCAGAACCGTCTCGACATGGCCCTGGCCGAGGTCGGTCGGATCGAACGGACACTGTTCACGCTCGATTGGTTGGAGAGTCCCGAGCTGCGCCGGCGTTGCCAGGCCGGCCTCAACAAGAGCGAGGCCCGTCATGCGCTGGCTCAGGCCGTGTTCGTTCACAAGCAGGGCCGGATCGCCGATCGCACCCTGCAAAACCAGGAGCACCGCGCGTCAGGCCTCAATTTGGTGATCGCCGCCATCGCACTCTGGAACACATTATATATGCAGCGCGCGGTCGAGCATTT
>NZ_JAURWM010000286.1 GCF_030654915.1 Phenylobacterium sp. | reverse complement strand
CTTGACCGCCGAACAGAAGCTCGAACGCTTTATCCGGCTGCTCCTGGACGATATCCAGACGAAGAAGACGACACGGCTGTTTCCGCACCTTTGGGTGCTCGCCAACCACGATCCGCTCATCGCGAAGGTGGTGGACAGCATCTACATCCTGGAGCGTCGAACGCTCACCCAGCTATTCGCCGAGATCAACCCGCTCCTCTCCGCCCAAGAGCGCGAAACGCTGGCCGTCTTCGTGTCGGCGTCGGTCGCGGGCGGGACCATGTTCGTTGGTTTTGAGAAGCCTTGGGCAACCGAGCTGCCGCTCTACAGCGCTATCGCCTGCCGCGGCCTGGTCGAGCTTGTGAAGACACTCACGCCGGACCAGTTGCGTGCCTACGGCTGGTCGCCTGAAGACGGGAAGCCAGCTTGGAAGACGCCCACGCTCCTCAACCCTGAAGAGCTTCAGTCCGTACTCGAAGAGGGTGAGGCGAACGACGCCACGTGAACAGGCCCGGGAGGCAGTCTTCCAGCGGACGTCGAGAATGACGGCCAGGAGCCGGAATGGGCTCAATGCGGCCCAGCCGATCTGGGTCCGGAGAGCGAATCTTCCGAAGGGACCGCAATGAGCCAGGTCCGGCCATACCTGTAGCTCGCTGCCTGGAAGCGGACCCTGCCAAGGCCTCAAAAGAGCCCGATCCGGATATGCCAGCGCGACGCTGGATACCCTGTCGCGCTCTAGCGTAGGTGCCCCGGGCACGATTCGAACGTATGCCGCGCACCTCAGGCGGAGCCGCACTTCGACTTCCAGGACCGTCGCTCGCCCCATCGCAGCATAAGTTAGTGGGCCAAACAATCGGGCGTCCGCGATGGACCGGCGGGCGCCGCGCCTCGTCGCCAATAACGGCGAAGAACAGGCGAGCGCATCGCCACCGATCGTAGGAACGAAAGCAGACAAGAACGTGTATTTTCGGTGTGCAAATTCCGCACACACTCCCAACTAAGTAACTGAAAAAACTGACTAATCTGTCCAGTCCATCATCGGCGCCACACTAAGCAAATGATGCTTATTTTTCAATGACTTCTCTTCATATTTCAACACCTCGGAGCGGCGAGATCACCCGCCGTTCTTCGACACTTCATGACCCGTTTATCACTGCACCCGATTTGCACGCGAATATTGACGTCGATCCGTAGACGCAAATTCGGCGCCTGGCTTGGTCGAAGTCAGCTATCGGGCGACGCGCCAGCGATGCTGAATTGTCCGCTCTCCGAGCAAGCTGCGCAGGTGAGGCTCAGGCTTGAGGCGCTTAGTTGCTCCCGGAAACCCTCGCCTCGATCACGTAGTCGCAGCCGCTTCGCAGGCCTCCCTCCCTACGGCAGACCTCGCAGGCTTCATACCGCAAATCCTGGATCCTGGTTGCTAGGGGCTGGGCAAGGCCCGGATCCACCTTGCCAAGCCGTCGGATCGCCATGTCGAGCTGACCGTGAATCCATTTCTCGTGATAGCGATTGGGGAACCGCCGCGCCGAGACCACCTCAAAGCCGGACTGATCCAGCGTCCTGGCCGTCCATTCTGCGGGATACTCTCGATAGGGCGCCTCGTCGGCCAACAGCAGGATGGAATCGCGCAGCCGCCCGATGGCGCGGACCAGCCGTTCCGCGTCGGAGATCGCTGCGCCCACGACATAGGGATCCACCCCGATCACATAGAGCCGGCCCCGAACAAGCGGCCGAAGTCGCCGGAAGATCTCTGGCTGAAAGTAGGGTGAGAACCCCTCGATCGCTCCCACCAAGTAGTCCGCCAACACGGTGTCGAATCCCTCGCCGGCCAGCAGACGTGGATCGGTCCAGTTGCCCAACAACAGTCTATGCTCGGCTGTCGACACGTCGGAGAGCCGGTTCTTGACCTGGGCAAGGTGGCCTGCCGCGCCGCTGACCCCCGCCCACGAACGGAGAGGCAGAGCCGTCGACCAAAGCGCCGAATTCACACCTGTCCCGGCGTCCAGGAAATCGCCCCACGGTGTCTGACCCTGGAGTTGCTCCAAGTAGCGAAATAGGGCCGAGGTCATGACGCCGACCTCACGGTCTCTTCCCTGGTCCGCACCGCCACGAGAACCTCGGCGTCCATGGCGGCCAACAGTCGCCCGGCCGCCTTCAGGGTCATGCGTTCCGGGCTCTTCAGCCAGACGTTCACCTGGCTACGTGGCGCACCTAGCGCCCGGCCGAGATCGGCCTGTGTCAGCCCACCGCTCTGGCATTCGGTGAACCGCTGAGACACGGCCAGCCAGATCCGGCGCTGAAGCGCATCGGCGGGACTTTCCAAGATTGGACCTGCGACATCCGACATTGCGTGATGTTATGTTATAACGTAGTGGCGCTGTTTCTTCTTTTTGTCGGGGTCTCCAAGATGCAACAACGCTCCCTCCTCCTTGCCGCCGCCAGTTTCAGCGTCCTCGCCAGCGCGGCGGTAGCGCAAGAGGCCCAATCCAACCGCCGGGCGCCGGAAGTGCAGGCCTTGACGGTCACGGCCGACCCCCTGCTTCGCTCCCATGCCGACGTGATCTCGAATGTCGCGATCCTAGCTGGAGACGAACTGGTCCAGCGCCGCCAATCGACCCTTGGGGAGACCCTGAACGGCCTGCCTGGCGTCACTTCTGATCCGTTCGGCGGCGGCGCCAGCCGGCCGGTGATACGCGGCCAGACCGCGCCGCGGGTCCGCGCCCTGTCGGACGGCGCGGCCCTGCTCGACGCCTCCGAGGTCTCCCCAGATCACGCCATCACCGGCGATCCCTTGCTGCTGGAAGGCGTCGAAATCCTGCGCGGTCCCAGCGCCCTCATCTATGGCGGCGGGGCCATTGGCGGTGCGGTGAACCTGCTCGACACGAAAATCCCCACGCGGATTCCAGAGGCTGGACTGCACGGCGTCGCCGAGGGGCGGCTGGGCACGGCCGACAACGAACGCAGCGCCGTATTGGGCGTGACCCTCGGCGCAGGCCCCCTCGCCTTTCGCCTGGAAGGCGTCAGCCGCCGCACGAGCGACTATGATGTTCCCCGCTATCGACCGCCGGCGCACGATCACGACGAGGCCGCGGGCGAGGAGGACCATGCCGCCCCCGAGGCTTTCGACACCCTCGCCGGCTCGTTCAGCAAGAGCCGCAGCTTCACCGCCGGCGTCTCCTGGATCGGCGACCGGGGCTATCTAGGCGCGGCCTACACCGAACAGACCAGCGACTATGGCCTGCCTGGTCACACCCATGAGTACGAAGACTGCCATCCGCATGGATCGAGCCTCCACTGCGGCGGCCACGATCACGCGGAGGGAGAGCATGATCATGACCATGGCCACGACCACGACGAAATCCCCGTCGTCGACCTCCTGAGCCGCCGACTCGACCTTCGCGGCGAGATCAATGACCCCTTCGCTGGGATCGAGCGCATTCGTCTACGCGGCGCCGTCACCGACTACCGCCACTACGAAATCGAGGACGGGGTCACCGGGACCACCTTCAGCAATGAGGGCTATGACCTGCGCGTGGAGGCCCAGCACAAACCCATTGGCGGCCTGCGCGGCGTCGTGGGAGTCCAGGCGAGTCGCAGCGACTTCGCCGCCGTCGGTCGCGAGGGCTTCATCCCCCGCAGTCTGATGGAAAGCCAGGCCCTGTTCGTGCTCGAGACGCTGGACGTCGGAGATTGGCGATTGGAGGGGGCCCTGCGCCAGGAGTGGCAAAAGACCCGCGTGCCCGGCGCGACCAATCTGACCCGTTGGCCCAAGCGCGAGCACCAGCCTTTCTCCGCCTCGCTCGGGGCCAGCTGGCAGTTCAATCCCGGCTACTCGATCTCCGTCACCGCCGCCCGTTCCCAGCGCGCGCCAAGCGTGCAGGAGCTTTATGCTCGCGGCGTCCACCTTGCGACAAACACCTATGAGATGGGCGGGTCCCAAATGGATGTCGAGACCGCCCTCTCGCTAGAACTTGCCCTGCGCAAGACAGAGGGGCGGACCACCTTCTCGGCCGCGGCCTACCGCTACGACTATGACGGATACATCTTCGCCAACACCGTGGATCAGTTCGAGGACTTCCGTCTGATCCAGTACACCCAGCGCGACGCCGTCTTCACCGGCTTCGAGGCCGAAGCGACCCACCGCTTCACCTCAGCTTGGTCGGCCACGGTCTTTAGCGACTATGTGCGCGCCAAGCTCAGTGACGGCGGGGGCAATCTGCCGCGCATCGCCCCGGCACGCCTGGGCGCCCGGATCAACGGCGCACAGGGGGACTGGTCAGGCTCACTGGAGTATGTCCGCGTCTTCAAGCAGGACGAGATCGCAGCCTTCGAACGCGAGACCCCGGGCTACGACATGGTCAACGCCACCCTGGCCTATGACCTGCCACTCTCAACGGAGAGCCAGATCTATGTCCGCGCCACGAATCTCCTGGACGAGACGGCGCTCAGCCACACGTCGTTCTTGAGCACATTGGCCCCTCAGCGCGGCCGTAACTTCGTGTTCGGTGTCCGGACCCGCTTTTAGACTGAGGCCAGCGCCCGGCGGCAACGCCGGGCGCTCGTTAATTCAGGACGCTTGGCGTCACCTAGAACTTGCCTCTGGCCGAACCCCGAGAATTCGCGCCTACCTACGGGCTCTGGGTGGAGTTTGAGGCCCACAATCCTCGGCAGGGCGCTCGGCCGAGCCCCCTCGACGGCGAGCTCTCGACGGGTCATTCAAGACGGATGGCGCAGTTATCGCTCACGCGGGACTTGGGAAACGACGGCAAGGACGCCCTGCGGGCGCAAGCCGTCGACGCAGCGATCACCATCATCGCCGAGCAAGGTCTGGCGACGCTCTCGATCCGTGACTTGGCACAGGCGATCGGCAAGAGCACGACCGTCATCGTCAACCAGTTTCACAGCAAAGCGGGCTTGCTGCGCGCCGTGGCCGAAGCGGCAATGGCCGCGGACGAAGCGTATCACCAGCGGTTTCTCGCCGAGGTCGACGGCGTCCCCATCGACCACTTCAGCCTTCGCGCCATCGCCACGCGATACATCGTCGGCCGCACGGCGCCATCCCTCAGCTTCGTCAGGGTCTGGGAGGAGTTCGTGACTGACCCTGAGGCCAGCGCCATCGCGCTCCCCCAGCTCACCGCTTGGGCCGAACTGCGCGCGACAACCTGGTCGGCGGTGCTGGAGCCCGGAGCGGGCCTTGCGCGCCTCGGGCCGGTCTTCTTCCCGTATCTCGTCATGGAAGAGTTTTACGCCTGCGCGCTTGGATGGCGCCTAGACTACGAGCTGTTGCTGCAGGAAACCCTGAACGGCCTGCTGGTCGATGACCTGGATGGGCCGGCGCCCCCGATGACGGTGCTCAACTGGGTCGTGGCGCGACTCGCGCCACCTGAGCCGCCGGGGAAGTCGTTTCAGGCCGGATCGATGCCGCTACGCCTTCTCGACTTCGCGGCGGACCTGATCATGGAGGGCGGCATCGGCGCGGTCACCAACCGCTCGGTCACCCAACACGTCAAGGCTTCGACGTCCACCATCCTCTATCATTTTGGCGACATGCGTACGTTCCTGGCGCAGGCGGTCTGGCACAGCGTGTTCCGCGAGATTCCACCCTATCTCGATGGGCGCAGACCCCTCGAGCAGGAGCGGCCGGCTGATCTCGACGCCTGGGCGAGGTTGATGGGCCAGACCCTGAAGCTGGCCCCCGCCGCCTCGCCAGGCGAGACGGGGTTCTATGTGAAGTACGCTAGGCTGATCGCCCAGATCTGCGTCCTGGCGCGGCGGGACGCCGCCTTCCAAGACCTAGCCCTGCTGTTGCGCGGCCCCGAGGGCGGCGGCACCTTCGCGCGCCGAGAGGCCGTCTGGCCGCCGCAGTTCGCCTTGACTCGGCAGAGCGCCGCCCATTTCGCGATCTGGATCAAGGGCCGAGCCCTGCTCAACTCGACCTTGCAGCCTGCGGACGCCACCACCACCGAAGCCCAACTTCGCGAAGCGGCGCACTGCCTGGCTCCCCGCGCCTAGCGACCGAACAGTCGTTATTTTTTCTCGCATACCAATGTGCGTCATCAAAGTATTGCAGGCCACAAATATAGCCATCCCGCATCGAACAACTGATTTTATCTAGGGCCAGTTCGGGCGGGGATATACATGAAAGTGAAGCCAAAAACGGCGCTCGCCGCCATTCTGCTTGCCGGTGCGAGCGCCGCGGCCATGCCCGCGTGGGCCGCGGACGCCGCGATCTCCCAGGTCGATGAGTTGATCGTCACGGCCCGACGCCGGGCCGAGTCCGAGCAGAAAGTCGCCACGGCTCTGACCGTGATCAGCGGCGCGGACATGGAGCGTCGCAACATCCAGACAGTCAACGATCTGGAAAACAGCGTCCCTAGCCTGGAGGTGACCAGCCAGTTGGGCGGCGGCCAGCCGCAGTTTCGGATCCGCGGCGTCGGCATGACCGACTACGCCGCCAACAACACCTCGACGGTCGGCGTCTATATCGACGAGGTCGCCTATCCCTACGGCTCCATGACTCAGGGCGCGCTGTTCGATGTCTCGCGGATCGAGGTGCTGCGCGGACCCCAGGGCATCCTCTACGGCCGCAACACCACCGGCGGCGCGGTCAGCATCATCACCAACGGCCCGACGCGCGAGTTCGACGCCGGCGTCAACGCCTCCTACGGTCGCTTCAACGCCTTTCACGCCGACGGCTTCGTCTCTGGCCCGCTCACTGAGACGCTGTCGGCGCGCCTGGCCGCGACAGTCGATCAGGGCGGCGCCTGGCAGTACCACCGCGACACCGGCGAGGCGCTGGGCGACAAGGACCGCTGGGCGGTGCGCCTACGCCTCGACTGGCAACTTAGCGACACCACCCAGATCGACGGCTCGCTCCGCTACAACCGCGACCAGTCGGACGGTTTGGGACTGCGCCTCGTCACTCGGCCGTTCCAGTCGCACAACTATCCACCGATCGGCCGCCTCTATCCGATCGACAGCGAGCACCGGATCACGGGTTGGGGCATCAGTCCCTACTTCGCTAACCTGATCGGGGTGTCGCCAGGCGCCAAGCCGTTCCGCGACAACGAAGGTTGGGGCGCGAACGCCCGCCTGCGCCACGATTTCGGCTGGGCGGCGCTGACCGCCGTTCTCGCCTACGAGACCTTGGACCGGCGCGAGTTCAACGACTGGGACGCCACGGCCTCCAACGAAGCCGGCACCTTCTTCTTCAACGACATCGAGACCCTGTCGCAGGAAGTGCGGCTGGTGTCGCCAGCCGAGGGCCCGTTCCGCTGGCTGGCGGGGCTCTACCACTCGACCGAGACCGTCGATGGCGGGTTCTACTCGGACTTCTCGGAAGCCTCGAGCCTGCGCAACTGGATGAGCACCAGCTACACCCAGGAGGTCCAGACGACCGGCGTGTTCGGCAACCTCGATTATGACCTGACCGACCGCCTGACCGTGTCGGCCGGCCTGCGCTACGAGGACGAGACGCGCGAGCTGAAGGACTTCCTCACCCAGGTCCTGGCCCCGGTCCCCAGCCGGTTGGCCTCGACCGACGCCGAGCAGTCGATGGGCGAGTGGTCGGGCAAGATCGGCCTGGAGTACAAGGCCAGCGACGACATCCTGCTGTTCGCCAGCGCCGCTCGGGGTGTGAAGTCCGGCGGCTTCACCACCTACAACAGCGGCCTGCCCCAGCAGCTCGAGCCGTTCACGCCCGAAACGCTCTACGCCTATGAGGCCGGCGTGAAATCCGAGTTCTTCGACCGCACCCTGCGCGTAAACCTGTCGGGCTTCTACTACGACTATCGCGACCAGCAATTGCAGGGCGTCCTCTACACCCAGACCGGCCGAGTGGG
>NZ_JAURWM010000279.1 GCF_030654915.1 Phenylobacterium sp. | reverse complement strand
GGTGGAGCTGGGTTTCGAGGTGCTGCCCTCGGCGGCCAATTTCGTGTTCGCGCGCCGCCCGGGCCACGAAGGCGCGGCCCTGACGGCGGCCCTGCGCGAGCGGGCGGTGCTGGTGCGCCATTTCGCGGCGCCGCGCACCGCCGACTATCTGCGGATCAGCGTCGGGACCGACGCCCAGGTCGACCGGCTGCTGTCGGCCCTGGGCGAGATCGTGGGCGAGGGCTGAGAGCGGCCGGGCGACGCCACGTCAACATCCACGCCGGCTTTACCTCCCCTCGCCTTGCGATAACCTGCCCCGCAAACGCAGAGACAGACGGCTCCTGAAGAGCCGCGAAGGGGAGGGACCGATGTATCTCGCCGACCACGCCCGGCTGACGCCGGACAAGCCAGCCATGATTTCGGCCGACACCGGCCAGGCCGTGACCTACGCCGAGCTGAACGAGCGCTCGAACCGGTTCGCGCAGTATCTCTACGCCCAGGGTCTGCGGCGGGGCGACCACATCGCGGTGCTGATGGAGAACAACCTCTCCTTCATGGAGCCGATCTGGGCGGCCTTCCGCTCGGGCCTCTATGTCACGACCATCAACCGCTATCTGCCGCCGGACGAGGCCGCCTATATCGCCCAAGACTGCGGGGCCAAGGCGCTGGTCACCTCCTACGCCAAGCGCGAGATCGCCGCGGGCCTGACCGACCTGATCCCAGGCGCCCCCATCCGCCTGATGGTCGGCGGCGTGATCCCCGGCTGGACGTCCTATGAGGACGCGGTGGCGTCCGGATCGCCCGAGCCGCTGGCTCAGGAATGGATGGGCGACTCCATGCTCTATTCGTCGGGGACCACCGGGCGGCCGAAAGGCATTCTACGCCCCCTGCCCGAGATCACGCCGGGCGAAGGCTTCGGCGCCCGCCAGGCGGCTAACCGCTACGAGCTGACAGCGGCCTCGGTCTATCTGTCGCCAGCGCCGCTCTACCATGCCGCCCCGCTGGCCTATGTGCTGTCGGTCCAATCGTTTGGCGGGACCGTGGTGATGATGGAACGGTTCGACGCCGAGCAGGCGCTGGCGCTCATTGAAAAGTACGGTGTCACCCACAGCCAGTGGGTGCCGACCATGTTCGTGCGGATGATGAAGCTGGAGCCGGAGGTTCGTGCTCGCTACGACCTCTCTACTCACAAGGTCGCCATCCACGCCGCCGCTCCCTGTCCGGTGGAGGTGAAGCGCCAGATGATCGAGTGGTGGGGGCCGATCCTCTACGAATACTACGCCGGGACCGAGGCCTCGGGCT
>NZ_JAURWM010000273.1 GCF_030654915.1 Phenylobacterium sp. | reverse complement strand
CCAGGATCGACGTTGTAATAGCGGCGTTCGCTGCGCCGGCGACTGCAAAGCTGGAGACAGCGGCGATAGCCGCCACTTTCAGGAACTTATTCATGGGGTTAGCCCCTCAGTTCGTTTGCTGGCGTCCGCCGAGCGCGACCGCCTTCGATAACATCGGTACCCGACTTGGCGTGGTAAGTAAATATCAACCTTGTTTGATCGGCCAGATTCTCGCCGCATCTTTCGAGAAGACAACAAGTAAGAATAGCTAGGTTTTCAGCATTCATAAAAGTTTATTGAGCAGTTAAAAATCGCCTGGGAGGCGAGTTGCGCTTTGTGATTATGTATTGGCCAATAGTTATTGGCGCTCAATTTCACAATTTACTTTTAATTAATCGCGATGGGCGCGTGGGCGGCGTGCGTCTATCCATCCGCCTTCGGTGGTTTGATGTCGGATGTATATAGAGGATTAAGTCGAGCGGCCTCGCGCGGCGCAGATCAGCGGCGGCGCTCCTAGGTTGCGGCGCCTGTATTCGCCACAATTGCTTTAGATGTCGACTAGAAGACTCTTGGGTCCGAGACGCCGGCTCAGGCGGCCGGGGTCGTCGTTGTTTTTTCGGGCAGGACCAGCGTGTGCAGATTGCGTTGGCGGAGTTGTTCTCCGGCCTCGTCGTAAAAGAACGGCAGGAAGGCGTAGCGCTGACCGCGCGTGACGGGTGTCGCCTCATGCAGCAGCGAACAGGAGAACACCACCGCGCCGCCGGTCGGGGGGCGATAGGTGCGGGACCCGAATTCGGGAAACCGCAGGTCGCCGCCTTCGAATTCCTCGGCGTTCAGATTGATCGAGCAGGCGAATTTCCGGTGGGCGGTCGCCGAGGTGGTGTTGTCGCGATGGGGACGGAAGTATCCGCCGGTCTCGGCGTCGTAGCGCGCGACCAGATAACGCTCGATCCGGCTCGGCTGGAATTGGAATGACCGAGAGATCTGCGAGATAAGCCGCTTTTCAATTCGCTGCAAAAGTTCGGCGCGGAAACCGAGGTCTTCGATGGTGGCGTCGCTGCGACGTTTGAAATCGTCCAATACGCCGACGGTCTTGCCGCCGACCTCGCGCATGACCCCTGAAGGCTCTCCACCTGTCTGGTCGTAGAAGTCGATCAGTCGGCGGCACATCTCCGGCTCGAACACGCGTGGCACGATGAGAACCGGGGCGTGAAGCGGAACCCCGGCATGGCCGTCAGGGCGTGGCAGGCCGTGCAAGGTCATGAAGATGCGGTCGGTCTCGGCCATGGTTCCAGACGCCAGGACCCGCAGAGTGGGATCGAGGATCAACCACTTCGGCTGCTCGACGCCTGTCTCGTCCATGGCTCCATAGCCTCGGCTGATCTGGCGATCGGCGTCCAGGAACCAGCGGACCCCCGTCGTGTCGTGGGCGGCGCTGAACGCCGCTGGATCGCTGATCACGCAAAAGGCGAGGAGGTTGGTCTGATCGAACAGCGCCTTGCTCGCGTCGATCCGGGCCAGGGCCGCCTTCCGCGCCACAGGGTCACTGGGGAGGAAGACCAGCAGGACGTATCGGCCGGCCACGCTCGAAAACGCGAACCGGGGGTTGGACGGGGTCGGGGCGGTGAACCAAGGCGCTGCTTGGCCGATGATCAGGCTCATTGGGCAGTCTGGTGCGGCGAGGCGCCAGATGGGACAAGCATAAGAAGTTTATAAGATCAGGGCGGGGCCGCGCGCATAAGCTTGGCATAATTGAAACCACCGGCCGGGTGGCCCATCGTCCGTTCCGTCGGCGGCCTCGCTCGTCTCCCCTGATCGAGCCTGGGTTCCCATGGACAGGCGAACGCCGCCGACGCCCCGGCTTTGCAAGGATCCGCATGGCGCGGGAATGGACAATGCGGCGGATCACGCCTCTGCGCGGTATCTGGCGATACGCCGCCGCGTTCGGGCTCGTGGTCGGTTCGACCCTGGTGGCCGAAGCGATGTACCGGGTTTTCGACACGGACCGGTTGTCGATGGTCTTCCTGGCCGGCGTGCTGATCACGGCCGTCACCTTGGGCTCGGGGCCGGCCTACTTCGCCGCCGCCACCGCCTTCATCGTCTACGACATCTATCTGGTCGAGCCGCGCTTCGAGTTCACCATGAACTCGGCCGAGGACTACCTGGTCCTGTTCGTATTCCTGGCCGTCGCGATGTTGACGGGCCGACTGGCGGGCCGGGTCCGGGAGGCTCAGGGGCGGGCCGAGGCGCGGGCGCGAACCGCCGGGGCGCTGTTCCGCGCCAGTGAGGAGTTTTCCTCGTCCGACAACGAGGACGCCGTGCGGCAGGCCCTGGCTCAGAGAATCGCCGAGGCCGGCCGTGGCGAGGCCGTGGTGCTCCATGACGGCCGATCCTGGATATGGCCGCCGGGATTGACGATCCCTGCCGCTCTGGCTGATCTCGCCGCGCGGCCGGCCAGTGAGGCTGCGGTGCGTGAGAGTGGCTGGCGCCTGCGCCAGCTGCGCGCCGACGACGCCATGGTTGGGGTGGCGGCTTGGCGGGTGAGCTCGCTGGACGGCCGGCTGGCGGACAGCCCGGAGGATGACGAGAGGCTGGTTGACGTGCTGGTCGACATGGCCGCCGCCGCCATAGCGCGCTTTCGCCTGGCCGCCGAACGGGCCGAGATGCGGGCTCGGGCTCAGACCGAGCAGCTTCGAAATGCGCTGTTGTCGTCGATCTCCCACGATCTGCGAACGCCGCTGGCGGCGATCCTGGCCTCGGTGAGCAGCCTGCGCGAGTTCGGCGACCGCTTCGATGCGGAGGTCCGCGAGGATCTCACGCTGACTATCCAGGAGGAGGCAGAGCGTCTGAACCGCTTCGTCGCCAACCTGCTCAACATGACGAAGCTGGAGTCAGGAGCCCTGACGATTGACGGGGTCACCTTCGGCGTGGCGGAGGTCGTGGGGCGCGTCGTACAACGCGTGCAGCGGCAGGCCGGCGCCCGCGAAATCGTCAGCAGCATCTGTCCCGACGATCTGGCCGCCTTCGGCGATCCGATCCTGACAGAGCAAGCCCTGGCCAATGTCGTCGAGAACGCGGTCAGGTTTGTGCCGAACGGCGGCCGTATCGAGATTTGGGGCCAGTCTGTCGACGGCCAGATTGTTCTGGAAATCATCGACGACGGGCCAGGCGTGCCGGAAGCTGACCTGCGAATGATCTTCGATAAATTCTTCCGTTCGGCGGCGACGTCGGCGAACCAGCCGGGCACCGGCCTTGGTCTGTCCATCAGCCGGGGCCTGGTCGAGGCCATGGGCGGCGAGGTCCTGGCGCGATCTCGCGACGATGGCCGCCCGGGGCTGGTGGTCAGCGTCATCCTGCCGGGGGCGTCTTCATGAGCAGCGTCTTGGCCCACCTGCTGTTGGTCGACGACGAGCAGCAGATCCTTCGGGCCCTCAAGCCGGCGCTGGCGGCCGCCGGTTACGCGGTGGCGACGGCCGAGACGGGGCACGAGGCGATGGCCTATCTGGCTGGGGAAGCCTGCGACGTGGTGATCCTCGATCTTGGCCTGCCGGACATGGACGGTAAGGCGGTGATCTCGCGGATTCGCGAATGGTCGGAGACCCCGATCCTGGTGCTGTCGGCCCGCGACCTCGAGCACGAGAAGATCGCCGCCCTTGATCTCGGGGCTGACGATTTCATCAACAAGCCTTTCGCGGTCGGCGAACTGCTGGCCCGGATCCGCGCGGCCTTGCGTGGACGCGAGCGGCGGTTCTCGACCCATGCGGTGTTCAAGAGCGGCGACCTTGAAGTCAATTTCGCCACCCGACGGGTCGCCTTGCAGGGCTACGAGGTGCGGCTGACGCCGCGCGAATACGACCTGTTGAAGACCTTGGCCCGGTACGGTGGGCGGGTGGTGACCCATCGCCAGCTGATCGCCGCGGTCTGGGGGCCGACCGCCCAGGTCGATGCGCAGTTCGTGCGGGTTCTGGTCGCCCAGCTTCGCCAGAAGATCGAGGAGGAGCCGTCGACGCCGCGCATCCTGCTGACCGAACCGGGGGTCGGCTATCGGCTGACGCCGGAGGACGAGGTCTAGCCGGCCCCGTGGGCGCGCAGGAAGCCTTCGACCAGCTCGTCGTAGAGGCCGAGCCGCTTGTAGTCCCGGAAATCGCCAGGCGCCGCGCGCCAAGCCCTGGCGAACGCGGCCAACCGCGGCGGGTCGTCGAGCAGGGCGTCCAGCGGATGCAGCCAGACCCGGATGGTGAACAGCGCCCCGCCCGTCCGTGGCAACCGCCGCAAGGTCTGGCGCTCGACCCGAACAAAAAGTTCGGAGCCGGCCTCGGCCGGAGCGATCGATGCGATGCGCGCGCGGATCGGCGCGGGGTCGGGGGTGAACGGCTCGCTGGAATTCACCAGGCTCCAGTTTCGGCGTTCAAGGATCAGGCTGGGGCGCAGGCCTTCGAAGATGCGTTCGACCCGGGCCAGGAAGCGCTCGGCGAAGCCGTGCACCGGGCCATGGATGTCGGCGAGGCCGCGGCCCAGCACCTCATGGGCGGTAAAGAAGGTGGGCGCGCTGAGCGATAGGGCCGAGACCCGCCAGGCGCCCTCGCGCTTTTCCATCAGCACCAGGTCGTCGGGCGTGCGCCGGGCCGCGGCGTAGAGGGCGGGGAGGGTCAGGTCGCGGGGCGCTGGCCCCAA
The DNA here is from genome assembly GCF_030654915.1 of Phenylobacterium sp. Taxonomy (GTDB): domain Bacteria; phylum Pseudomonadota; class Alphaproteobacteria; order Caulobacterales; family Caulobacteraceae; genus Phenylobacterium. The sequence goes on along the minus strand of NZ_JAURWM010000273.1, from coordinate 10,679 downwards.
CGCCGCCTCGACCAGCTCGAGCACCTCGTCCTGTCCCGCCAACGAGGCTGGCGTCTCGCCCCAGACGATCTGGCGATGGTTGGCGAACAGTGGGTCCTTGCGCGCGGCGGGATCGGCTTCTCCGCCTTCCAGCCACGCTGGCTCCCCGATGGGTTTCAGGCCGATCGTGAAGTCGGCGCTGTCCTCATAGGGTGCGTGGCGGAGGATCATCTGGGTTTGAAGCGCCTGGCGATCGCCCACAACACATAGGCCAGGACGATGCCGATCGTGTTGGCCAGGGCGTCACGCCAGTCGCCCTGCCGGCCAAAGCCCATCAGGCCTTGGGCGATCTCGACCCCGATCCCCAGGCTCCACACCGCGGCCACCACCATCCAGCGGCGATGGGTGGACATGAAGAGGCCGACCAGGGTCAGCAGGCCGTAGGCGATGGAGTGGGCGGCCTTGTCCCAGATCATGCCCGAGCCCGGCACGTCCTGGTTGGGAGCCAGGGTGAGGTAGAGGATCACCGTGACCGCCGCGAGGAAGACCGCGACGCGGATCGGGCGGGGGATGAACGAGAAAAGGGGGCGCATGGTCGGAACTACTAGCGAGCGTCCGGCGGGACGGCGAGCCTTTCAAAGTCGGCCAATGCCCACTAGCTTCCGATCAGAAATTCAAACGTGAGTTTAGATGTATGACGCTCGAGGCGGTGATCTGGGACTTCGGCGGGGTTTTCACCACCTCGCCCTTCGAGGCTTTCGCCCGCTATGAGGCGGAGAAGGGGTTGCCGAAGGATCTGATCCGCAAGGTGAACTCCACCAATCCGGACTCCAACGCCTGGGCGCTGTTCGAGCGCAACGAAATCGACGCCAAGGGGTTCGACGAGTTGTTCCTGGCGGAATCGACGGCGCTGGGCCATCCGGTCCCGGGCCGTGAGGTTCTGCCGCTGATCTCGGGCGCGGTCCGGCCGCAGATGGTCGCGGCGCTGAAGGCCTGCAAGCAGCACTTCAAGGTCGGCTGCATCACCAACAACATGGTCAGCCACCATAGCCCCGGCGCCGACGCGCCGCAGCAGGCGGCCGGCGCCATGGGCCAGATCCTGCCCTTGTTCGATCATGTGATCGAAAGTTCCAAGGCCGGGGTCCGCAAGCCCGACCCGGCGATCTATCTGATGATGTGCGAGGCGCTGGGCGTGAAGCCGGGGAACTGCGTCTATCTCGACGACCTCGGCATCAACTGCAAACCGGCCGCGGCCTTGGGCATGCGGGCGATCAAGGTGGTCGATGTCGAGCAGACCCTGGCCGAGCTGTCGGCGGCGACCGGCCTCAACTTCGAGGCCGAGGTGGTGGCGTGAGCCGCCCGCCCCGGATCGGCGCGGACGCCGCCCTCGCCCAGCTGCCAGGTTGGTCGCGCGCGGCGGGCGAGCGCGAGGCCATCCACCGCACGTTCCGGTTCGCCGACTTCAACATCGCCTTCGGCTTCATGACTCGGGTGGCGATCCGGGCCGAGCAGTTGGATCACCATCCCGAATGGTTCAACGTCTACAATCGGGTCGAGGTGACGCTGACCACCCACGACGCCGACGGGGTGACGGAACTGGATGTCGACCTGGCTAGCTTCATGAACCAGGCTGCGAGCGCGGCGGGGTCAAAAGACTAGGAGGCACAGATGGCGGGACGGGTGGCGGGCAAGAAGGCCTTCATCACCGGCGGCGCGCAGGGACTGGGCGCCGCCATGGCGCGCAAGCTCGCCCAGGAGGGCGCCAAGGTCTCGATCGCCGACATCAATCACGAGGGCGCCAAGGCGCTCGCCGCCGAGATCAACGCCGCGCTGGGAGAGGGCGCGGCCTTCGCCTTCCCGCTGGACGTGACCAAGGAAGACCAGTGGATCTACGCCCTGGAGGAGGCCGACGCGGCCATGGGCGGGATCTCGGTCCTGATCAACAACGCCGGCGTCAGCCGTGCGGGCAATATCGAGCAGCTGTCCTACGAGGACTGGAAGCTGGTCATGAGCGTCAATGTCGACTCGGTGTTCCTGGGGACCAAGCACGCGCTGAGATACATGCGCGACCATCAGCCGGGCTCAATCATCAACATCTCGTCGATCGCGGGCCTGATCGCGGGGCACAACTCACCGGTCTATAACGCCTCCAAGGCCGGGGTCTGGCTGCTGTCCAAAGGTATCGCCCTGCACTGCGCCAAGCAGGGGCTGGATATCCGCTCGAACTCGATCCACCCGACCTTCATAGACACCCCGATCCTCGACCCGCTGCGCCAGCAGTTCGGGACCGAGGAGGCGCACGCCAAGCTGGCCCGTCAGATCCCGCTCGGCCATATCGGCGAGCCCGACGACATCGCCAATGCGGCGCTGTACCTAGCCTCCGATGAGAGCAAGTTCATGACCGGCGCTGAGCTGAAGCTCGACGGCGGCATTTCAGCGATGTGATCTAGTTGACGAGCAGCGTGCCGATCAGCACCCGGGCGCCGCGTTGGCCGAGGACTCGGTCGGTCTCGCGCTGCAGCCGCTGGGTTAGAATCTCGGCGTTGGGAATGCTTCCCGGCGCGATCCCCGAGGCGTAGATCTGCAGGCTCTGAACGAAGGCGGCGCGGATGCGCGGCAATACGCTGTCGGCCTTGGCCCGGAGTTTCTCGTCCGGAATGTCCAGGCCGCTTTCCACGGTCAGGACCCCGCGCCGACCATTGGCGCGCATAACCGACGCGGTCAGGGTGGTGATCTGGAGGAAGCTGCCGCCGCCGGCCTTCTTCTTCTCGTCTTTCGCCGGCGCGGCCGCCATCAGGCCGGGCGAGGCGGCGACCAGAGCGGTGAGGGCGAGAAGGCGACGACGGTCCATGGCCACACCACGCCACATCATGATTAGCGGTCCCTTTACGGGCTAGGCGGCCATGCCCAGCTGCTGGATCAGTTCGCGCACCTGAGTCATGCGGTCGGGGTGGGCGGCGAGGTCGGCGCGGGTGTCGTCCCGTCGGGCCAGGCGCATGGCCTCCAGGCGGGCGCGGTCGGCGGCCGGTCCGCTGGGCGCGGTCTCGCCGATAGCCAGCCGCAGCATCGCCATCAGCTTCTGGGCGGGCGGCGCGGGCGTCCGGGCCAGGGTAGGGATCAGCCGCGCGTCAGCCTCCACCATGCCGCCGACATCGCCGATCTTGGTCTGGATGGGCTCGTAGTCCTCCGGCGCCAGGCCGCCGCGCGCCACGGCCCGCTGCAAGATCGCCAGTTTCTGCAGTTTCACCGCCGCGGTGTCGGGGCCGTAGCGGAACTCCTTCTCGAACCGCAGGGCCGCGACTCCGGCGGACAGGTAGCGTCCGGCCTGGCGCTTGTTGGCGCCGCCGATGACGTTCTCCACCAACCACATCAGGGCCTCGATTTCATCGCGGGCGGTGCGTTCGCCGCCGCCCAGATAAGTTTCCACGAAATCGCTGGTGACCAGCATCCGCGAGCGCTGGGTGAAGGCGGCCTGAACGTCGTCGGCCTGCAACAGGCTCCCCGCGGCGGCGGTGAGGGCCATGGCCAGGCCGCGCATGACCGCGATTTCACCGGCGGCGTCGCCGGGCCGCAGGCGGCGTGGGCCGTTCAGGTCGCGGACCACCCGCTTGGTGATGGCGGTGCGGACGCTCCGGAAGTCCTCGCCCGCCAGCCACCGGGCGAGCCGGGTCGCGGCCTCGGGCAGCGGCGGCATGATCTTGGCGACCGACGGCTCCATCCGCATCAGGGCCTCGATGGTGTCGCAGGCCGCGAGCCGGGTCATGGCCGCCAATTGACCGCCCAGGTCGAGCTGGGTTCCGATGATGTGATCGAGGCCCGTGCGTGAGGCGAGGATCTCGGCCAGGGGTTGCTCAAGGGTTTGCAGGGCCAGGGCGCGCGGCGGGCCGGCGAGCGGCGCGGCGTCGGCCAGGTCCAGCAGGCGTGATATCTTTTCCGACCAGGACCGGGCCGGGGCGATCGAGGCCGCGACGCCGGCGCCTAGCAGATAGACCCGCTCGGGCTCGCGGCTGACCCGCTCGGCGGCGAGGGCGAAGCCCTCCTTGTCCAGGTCGGGCATGCCGCCCTTGCGGAAGTCCTTCGACAGCCGGTCGATGGACCGCTGGACCAGGCCGGAGAGGGTTCGGATTAGCTCGTGAACCGTCAGGCCACGGGCCTGGGCCTCAGGGATCGCCACCTTCTGGATGGCGTGCTGCAGGTCGGTGCCGGAGGCTTCCAACTCTTCGACCAGGTCGGGGCGGTGCAGCAGCTCGAACGGCGTCGCGCCCTTGCGCTCCAGCCAGCCTTCCAGCAGTCGCCCGATCCGTTCGCGGGCGTGGACGGTGTAGAGGTCCTGCGGCGATACGCAGATCGGGTCGAGATTCTCGACGACCTTCTTCTTCTTGACGAGCTCGCTCGCGCCGAGATTGAGGATCGTGACCGACTGAAATTCGCGGGTCTCGGGGTCCAAGGTCTCCTTGGTCACCCGCACGGCGGCGATCTTGCCGGCGCCCATCAAATCCTCGGCGGCGGCGATCGCGGCGCCACGGTTCTCGGTGGCCATGTCCAGAATCCAACCAGCGCCCGGCGTCCGCCGGATGAACAGTTCGAAATGGACTTGTCGGCCGTGCACCCGGACGATCCCCCTTGGAGCGCCCATGTTCTGCGAATTGGCTTAATATCGCTTTATCGGAATCGCCTGATTTTACCTGGGGATTGGCGCTTGGGCGGCGGTTACTCGGGCTCGTATGGAACCGGCGTTGCGACTATTGCTTCCCTCCAGGGCTCGTCCGTCGTTCAATCGCCCAATTGAGGCCATGCTGGCGGGCCACTAGCTATGCAAGCTTCGCTGAAGGATGCGACACGAACCTATGGCCAAGATCACCCTGGTGGATGACGACGAGAACATCGTCACCTCTGTCAGTCTCGCGCTGGAAAGTCATGGCCACGAGGTCAAGGCCTACTATGACGGCGTGGCCGGGCTGGCGGCGCTCGAGAACGAACCGCCGGACCTGGCGATCCTCGACGTGAAGATGCCGCGCATGGACGGGATGGAGGTGCTGCGGCGCCTTCGTCGGACGTCCGACATGCCGGTGATCATCCTGACGTCCAAGGACGAGGAGATCGACGAGATCCTCGGTTTCAACCTGGGCGCTGACGACTACATGCACAAACCCTTCAGCCAGCGCCTGCTGATTGAGCGGGTGAAGGCGGTCCTGCGCCGGGCTGGCGTCGAGGGCGAGGATCCGGCGACCGCCGCCGGCGCCGCCGGCGAAGCGGGCAAGGCGCTGAAGCGCGGCAAGCTGACCCTCGACCCCGCCCGCCACGACTGCCTTTGGGACGGCAAGCCGGTGAAGCTGACCGTGACCGAGTTTCTGCTGCTGCAGTCGCTGGCCCAGCGGCCCGGTTTCGTGAAGAGCCGCGACAATCTGATGGACGCCGCCTACGACGATCAGGTCTATGTCGACGACCGGACCATCGACAGCCACATCAAGCGGATGCGGAAGAAGTTCCGCGAGGTCGACACTGAGTTCGACGCGATCGAAACCCTTTATGGCGTCGGATACAGATACCGCGAAGCCTGACCCGAAGACCGACACGCGCAAACCTCGCAAGGTAGGCCGTCCGTCGCTTTTTCGTTGGCTGCCAGGTTCGCGCCTGGGGCGGCTCATTATCCTGCTCAACGTGCTGGGGCTGGCGATCATCATCGCCGGCTCCTTGCTGCTCAATGAGCTGCGGCGCGGTTTGGTGGGCGCGCGCATCGACAGCCTGACGACCCAGGGCGAGCTGATCGTCAACGTGATCAACCGCGCCGCGACGATCGGCGAGCCGAACCCGGAGCTGGATCCGCAGGCGGCGAGCGAGATCCTGCAGATGCTTTCGAACCCGCGCTCGCAGCGCGCGCGGCTGTTCGACGCCAAGGGCAATCTGATCGCAGACAGCTACTGGGTCGCCGACCGGGTGGAGTGGAAGGTGCTGCCGCCCGCTCGGCCGCGGGACGACGGCGGCCTCTCGCTGGACCTGAAGATGGGCCGCCCGCCGCCGCCGGTGGCGCCGGCCGCCCAGCGCGCCCTGATGATGGAGGTCAACCAAGCCCTGCACGGCGTCCACTGGGCCGGCATGCGCCGCGCCGAGGACGGCGAGCGGGTGGTGTCGGTCTCGATCCCAATCCAGCACGTCCAGGCTGTGCTGGGCGTCCTCACCCTGGAAGCCAGCGACGTTGACGAGATCATCCGCGCCGAGCGCCAGGCCCTGGCCCCCTTCATCCTGATCGCGATCTTCGTCTCGCTGGTCTCCTCGATCCTGCTCAACAACTGGATCGCCCAGCCGGTGCGTATGCTGGCGCGGGCCGCCGACCGGGTTCGGATGTCGCGGGCTCGGGCCATTTCCCTGCCGCAGCTCGCCCGCCGCGACGACGAACTGGGCGACCTCACGCGGTCGCTCGAGGACATGACCCACGCCCTGTCCGAGCGCATGGACGCTATCGAGCGGTTCGCCGCCGACGTGGCCCACGAGATCAAGAATCCCCTGACCTCGCTGCGCTCGGCCGTGGAGACCCTCGACCTGGTGAAGGACCCGGCCGCGCGCGACCGGCTGCTGGCGATCCTCAAGAACGACATCCAGCGGCTCGACCGGCTGGTCACCGACATTTCGAACGCCTCGCGTCTGGACGCTGAGTTGTCGCGGGAGGATCTTAAGGCGGTCGATCTCAGCCGGCTGATCCTGGAGGTCGTCCAACTCTATCAGGACACCGCTCGGCCGGGCGATGTCGCGGTCGTCTACAATGCGCCCGACGCCCTGGAGCCGATCAAGGTCTCGGGTCGCGAGGGTCCGCTGGGCCAGCTTCTGCGCAACCTGATCGACAACGCCCGCTCGTTCAGTCCAGCAGGCGGCGAGGTCCGCGTGAAGCTGGAGCGGCGGCGCGGCGAGGCGGTGCTGAGCGTCGATGACGACGGCCCCGGCATCCCGGCCGACAATCTCGAGACAATCTTTGAACGATTCTACACCTCCCGGCCGAAGGGTGCGGCGTTTGGCGGCAATTCGGGCCTTGGCCTCTCGATCGCCCGCCAGATCGTCGAGGCCCAGGGCGGCGCTATTCGGGCCGAAAACCGCCCGGACGCCGAGGGCAAGGTGACGGGTGCGAGGTTCATCGTGACCCTGCCGGAGGCGCGGCGATGATCCTTCACGCCGGCTTGGTCACGACTTATTTGAGCGGCGCCTGGCGCGGCGTGCTGATCGAGGGAGCGTCCGGCGCGGGCAAGAGCGATCTAGCCATCCGCTTGCTGGAACAGGGTTTTCGGCTGGTGGCCGACGATCGGGTCTCGGTCTGGGCTTGCGACGGCGCGCTTTATGGCCGTGCCCCACCGGCCCTGGCAAATCTGATCGAGGTCCGCGGCCTGGGGATCTGCGCCGAGTCGGCCCTGCCGTTCAGTCGCATCGTGCTGGCGGCGCGGTGCGAGCCGGCCGAACGCCTGCCAGACCCCGCCTTCGCCGCCTATGCTGGCTTGAGCATACCGGCGGTTTCGATCCATCCGCTGGAGGCATCCGCGCCTGCGAAACTCCGCCGCGCACTGCAACATCTTGGACGTAGCGCGGAAGGAGCGTATCTAGGCGACCTCGCGGCCGGCGTATCGCCGCGGCCGGGTGGGGATTCCCGTTGAGAGGGTTGGCATGATCGGGCTCGTGATCGTCACGCACGGGCGTTTGGCCGAAGAGTTCATCTTCGCCATGGAGCACGTTGTCGGCCCGCAGACCGCGGTCGCGGCTATCTGCATCGGGCCGGAAGATGACATGGAGCGTCGCCGCAAGGACATCCTGGCGGCGTGCGAGGCCGTGGATTCGGGCGCCGGCGTCATCCTGCTGACCGACATGTTTGGCGGCACACCCTCGAACCTCGCCATCTCGGTGATGGAGCAAACCCGCGCCGAGGTGATCGCCGGGCTGAACCTGCCGATGCTGATCAAGCTCGCCTCGGTCCGCACGCGCCAGAGCCTCGAAGACTGCGTCGCCTGCGCTCAGGAGGCCGGACGCAAATACATCTCCGTCGCGTCCTACGTGCTGGCCGGCGAAAAGTGACAGCCACACGCACGGTCGAAATCATCAATAAGCGGGGTCTGCATGCGCGGGCCTCGGCGAAGTTCGTCAAGCTGGCCGCCACTTTCGAAGCCGAGGTCAAGGTCTGCAAGGATGGCCAGAGCGTCGACGCCCGCTCGATCATGGGCCTGATGATGCTGGCGGCCGGACCCGGCAGCGCCATTGAGATCGAGGCCGAGGGCAAAGAGGCCGAACCGGCGGTCGACGCCCTCGCGGCCCTGGTCGCCGCGCGTTTCGACGAAGACGAATAGCGATCGCCACCGCCGGGACCAGCCCGGCGATGACGATCGAGAACGCATTTACTTCCTGACGATCACCAGTTCGGTCCGCCGATTCTTGGCGCGGCCTTCTTCGGTCGCATTGTCGGCGACTGGGTTGGCGTCGCCCATGCCCGCTGTTTCCAGACGGTCGGGGGCGATGCCGGCGTCGATGATCTGCTTGGAAACGCTGGCCGCGCGGCTGTCGGACAGCGTCTTGTTCGCCGCCGGATCGCCTTGGTTGTCGGTGTAGCCGACGATGCGCGCGCGCACGTTCGGATAGGCCTTGAGGATCACCACCATGGTGCCGACCGTGGCGTTGCTCTCCGGCGTCAGCGTGTTGGAAGCGGTGTCGAAGTTAAGGTTGTCGAAGATGAAGGTCTTCGGCGCGGCCTCGCGGGAGTCCAGGAACTTCGCGACGCTGTAGCCGATGGAGCCGGGCGCGACCGAGATGGTGGTCCCGCCGGGCAGGGTCAGGGTTTCAGGCGCGACCGCCACCGGCGCCACGACGACCGGGGCCTCGGCGACCGGCGGAACGACGGGCGCGGGCTCCACGGCCTTTTCCTTGCCGCAGCTGCGCATGCCGAAGATCAGGGCCAGGACGACCGCCGCGGCGATCAGCCAGGGCAGGATCTTCATCAATCCGCCGCCGCTAGTGGCCGCCGCGGCGCCTGCCGCGGCCGTAGCTCCACGCGCCGCCTGAGCCGCGCCGCCGACCCCGAACAGCGAGCCGAGGCCGGGGGGCAGGGCGCCCAGGATGCTGGAGCGTTGTTCCGACAGCAGGGCCTGGACTCCAGACGCCGTCTTGCTCGGGCCGAGCGCCTTGCCGATAGCGCCCATCACGAGCGGGGCGGTCAGCGCGATGATGCTGGAGGCCGAGCCGCCCTTCAGGCCGGCGAAACTGGCCAGGGTGTTCGTCGCTCCGGCGCTGTTGGCGCCGAGCAGGCTGTCGGCCAGTCCCTTGCCTTGGCTCAACAGTCCGGCGCGCGCGGTGTCGTCGGAGAGCAGGGCTGGAAGGCGTTCGAGGATGTCGCCGCCGCCGGTCACCTGGCCAACCATGTCGAGCAGGCTGTTGGCGCCCGCCGTGGTCGAACTTTGCTGAAGGGCCGCGGCGAGAAGCGCCGGGGCCGCGGCGGCGACGCCTTTGCCGACTGAGCCTGGCGACTCTCCAAGCAGGCCGGAGAGTTTGGTGATCAAGTCCGGCGTCACGGCGTTGATCACGGTCTGGACAAGGTTGCTCACAACAGATCTCCCAATGAGGTGGGGGGCGTGTCCAGTCAGCGCGGGGTCAGTTCGTAAGCTTAGCCTTGTCGTTCAGTACAAAAATCGAGGCGCTGTGCGGACACGATCCGACAGTTGGCGAAACTCGTAAGTCGCCCATGACCTTTTTAGGCTCGCGCGGAATAGTTGCAAGTCTGGCGATTACACCCAAACAAGCTTGGCGATGACGGATTCCGAGCGTGCAGAACCCGTCGATTTCTAAGGTGAAGCTTGGCTAGGTCTTCAGCTTGTAGCCGGTGCGGAAGATCGCCCAGACGCCGATCAGGCACAGGATCATGAACCCGAAGGTGGCCGCCAGGCTGATCCGGATGTCGACGTCGGAGATGCCGTAGAAGCTCCAGCGGAAGCCGGAGATCAGATAGACCACCGGATTGAACAGGGCGATCTTCTGCCAGACCTCGGGCAACATGCTGATCGAATAGAAGCTGCCGCCCAGGAAAGTCAGGGGTGTCACGATCATCATCGGAACGATCTGCAGCTTCTCCCAGCCATCGGCCCAGACGCCGATCATGAAGCCGAACAGGCTGAAGGTGACGGCGGTCAGCACCAGGAACGAGATCATCCAGAACGGGTGCAGGATGCTGAAATCGACGAACAATCGGGCCGTGGCCAGGATGATGAGCCCCAGGATCACCGACTTGGTCGCCGCGGCCCCGACATAGCCGACGACGATCTCTACGGGGGAGACCGGGGCTGACAGCACCTCGTAGATCGTGCCCGAGAACTTCGGCATGTAGATGCCGAACGAGGCGTTCATGATGCTCTCGGTCAGGATCGACAGCATGATCAGGCCGGGCACGATGAAGGCACCGTAGCTGATGCCGTCGATCTCGACCATGCGCGAGCCGATCGCCGATCCGAAGACGATGAAATAGAGCGAGGTCGAGATCACCGGCGAGGCGATCGACTGCAGCAGGGTGCGCCAGGTGCGCGCCAGCTCGAAGATATAGATGGCCTTGATGGCGTGCAGGTTCATGGGCGCGTGCTCACCAGGCTGACGAAGATCTCCTCCAGGGAGCTTTCCTTGGTCTGGAGGTCCTTGAAATCCACACCCGCGCCGTTGAGCTGGCGCAGCAGGGCGGCGATCCCGGT
>NZ_JAURWM010000252.1 GCF_030654915.1 Phenylobacterium sp. | reverse complement strand
AATGTTCAAGCACATGGCTGCGGCTATGACTGCGGCTCTTGTCACCAGCGCTTTCGTAGCTACGCCGGCGGCGGCGATTGAGTTTCTGGGCGACTTCAGCGTCACCAACTACAACACTAATGCCGGTACTTTCGGCGGCCTCGTGATCAATGTTACGCCTCCCGCTGGCCCGGTGAGCTTCACGCTCGACAATGCCGGCGATACGACGGGCTTCAACCATCTGTTCACGATCTCATCGCCCGAAGGCAGCATGGACTTTGACGACCTGCTGTTCTGGAAGCCGATCGAAGTCACCTTCGATTTCTCTTCGCCTGATTTCGGCGGATCCGTCGGCGGTTCAACCGGCGGTACGGCTGAGTGGAAGTGGAGCATCTTTGGCTTCGACGACGAAGGTCACGTCGTTTGGGACGGGCCGGAGAGTTTTGCCTTCGGTGACACCGGCTTGCTGCGGGTCGATCTGAAGAAAGCTGATTTCGACCTGGGTGGCAGCGCTTCCGTCAAAGCGAAATTTACCCTCGAGTCACTTCCTTCGGCCGTGCCGGAACCGGCGACTTGGGCGATGATGATCACGGGCTTCGGCCTGGCCGGCACGGCGATCCGTCGCCGCCGCGTGATCGCGCTCGCCGCCTAAGCGACGAACTAGACAATTACGGAAAAGGCCGGGGGAGACCCCGGCCTTTTTTGTTGCTCGCTCTGCCGGTTGCCGCGGCCGCTCAACCCTTGGCGAAGACCGCGATCTTGTTGCCGGTCGGGTCGCGCATATAGGCGCCGTAGAAGCTGGTCGAGTCGGCGGGCCTTGGACCCGGAGCGCCCTCATCGGTTCCGCCTTGGGCGAGGGCCGCGGCGTGAGCAGCCTGCACGGCTTCCTTCGACTCGCCCTTGAAGGCGATCATGACGCCGTTGCCGCCGCGCGCGGCCTGGCCGTCGAACGGGGGGCAGATGAAGGTGTTGGCGTCCTGGCCCTTGAGCCCATAGCCCGCCCAGCCGCCGTCGAAGAACTGGCGCTCATAGCCAATGGCGCCCAGGACCGCGTCGTAGAAGGGCATGGCCTTCTCGACGTCCAGCGCGCCGATCGTCACATAGCCGATCATGTCGTCGTCTCCCTTGAAATCCGGTGCGAAATCTAGCGACGGAAATCGAACAAAACAAGAACATTAAGCGGGCTGGATGCGGATCCTGACATGATCTGGCGCGCCCACGCCCTTGGCGCACCGCGCCGGCTTGAACCGCAGATCGTAGCAGACCCGAACTTCCTGGAGCCGGTTGCCGTCGCCGACCTTCACGAACAAGGCGTCGCGTCGCAGATGTGGATTGCGGGCGGTGAAGGCGGCACGGACATCTCCGGCCGTGACCACGCGACCCGGCGGGAAGGCGAGGGGCGGCGGCTTGATCGCCCGCCACAGCTCGGCGGCCTTGGCGAAATAGGGCTCCGGCGCGGTCCAGCCGCAGGTGCCGTGGGCCGCCCACTCATTTTGCAAAAGCTGTGCGGAGGGCGTCATGCACAGGTTGGCTCGGACCGTGGCGACTTTCAGGGGCGGCGCGGGGCCGCAGTAGCGCGGATGGGTCCGTCCGGCGCCGTTCGGCCAGAGGCCGTGGACCACGAACCCGAACCGGTTGTCGCGACATTGAACCTCGGCGTCCCGCGAGTCTGCATGGGTGCGGCACCACTCCGGCGACCAGCTGAGCGCGAGCATGTAAGAGGCGGTCGGAACGCCCTTGGCGATTTCGTGGGCCGGCGGCGGTCGTGACTTGGCGGGCCGGATGTCCCGCGGAATCGCGCAGCTAGCCCCGTCGGCGGCCTGGGCGGCGCTGGCGAGCATCAGGATCGCCAGTGCGGCGGCAGCTAGCCTCACGGGGCGTCCGGCAGGCGGATCTGGACCAGTTTCCAGGTGAAGCGCTCGCGGCGTTCGAAGGTGAAGACCACCGCTTGCTCGCCGCGCTTGGCGCTCCTAGGGACGGCGGCGAAGCGGGCGCGGTTGGGATCCCAGTAGCGAAGGCGCGGGAAGGCGCCACGGGCGTCTGGCGGCGCCTTGCCGGGGGCGAAGCCGCGAGCGAGGTCATAGAGGCCCGAGGCGCTGAGATAGGGCTCGACGGCTGGCGGGGCCGGGGTGAGCGGCTCGATCGCGCGGCGCACCGCCCCGATGGGGTCTGTCCAGATGTCGGGCGGCGCCGGCGCCGTCACCGGAATGGCGGCGACCTGCGGCCGTAGGCCCTGGCGGACGGCGGGATAGTCCACCAGTTGGGCCAGGGCGTGGGAGTCGCCGTCACGAGCAGCGGCCTTCACGGCCCGAAAGGCAAAAAACGGCGCGGCCACGAAGGCCAGCGCCGTTCCCACGATCGCAACAACGATCAGGCGGAAGATCGCGCGCGTCAGGCTCCACTGAGCTGGCGCGCGCGGTTCCATATGCTTAGGTCGACTTGGCCAGGGCCGCGTCGAGGTTGGCCGCGACCTTGTCGATGAAGCCTTCGGTGGTCAGCCAGCCCTGGGTGTCGCCGACCAGCAGCGCCAGATCCTTGGTCATCGAGCCGCTTTCGACGGTGTCGACGCAGACCTTTTCCAGGGTCTCGGCGAAGTGCGTCAGCTCGGGGTTGCCGTCGAGCTTGGCGCGATGCTTCAGGCCTTGGGTCCAGGCGAAGATCGAGGCGATCGAGTTGGTCGAGGTCGACTCGCCGCGCTGATGCTGGCGGAAGTGGCGGGTCACGGTGCCGTGGGCGGCTTCGGATTCCATGATCTTGCCGTCCGGGGTGATCAGGACGGAGGTCATCAGGCCGAGCGAGCCGAAGCCCTGGGCCACGGTGTCGGACTGCACGTCGCCGTCGTAGTTCTTGCAGGCCCAGACGTAGCCGCCCGACCACTTCATCGCCGCGGCCACCATGTCGTCGATCAGACGGTGTTCGTAGACGATCCCGGCGTCCTTGAACTTGTCCGCGTATTCTGCGGCGAAGACCTCGGCGAAGATATCCTTGAAGCGGCCGTCATAGGCCTTGAGGATCGTGTTCTTGGTCGACAAATTAACCGGCCACTTCAGGTTGAGGCCGTAATGCATCGAG
>NZ_JAURWM010000249.1 GCF_030654915.1 Phenylobacterium sp. | reverse complement strand
ATCGATGCGGGCATGCAGATCTGATGCAGCCTCTTACACTCTCGCCGAACGACTTTCGCCGCCTTGCTACGGTGCTCCGTACGTTGGCCCCCACTGCCGCGCGGCCCGGTCTCAGAAAGCTAGGTTTGTTACGCGGAGGGCCTACCGACGACACGAGCGACGCGACATACGAGGGCTTTGTTACGGCGCTTGAGGCGCTCGGGCCCACATTCGTCAAGCTCGGGCAGATCATGGCGACGCGCTCGGATCTGCTTCCCCCCGAGCTGACAGAAAGGCTCGGCAGGCTGCACGATAGCGTTGCTCCGGCGCCCTTCGAACAGATACGTGAACAGCTTACAATCGATCTTGGCGGAACGCCCGACGATATCTTCGCTGAATTTTCCCCGGCCCCAATCGCCGCAGCTTCAATAGCGCAGGTCTACGCCGCGCGGCTCACGACCGGTGAAGAAGTCGTCTTGAAAGTTCGCAGACCCGGCATCGGGGCTATCATGCGCGCGGACCTGAGGCTGCTCGCGGCCGCAGCGCGCGTCGTTGAGCGGCGTGCGCCGGCGCTTCGTCGCCATCAGCCGGTACGTGTCGTCTCCGAACTGAGTGATGCTCTCCTGGAGGAGATCGATTTTCGAATGGAGGCGCGTAATCAGTCTGAGGTGCGCAAACGAGCGACGGTCTTCCATGTGCCTCTAGTCCATGAGCGGTTTACCACAGAAAGGACCATGGTCAGCACCCGCGTCCGCGGTCGCCCCCCTAACGCAGTGTTTCGCAGCGAGGAGCCTGCGTTGGCGCGTGCGTTGGCGCCCGAAGCGGCCCGGGGCCTACTGGGCATGATCCTGTTGGACGGGGTGTTCCACGCTGACCCCCATCCCGGAAATGTTCTTGTGACGCCCGACGGTCGTCTGGCGCTATTGGATTTCGGCTCGGTCGGACGCCTCTCGGTCAAGCGGCGAGAGCAGGTGCTCGTGGTCCTCGGCTCCCTGGTGGATGCCGATGTCGCCGCGGTGTCCGATGTCTTAATGGAATGGGCAGGCCGCTCTGGACCACCTCCGACCGGCCTTGAGCAAGGTGTTGAGCGCTTCTTTCTACGCTATGCAGCCGACTCCGGGCGGCCGATCCGGCTTGCGGAGGCTATCGGCGAATTTGTCTCCATCGCACGAGACAACGCGCTGACCCTACCGCCTGATCTTCTGCTCCTGTTGCGCGCTCTGGGCATCGCGGAAGGCTTGGCAAGGACTCTCGACCCCGAGTTGGATGTGGTCGACGCGATTGCGCCGGTCGTGGTCAAAGCTTTTGCATCAAGGTTTGCGCCTAAAGCCCTCGCCACCCGGGCCTTCCGTGCATTCAAGGAATTCGATCAAATTCTGGCGACTGGGCCGGAAGCAATAAGACGCGGGATCGGCCGCCTTAGCCGAGACGGCCTTGTCATACGTTTATCAAGTTCAGACCTGGCGGACTTGCCGCGCGCCGTGAAGCGGGCCGGCGAAAGCCTTTCTGTCGCTGTGGTCGTCGCGGCGCTCGTCGTCGCCGCCGCCATCGTCACGGTCGCGAACGACGGCCAAGTCGCCGCGCCCGGACGAATAGCGATCCTTGTCGCTTCAGGCGTTGGGTTGGCAGCCTTCGTGGCCCGCTTGCTTAGGCGTGACTGACACCTCACGCACGGGGACGCGCTTTGCATCGCCACGCACCCAGGCAGCCTTGACCAAGCTGACAGTTAGAATGCCGTCCTCGAGCGTCGCTGTCACCTTGTCCGGGTCGACCGGCTCTGGAAGATCGAAAGATGAGTCAATGGGACTCACCATACCCCCGGACCGGGCCTGACGGCCAGCAGCTCGCAAGCGCAAATGCCTTGGAGTCACATCCAAGCGCAAATCCTGGAGGGCATGCCCAGGGACATCGACCGCGACGGTTACGTCCTCAATTGTCTCCGCGACCGTAAAAGTCGGAGCCTTCGAAGTCGTAGTCTCGGCCGATTGAAAACCGCGCTTGGCTTCTAACCTGCGTCCAACGCTGCGAAGGCCGCGGCCAATCAGGCTGTCGTATTCCAGCCGCGCGGAAAATGTCCTTCTGCCCAATTTTAACGAGACGTCGCCGATCATAATAAACTCCTCAAACCACTTCAGCCGGATATTGCGCGCCGGATGGCGGCAAATTCATGGCACGTAGAGGACGGTTGCGGGCGGCCGAAGGCAGAGCTGGAACCAAGCTGCACCATTGCCGTTATTGTTGCGGTCGCGAATTTCGGCCAGTACCGCGCGGAAATTTTAACCGGAAGATCTGAATGCGAAAATCAGGGTCACTTCTTGCGTCACTGTCTGTCGTCCCGGTTTTAGCCTTTGCCAACCCTGTTTCGGCGCAGACGCAGTCTGCACCGTCGGAGCAAAGCTCAACCTACCGAGCGCCCGA
>NZ_JAURWM010000242.1 GCF_030654915.1 Phenylobacterium sp. | reverse complement strand
ACTGAAAAGCTGATGGAGTACCGGACCTACCTCCAGAACATCCCGTACTTCGACCGCCTCGACTACGTGGCGCCGATGAACCAGGAACACGCGTTCTGTCTGGCTATCGAGAAACTGCTGGATCTTGAGGTTCCGATCCGCGGTTCGCTGATCCGGGTGATGTTCTCGGAAATCGGCCGGGTCCTGAACCACCTGCTCAACGTCACCACGCAGGCGATGGACGTGGGCGCGCTCACCCCGCCGCTGTGGGGCTTCGAAGAGCGCGAAAAGCTGATGGTGTTCTACGAGCGCGCCTGCGGCGCCCGGCTGCACGCCAACTACTTCCGTCCGGGCGGCGTCCACCAGGACCTGCCCGAGGCCCTCGTAAATGACATCGGCGATTGGGCCGATGCGTTCGCGCGGCCGATCGGAGACATCGACAAGCTGATCACCGGCAACCGCATCTTCAAGCAGCGCAACGTCGACATCGGCGTGGTGACCAAGGAAGAGGCGATCACCTGGGGCTTCTCGGGCGTGATGGTGCGTGGCTCGGGCATCGCGTGGGACCTACGCCGCAATCAGCCCTACGAGTGCTACGACGACTTCGAGTTCGATATTCCGCTGGGCGTGAACGGCGACTGCTACGACCGTTATCTCTGCCGCATGCAGGAGATGCGCGAGTCCGTCAGGATCATTCAGCAGTGCGTCGCGCGGCTTAAGAAAACCCCTGGTCCGGTCATGACCGAGGACAACAAGTTCGCGCCGCCGCGCCGTGGCGAGATGAAGCGTTCGATGGAAGCGCTGATCCACCACTTCAAGCTCTACACCGAAGGCTTCCGCACCCCGCCGGGCGAGGTCTATTCCTGCGTCGAAGCCCCCAAGGGCGAATTCGGCGTGTTCCTGGTGTCGGACGGCACCAACAAACCCTATCGCTGCAAGATCCGCGCGCCGGGCTATCCGCACCTGATGGCCATGGACTGGATCAATCGCGGCCACATGCTGGCCGACGTCTCGGCGATCCTCGGGTCGCTGGATATCGTGTTCGGGGAGATCGACCGTTGAGCGCGCCTGCCTGCATCAGCCCCTTCGACGTGGCCGAGGCCCAGCTCGAGGCCTACAACGCCCATGACCTCGACGGTCACTGCGCGTGCTTCGCCGACGACGTCGTGGTCGCCGACCTGAACGGGGCGGTGACGATCAGCGGCATCGCGGCCTATCGCGCCAAGTACGAGCAGGTGTTCGCGGACTTTCCGCAGAATCACGCCGAGCTGCTGAACCGCATCGTGGTCGGCGCCCGCGTCATCGACCATGAGCGAGTGAAGCGTTCGCCGGACGCCGATCCCTTCGAGGTCGCCGCCATCTACACCATCGCCGACGCCAAGATCGTCCGCGTCGACTTCGTGAAGTGAGGATCGCTTGAGCGTTCGCCGCCTCTCCCCGAACCAGCCTGCGAGCTTCGCCCTCTCGAAAGAGAGCCTGGAGCAGGCGCAGTGGTGGATCTCGAAATACCCGGCCGGTAAGCAGCAGTCGGCGGTGATCCCGATCCTGTGGCTGGTTCAAAAGCAGGAGGGCTGGGTTTCCGAGCCCGCCATCCGCGCTGTCGCCGAAATGCTCGGCATGGCCAAGATCCGGGTGCTGGAGGTCGCGACCTTCTACACCATGTTCATGCTGGAGCCGGTCGGCACGCATGCGCTGGTCCAGGTCTGCGGCACCACGCCTTGCGCCCTGCGCGGCGCGAACGACCTGCTGGCCCACTGCAAGAAGCGGCTGGGTCCGAAGGATCACCGCTCGGCCGACGGCAAGTTCTACTGGCAGGAAGTCGAGTGCCTTGGCGCCTGTTCGAACGCGCCGATGGCGATGATCAACGACTATTACTACGAAGACCTCACGGTCGAGAGCTTCGACAAGCTGCTCGACGAGTTCGCCGCGGGCCGTACGCCGGCGCCGGGCTCGGCCACCGGCCGCCAGGGCTCGTCGCCCGAGGGCGGACCGCTCGTGTTGATCGATCCGTCGCTCTATGACGGCAGCCGCGCCAAGCCCATTAAGTCTCTCCCGAACGCGCCCAAGCCTACCAAGGGCGCCAAGGAGCCGGCGGCGTGAGCAGCATGATTTTCGTCGCGGGCGTTGTTCGCCCTGCGCAAAAGGGAGTGTAGGGGCCTTGGTCGGCATCCTCGAAGACAAGGACCGCATCTTCACGAACCTCTACGGCGTCCATGATTGGGGCCTAGAGGGCGCGAAGGCGCGCGGCTGCTGGAACGGCACCCGCGAAATGCTGAAGCAGACCCCGGAGTGGATCTGCGATCAGATCAAGGAATCGGGCCTGCGCGGACGCGGCGGCGGCGGTTTCCCAACGGGTTTGAAGTGGACCTTCATGCCGAAGGCCGAAAGCGAGCGACCGCACTTCCTGGTCGTCAACGCCGACGAGTCCGAGCCTGGCGCCTGTAAGGACCGCGAGATCATCCGCAACGATCCGCATCTGCTGATCGAGGGATGCTTGGTGGCCAGCTACGCCATCCGCGCCCACACGGCCTACATCTACATCCGCGGCGAATACGTGCATGAGCGCGAGCGCCTGGAAGCGGCGATCAAGCAAGCCTATGAGGCTAAGCTGATCGGCAAGGGCAACGTCCACGGTTGGGACTTCGACCTTCATGTCACCCACGGTGGCGGGGCCTATATCTGCGGCGACGAAACCGCGCTGATGGAGAGCCTGGAAGGCAAGAAGGGCCAGCCGCGCCTGAAGCCGCCGTTCCCCGCGGGCGCCGGCATCTACGGCGCACCGACCACCATCAACAACGTCGAGTCGATCTCGGTCGTCGGCACCATCCTGCGCCGCGGCGCCGACTGGTTCGCCGGTTTCGGCCGTCCGAAGAACTCAGGCATCAAGCTGATGGCGGCCTCGGGCCACGTCAACAAGCCCTGCGTGGTCGAAGAGGCCATGTCGATCCCGATGCGCCAGCTGATCGAAGACCACTTCGGCGGCGTGCGCGGCGGTTGGAGCAATCTGAAGGCCGTGATTCCAGGCGGGATTTCGATGCGCATGATCCCGGCCGAAGAGGCCGAGGTCGCGCTGATGGACTTCGACGACCTCGCCGGGCGCCGCTCGGGCTTGGGCACCGCCACCATGATCGTGATGGACAAGGACGCCGATCTGGTCCGGGCCATCGCGCGCGCCTCGTACTTCTACAAGCACGAGAGCTGCGGCCAGTGCACGCCGTGCCGTGAAGGCACCGGCTGGATGTGGCGGGTCATGGAACGCATGGCGACGGGTGAAGCCGAGATGAAGGAGATCGATCTCCTGCTCGACGTCGCCAGCCAGGTCGAAGGCCACACCATCTGTGGTCTCGGCGATGCTGCGGCATGGCCGATCCAGGGCCTGTTCCGCCACTTCCGCCACGAGGTCGAAGAGCGGATCACCAACTACCGTATCGGCAAGCCGCACGTGCAGGGCGCGACCCTGGCGGCGGCGGAGTAGCGGCATGCCAAAAGCCACAGTCAACGGCGTCGAGGTCGAGTTCGAGCCCGGCATGACGGTTCTGCAGGTCGCGGAACTGGCCGGGGAAGAGATCCCGCGCTTCTGCTATCACGAACGTCTCAGCATCGCCGGCAACTGCCGGATGTGCCTGGTCGAGGTCAAGCCTGGCCCGCCGAAGCCGCAAGCTTCGTGCGCGCTGCCGGCCGCCGAAGGCAATGAGATCATCACCAACTCGCCCATGGTCAAGAAGGCGCGGGAAGGGGTGATGGAGTTCCTGCTGATCAACCACCCCCTCGACTGCCCGATCTGCGACCAGGGCGGCGAGTGCGATCTGCAAGATCAGGCCATGGGTTATGGCCGCGACGACAGCCGCTACGCCGACAACAAGCGCGCGGTCGAAGAGAAGTACATGGGGCCGTTGATCAAGACGGTCATGACCCGCTGCATCCAGTGCACGCGCTGCGTCCGCTTCATCACCGAAGTGGCCGGCGTGCCGGAAATTGGTCTCATCTCTCGCGGCGAAGACGTTGAAATCACGACTTATCTGGACAAGTCCGTCACCTCGGAACTGTCCGCCAACGTGATCGACCTCTGCCCGGTCGGCGCGCTCACCTCCAAGCCCTACGCCTTCAACGCCCGTCCTTGGGAATTGAAGAAGACCGAGAGCGTGGACGTGATGGACGCGCTCGGCTCGGCCATCCGGGTCGACAGCCGCGGCCCGGCCGTGCTGCGTGTGCTGCCGCGCCTGAACGAAGACATCAACGAAGAGTGGATCAGCGACAAGACGCGCTATGCGGTCGATGGCCTGTCGCGTCAGCGTCTTGACCAGCCTTTCCTGCGCAAGGGCGGCCGCCTGCAGCCCACGACCTGGGCCGAGGCTTTCGAGCTGATCGCATCCAAGGTGAAGGCGACCACGCCTGATCGCGTCGGCGTCATCGCCGGCGACGTGCAGGACGCCGAGTCGATGAAGGCGGCGCTCGACCTGTTTGGCGGCATGGGGGTGAAGAACCTCGATTGCCGGCAGGACGGCATGGCGCTGGGCGCCGGCCCGCGTGAGAGCTGGCTGCTGAATTCCACCATCGCCGGCATCGAAGACGCCGACGTGATCTTGCTGGTCGGGACCAATCCGCGCCTCGAGGCTCCGGTGTTCAACGCGCGCCTGCGCAAGCGTTGGCTGGCTGGCGCTCTGCGCGTGGGCGTGATCGGCGAACAGACCGACCTGACCTACGGCTACGATTATCTCGGCGCCGGGCCGCAGACCCTTTCGGGTCTCTCGCGCGACAAGAGCGACTTCGTCACCGCCCTGAAGGACGCCAAGAAACCGGCGATCATCGTCGGCGCTGGAGCGCTGGCGCGGGCTGACGGCGCGGCCGTCCTGGCCGCGGCGGGCGCCGCCGCCAAGACCTTCGGCATGACCTGGAACGTGCTGCACTCGGCCGCCGCCCGCGTGGGCGGTCTGGATCTGGGCTTCGTTCCGGGCGAGGGCGGCAAGAGCGCCGGCGAAATGGTGGAAAAGGGCGCGCTCGACGTGCTGTTCCTGCTGGGCGCCGACGAAATCGACGCCAAGGGCTCGGACGCCTTCACGGTCTATCTGGGCACCCACGGCGACGCGGGCGCTCACCTGGCCGACGTGATCCTGCCGGGCGCCGCCTATACCGAGAAGGACGGCATCTACGTCAACACCGAGGGCCGGGTTCAGTTCGGCTATCGCGCGGTGTTCCCGAAAGGACAGGCCAAGGAAGATTGGTCCATCCTGCGGGCGCTCTCCGAACGCCTCGGCGCCAAGCTGCCCTACGACACCCTGGCCCAACTGCGGGTCAAGCTGTTCGCCGATCATCCGAGCTTTGGCCAGGTGGACTATGTCGCCGGCCCCGCCGGCGCGGCCTCGTTGGACCTTGGCTCGCTCGGTTCCAAGGGCGAGCTTTCCGAAGCGCCGTTCGCGAGCGCGGTGAAGGTCTTCCATCTGACTAACCCCATCGCGCGCTCCAGCGTCACGATGGCTGAGTGCGCCGCCGTGGTTTCCGGCGCCGCCAAGATCGCGGCGGAGTAGGGGCATGGACGCTGTCGCCAACACCTTCTGGACCACGCCGGGCGGTTGGACGCTGATCACGGTCGCCCAGATCATGGCCGTGATCCTGCCGCTGCTCGTGGCGCTCGCCTTCTTCATGCTGGCCGACCGCAAGATCTGGGCCGGCGTGCAGATGCGCAAGGGCCCGAACGTGGTCGGGCCATTCGGCCTGCTCCAGTCCTTCGCCGACTTGATCAAGTTCGTGCTGAAGGAAATCGTCATCCCCGACGGGGCCGACAAGTTCGTCTTCCTGCTGGCCCCGGTGCTGACCTTCACCTTGGCCCTGGTCGGTTGGGCGGTGATCCCGTTCGCGCCGGGCTGGGTGGTCGCCGATATCAATGTGGGTGTGCTGTACCTGTTCGCGATCTCGTCGCTGGGCGTCTACGGCATCATCATGGGCGGTTGGGCTTCGAACTCGAAGTATCCGTTCCTGGGCAGCCTGCGGTCGGCGGCGCAGATGGTTTCGTATGAAGTCTCCATCGGCCTGGTGATCGTCACCGTGATCCTGCTGTCCGGAACCATGAATCTGCAGAGCATCGTGGTGCAGCAGTCCGGCGGCTTCTGGAACTGGAACGTCTTCGGCGGTCAGGGCCTGCACAATCTGCCGATGGCGCTGGTCATGATCCCGATGGCGGTGATCTTCTTCCTCTCGGCCCTGGCCGAAACCAACCGCCCTCCCTTCGACCTTCCGGAAGCGGAATCGGAGTTGGTGGCCGGGTATCAGGTCGAATACTCGTCCTCGCCGTTCCTGCTGTTCATGATCGGCGAGCTGATCAGCATCGTGCTGATGTGCGCGCTGATCACGCTGCTGTTCTTCGGCGGCTGGCAGGCGCCGATCGACTTCGGCTTCGTTCACAGCTGGCCGGCGACGGTGCAGAGCTTCTACGGCCTGATGTGGTTCGTGATGAAGATCTGCTTCTTCTTCTTCCTCATCGCCATGGTGAAGGCGATCGTGCCTCGCTATCGCTACGACCAACTGATGCGCCTGGGCTGGAAGGTGTTCCTGCCGACCTCGCTCGTCGCGGTCGTGCTGGTGTCGGCCTGGCGTGTGTTCGGACCGACCGGGGCATGAAGATCCTGATGTCCAGCCTCCTTCTCATCTCCCTCGGCGCCTGCGCCGGGTCGGCCGGCGGACCTGATCCGCTCGGCGGCGTGGCCAGCTACGATGCGCTGAAGAATGCGCGCGAAGCCTGTGTGGCCAAGGGCGGAGAGTTGATGCGGGACGACCAGAACTCGGGCAAGCGCATGTCCGACTTCGCGTGCAAGAGAAAGTAACCCGCGAGATGATGCAGCGGATTTCACAAGCGGTTCGGGGCGCGGCCCTGATGGACTTCATCGGCGCCTTCGGCCTAGCGATGCAGTACATGATCAAGCCGAAGGCCACCGTGCAGTACCCGCACGAGCGCGGGCCCCAATCGCCGCGGTTCCGTGGCGAACACGTGCTGCGCCGCTATCCGAACGGCGAAGAGCGTTGCATCGCCTGCAAGCTCTGCGAAGCGATCTGCCCGGCCCAGGCCATCACCATCGAGGCCGAACCGCGTGACGATGGCAGCCGCCGGACCACGCGCTACGACATCGACATGGTGAAGTGCATCTACTGCGGTCTGTGCCAAGAGGCCTGCCCGGTAGACGCCATCGTCGAGGGCCCGAACATCGAGTTCGCGGTCGAGACGCGCGAAGAGCTCTACTACGACAAAGAACGTCTGCTCGCGAACGGCGACCGCTGGGAACGGCAGATCGCTAAGAATCTGGAATTGGACGCGCCCTACCGGTAAGAACCCGGGCGCGATTCCGAGACGAACCATTGTCGTCCTCGCGGGCTTCCAGCCGGCGCGGGGGACTTAAGTAACTAAGGGGCTGAGAAGAGCCGTCATGGCCTTGGCGATCGCATTTTATCTGCTGGCGGCGGTGACCGTAAGCGCCGGGTTCGGGGTGATTTCAGCCCGCAACCCCGTGCACTCGGTGCTGTTCCTCATCCTCAGCTTCTTCTCGGCCGCGGGCTTGTTCGTGACCTTGGGAGCCGAGTTCCTCGCAATGCTGCTGGTCGTCGTCTACGTCGGCGCGGTCGCGGTGCTGTTCTTGTTCGTCGTCATGATGCTGGACGTAGACTTCGCCGCCCTGCGGCAGGGCTTCGCGCGCTACTTGCCGCTCGGCGGCCTGGTGGCCGGCATCCTGGCGATCGAGATGATCGTGGTGGCGAGCGCCGTCGCGACCCAGGGCGCGACCAAGAACACGCCGATGGTGCATGGCGATGTCTCCAACATCGAGAGCATCGGCCGGGTGCTCTACACCGACTACGTCTACTTCTTCCAAGCCGCGGGGCTGGTGCTGCTGGTGGCCATGATCGGCGCCATCGTGCTGACCCTGCGCCATAAGCCGGGCGTTCGCCGCCAGGTCATCATGGATCAGGTCGCCCGCGAGCCGAAGACCGGCATGCGCATCGTCCAGATCAAGTCGGGCGAGGGGATCGACCAATGAGCATCGGGCTCACCCATTATCTCGCGGTGGCCGCGATCCTGTTCACCATCGGGGTGTTCGGGATCTTCGTGAACCGCAAGAACATCATCGTCATCCTGATGTCGATCGAGCTGATCCTGCTCGCCGTGAACATCAACCTGGTGGCCTTCTCGGTCTATCTGCACAACGTCACGGGGCAGATCTTCGCGATGTTCGTGCTGACCGTGGCGGCTGCTGAAGCCGCCGTCGGCCTCGCCATTCTTGTCACCTTCTTCCGTAACCGCGGCGACATCGCCGTGGACGACGTCTCTGTGATGAAGGGCTGACGGACCTCGATATGACACCGCAGTCTCTCATCACCACCGTGGTCTTCGCGCCGCTGATCGGCGCGATCGTGGCGGGCCTGTTCGGCCGCCGCATCGGGAACATGGCGTCCCAGACCCTGACCACCGGCCTGCTCATCCTGGCCGCCGTCCTGTCGTGGACGATCTTCGCCCAGTGGACGTGGGGCGGCCTGGAGCCGTTCACCATCCAACTGCTGCCGTTCATCAATATCGGCGACTTCCAGTCGAACTGGTCGATCCGGCTCGACGGCCTCTCGGCCGTCATGCTGGTGGTCGTGACCAGCGTCTCGTGCCTCGTCCACGTCTATTCGTGGGGCTATATGGCCGAGGACGACTCAAAGCCGCGCTTCTTCGCCTATCTGTCTCTGTTCACCTTCGCCATGCTGGCGCTGGTGACCGCCGCTGACTTCATGCAGCTGTTCTTCGGCTGGGAAGGCGTGGGCCTCGCGAGCTACCTGCTGATCGGATTCTGGTTCAAGAAGCCCTCGGCCAACGCCGCCTCCATTAAGGCTTTCGTGGTCAACCGGGTCGGCGATTTCGGCTTCGCGCTCGGCATCATGACTGTCTTCTGGATGTTCGGCACGATCCAATTCGCTGAGATCTTCCCGAAGGTTCCTGAGTTCGCCAACCAGGGCTGGTGGTTCGCCGGCACGTACTGGCACGCGGTGGATCTGGCCTGCGGCCTGCTGTTCATCGGCGCGATGGGCAAGTCGGCCCAGTTCTTCCTGCACACCTGGTTGCCGGACGCGATGGAGGGCCCGACTCCGGTTTCGGCCCTGATCCACGCCGCGACCATGGTGACCGCGGGCGTCTATATGGTCTGTCTGCTCTCGCCGATGTTCGAGTACGCGCCCTACACCAAGCAGGTCGTGACCCTGATCGGCGCCATTACGGCGCTGTTCGCGGCCACGGTCGGCTTGGCGCAGAACGACATCAAGCGGGTCATCGCCTATTCGACCTGTTCGCAGCTCGGCTACATGTTCTTCGCCGCTGGCGTCGGCGCCTATCAGGCGGCCATGTTCCACCTGTTCACCCACGCTTTCTTCAAGGCGCTGCTGTTCCTCGGCGCGGGCTCCGTGATCCACGGCATGCACCACGAGCAGGACATGCGGAAGATGGGCGGCCTGTGGAAGTACCTGCCGATCACCTACGTGGTCATGACCATCGGGACCTTGGCCATCACCGGCTTTGGCATTCCGAGCCTGCACCTCGGTTTCGCGGGCTTCTACTCCAAGGACACCATCATCGAGAGCGCCTTCGCGGCGGGCCAGCAGTTCGGCGGCGTGGCGTACTTCGCCTTCGTGGTCAGCCTGTTCGCGGCCGGTCTGACGGCCTTCTACTCCTGGCGTCTGGCGTTCATGACCTTCCACGGCACCCCCAAGTGGGCTGATGACGGTCACGGCCACGCGGCTGACGATCACGCCAGCTCGGCGCAGATCGAAACCCATGACGAGCCGCTGCCCAATGGTCACGACGACCATGGCCACGGCCACGATCACAAGCCGCACGAGAGCCCTTGGATCATGCTCGTTCCGCTGATCCTGCTGGCCTTTGGCGCAGTCGCGGCCGGCTACGTCTTCGTCGACCACTTCGTTGGCGAGGGCTGGAAGGAATTCTGGCGCGGGGCGATCTACAACGGCGCGGACAACCACATCCTCGAACACGCTCACCATTCCCCGACCTGGGTGAAGTGGGCGCCGCTGGTGGTGTCGGCCGTCGGCTTCGGGATCGCCTACTACGTCTACATCATGCGCGAGGGCCTCGGTGCGGCGCTCGCGGCTCGGAAGGGACCGCTGTGGACCTTCCTCTACAACAAGTGGTTCTTCGACGAACTGTATGAGGCGACCTTCGTGCGTGCTGCCAAATTCCTGGGCGACCTGTTCTGGAAGGGTGGCGACCAGAAGATCATCGACGGTCTCGGCCCCGATGGTGTGTCGGCTCTGTCCTACAAGCTGGGGCGGCGAGCTGGCCGCCTGCAGAGCGGCTACGTCTACCACTATGCGTTCGTGATGCTGCTCGGCGTGGCGGGACTGCTGTCCTACGCGCTCTGGGCCTGGGCTTAAGGGGAGGGCGATCCAATGACCGGCATTCTCTCCCTTATCACCTACTCGCCGCTGATCGGCGTCGCCGCGATCCTGCTTCTGCAGGCGCTCCGTCCCGCTGACGACCCCAAGACCGTCAACGCGGTCAAGTGGATCACCCTGGTCACGACCTTGGCGACCCTGGCGCTGTCAGTCCTGCTGGTGGCGCAGTACGATCCGGCCAATCCCGGCTTCCAGTTCGTGGAAGACGCCAGTTGGTTCGCGGGCCTGCACTACCGCATGGGCGTTGACGGGATTTCGATCCTGTTCGTCCTGCTGACCGCCTTCCTGCTGCCGATCTGCATCGCGGCCTCGTGGAACTCCATCGACAAGCGGGTGCCGGCCTACATGGTCTGCTTCCTGGTGCTCGAAACCCTGGTCATCGGCGTGTTCTGCGCGCTGGACCTGGTGCTGTTCTACCTGTTCTTCGAATTTGGCCTGGTGCCGATGTTCCTGATCATCGGCATCTGGGGCGGCAAGCGTCGGGTCTACGCGGCCTACAAGTTCTTCCTCTACACCCTGCTGGGTTCGGTCCTGATGCTGGCCGCGATCCTGCTGATGATCGGCGTCTCGGGCACTTCCTCGATCCCCGAGCTGATGAACTACAAGTTCGATCCGCACCTCCAGACCTGGCTGTGGCTGGCCTTCTTCGCCTCGTTCGCGGTGAAGATGCCGATGTGGCCGGTCCACACCTGGCTGCCCGACGCCC
>NZ_JAURWM010000240.1 GCF_030654915.1 Phenylobacterium sp. | reverse complement strand
AGCCCGGTCGCGCCGGGCGCCCCCGTCGTCGTCGAGGGCCACGACATCAAGGTCTGGTTCCCGATGCGCGAGGGCCTGTTCGGCGCCAAGCGGAACCTGCGCGCCGTGGACGGCGTCTCCTTCCAGGTGCGCGAGGGCGAGACCCTGGGCGTGGTGGGCGAGAGCGGCTGCGGCAAGTCCACCCTGGCGCGGGCCGTCATCAACCTGATCCCGGCCACCGGCGGGGCGGTGACCCTGCTGGGCCGCGACATCACCGGCGCCGACAAGGAATCCATGCGCGCCGCGCGCCGCGACCTGCAGATCGTCTTCCAGGATCCCCTGGCCAGCCTCGACCCGCGCATGACCATCGGCGACTCGATCGCCGAACCGCTGCGCGTCTTCCAGCCGGACCTGAAGCCCGCCGACCGCGAGCTTGAGGTGCGGGCCATGATGCAGCGGGCGGGGCTCTCGCCGGCCCTGATCAACCGCTATCCGCACGAGCTGTCGGGCGGCCAGAACCAGCGGGTGGGCATCGCGCGCGCGATGATCCTGCGCCCCAAGCTGGTGATCTGCGACGAGGCGGTCTCGGCCCTGGATGTCTCCATCCGCGCCCAGATCATCGACCTGCTGATCCTGTTGCAGAAAGAGATGGGGCTGGCGATGATCTTCATCAGCCACGACCTGGCGGTGGTGCGCGAGATCAGCCACCGAGTGATGGTGCTCTATCTCGGCCGGGTGATGGAGGAGGCGGACCGCGACCAGCTCTACGCCGCCCCCCAGCACCCTTATACCCAGGCCCTCTTGTCGGCCGCGCCGATCCCCGACCCGGTCCGCGAGCGCAGCCGCAAGCGCCTGCGGCTGGTGGGCGAGCCGCCCTCGCCGATGGACCCGCGCAGCGCCTTGCGGTTCCTGCCCTCGAAACTCAGCGCCGATCCCAAGGCGCCGGTCTATTCGCCGAAGCTACGCGAGGTCGCCCCCGGCCATCTGGTCTCCGAATTCGACCCGCCGGCGGCGGACGCAGCTTGAGCCTGACCATGACCCGCAAGATCATTCCCGTGCTGATGTCCGGCGGCGCGGGCACGCGCCTGTGGCCCCTGTCGCGCACCGTCCGACCCAAGCAGTTTCATCGGCTGGGCGGGGCCAACACCCTTATCCAGGACACCGCCCTGCGGTTGACCGGGGCGGGCTTCGAGGCCCCGGTGGTGATCTGCGCCGCGAGCCAGGCCGACTTGGCGCGTGAGCAGTTGGCGCAGGTCGGGATCGCCCCGGCCGCGATCATCACCGAGCCGGCGCCCCGCAACACTGCTCCGGCCTCCGTCGCGGTCGCCGCCTATGGCGCGCAGATCGATCCTGACGCCCTGATGGTGCTGCTGCACGCCGACAATCTGGTCGCCGACGTCGCCGCCCTGCACGCCGCCATCGAAGCCGGCCGCCCGGCGGCCGAGGCCGGCGAGATCGTGCTGCTCGGCCTCAAGCCGACCGGGCCCTCAACCCTCTATGGCTATATCCAGGCCACCGGCCAGGGCGCGGCGCGCAAGGTCGCGAGCTTCGTCGAGAAGCCGGACCTGGAGACCGCCAAGCGTTTCGTGGCCGATCCCGACTACAGCTGGAACGGCGGCATGTTCATGTTCAAGGCTGGCGCGTTCCTGGACCAGGCGCGGCTGCTGGCGCCGGAGGTGGCGGCTGCGGCCGAGGCGGCGCTGGCCGGCGCTCGCCGCTCCGGCGACCTGGTCGCCTTGGGCGAGGCGTTCCTCACCGCGCCGAGCATCGCCATCGACGTGGCGGTGATGGAGAAGACCGACCGCGCCAGCGTGGTCGAGGCCGATATCGGCTGGGCCGACGTCGGCAACTGGAGCGCCCTCTGGGAGCTGTCTGCGAAGACCGCCTCGGGCGACGCCCTGGAAGGCGAGGTCATCGCCGTCGAGACGCGCGACTGCCTGGCCCGCACCGACGGCCCGGTCGTGGTGCTGGCCGGGGTCGAGGATATCGTGGTGGTGGTGGAGAACGGCGTGGTGCTGGTCACCCGTCGTGACGCGCCGGGCGCGGTTCGGGCCGGGGTCGAGGCCCTGAAGGCCAAGGGACGCTCGGACCTGCTCTAGCTAGTGGTAGAGGTCGTGGAGCCGGCGGCGCAGTGCCTCGGCGGCCGTGGCCGTGGCCGTGGATGGAAGGAGCGGGAGGCCTAGCTGCTCACCGGCTCGTTGGCGCCTGGCGCTTCCGCAAGCACATCGTTGATAAGTCGCCACCAGACCTTGTGAAATCGGGAATCTGCCCGCAACTCGGCGTTCAATCGCGTCAAAAGCTCGGGGTATGTGGAGTCGTTTTTCTTGAACAAGCTGAACCTCGGGTAATACTCCGTCGCAAGAATGTAGACCTCGCCAAGGTCGGAGACCTGCATCCAGACTCGCTTGCCTTGGGTCGTCACCT
Source organism: Phenylobacterium sp. (assembly GCF_030654915.1). Taxonomy (GTDB): domain Bacteria; phylum Pseudomonadota; class Alphaproteobacteria; order Caulobacterales; family Caulobacteraceae; genus Phenylobacterium. Next base: position 4,317 of record NZ_JAURWM010000240.1, on the reverse strand, counting down.
CGAAATCCCAACCATGCTCTTGCTGATGTTCGGGCGGGGAAACGTCGTATCCCAGCCGCTGCAGAATGGCGGCTATCGCCTCGGCGACCCCGCGCCCGCCGAACTGGATGATCTCGCCATCTTCGTCCTCAATCTGGTCATCTGGAAAGTCGGCATAGAGCTCCGCGCAGGGCCTGATCACCGCCACCAATCCCCCTCCGTTGCCCCGGATTTTTGCCATTCGAGCGAGAAATCCTGTCCGACAGTTCTGACCTTGGCAAGAACGAAGTGGGAACTTTCGAGTCTAGCCGCCGGGTTGGGCGGCCCGTATCGATGTTGGGTCGGGGCTGTTCGACCTACCGCAGACCCCGCCCGCATTGCGATAAGGGGGCTCGCCCGTTAGACGTGGCGCCATCTCCCACATCGGCTCTGACATGACGCTTTCCATCGACGACATCCGCGCCGCCGCTGACCGGCTGAAGGGGCACATCGAGCGCACGCCCTGCCGTCATTCGCGGACCTTGTCGGAGATTACCGGCGCCGAGGTCTGGGTGAAGTTCGAGAACCTGCAGTTCACCGCCGCCTACAAGGAGCGCGGGGCGCTCAACACCCTGCTGCAACTGTCGGACAATGAGCGCGGGCGCGGCGTGATCGCGGCCTCGGCCGGCAATCACAGCCAGGGCCTGGCCTATCACGCCGCCCGGCTGGGCATTCCGGTGACCATCGTGATGCCGCGCTCCACGCCGTTCGTGAAGGTGCAGCAGACCCGGGCCCACGGCGCCAATGTGGTGCTGGAAGGCGACAACTACGACGCCTCGTCCGAGGTGGCGATGAAGCTGCAGGTCGAGCGCGACCTGGCCTTCATCCACCCGTTCAACGACCTGCAGGTGATGGCCGGCCAAGGCACCGTGGCGCTCGAAATGTTCGAGGACGTGCCGGACCTGGAGTCCCTGCCGATCCCGATCGGCGGCGGCGGGCTGATCGCCGGCTGCGCCACCGTGGCCAAGTCGCTGAACCCCAAGGTCGAGGTGATCGGCGTCGAGCCGGCCATGTACCCGTCCTTCACCGCCAAGATGCGCGGCGTGATCGGCACCAGCGGCGGGGCGACCATCGCTGAAGGCATCGCGGTCAAGCAGGTCGGCGAGTTGTCCTACGCCATCTCCCGGCCGCTGATCGACGAGGTGTTGCTGATCGAGGAGCCGCACTTCGAGCGCGCCGTGGCCCTCTACTGCAACGTCGAGAAGACCGTCGTCGAGGGTGCGGGCGCCGCCTCGCTCGCCGCCTTGCTGGCTTATCCCAGCAAGTTCAAGGGCAAGAAGGTCGGCCTGATCGTCACCGGCGGCAATATCGACACCCGCCTGCTGGCCTCGGTCCTGACCCGCGAACTGGTGCGCGACCAGCGCTTGGTCAGCCTACGGATCATCGGCGACGACCGTCCCGGCCTGCTGGCCACTGTCTCGGCCGTCATCGGCCAGATGGGCGCCAATATCGTCGAGGTCGCGCACAACCGCCTGGCCCTGGATGTGCCGGCCAAGGGCGCGGAGTTCGACATCATGATCGAGACTCGCGACGCCCAGCACACCCAGGAAATCATGGAAGCCCTGCGCGAGTGCGGCTATCCGCCCCGCGCCGTCTAGGAAAGTCCCGACATGAAGCTTCTGATCCCCGTTCTCGCCGCGGTCCTGGCGCTGGCCGGCTGCAACAAGGCCGGCGGCGACCCCGCCGAGATGGCCAAGTCGGCCGCCGAGGCCAAGGCCTTCATGGCGACCAACGCCAAGGTCGAGGGCGTCCAGACCCTGCCGTCCGGGGTGCAGTACAAGATCGTCCGTTCAGGGCCGGCGACCGGTCTGAAGCCGGGTCCGCAGGACGAGGTGAAGGTCCACTACGAGGGCAAGTTGGTCTCCGGGAAGATCTTCGATTCCTCCTATGATCGCGGCCAGCCGGCGGCCATGCCGCTGCCGGCCCTGATCCCGGCCTGGAAGGAAGCCCTGCAGCTGATGCGTCCAGGTGATGAGTGGATTCTCTTCGTGCCGCCGGAAATGGGCTATGGCCCAGAAGGCGCGGGCGGCGGCGAGATCCCCGGCAACAGCGTGCTGATCTTCCGCATCGAACTGATCGACGTGCTGCCGGCGCCCGGCCGCATCCAGCAGGGCTAAGCCGCGGCCACTCCCCCGCTGGGGGAGCCGTCAGCCGTTTGGCTGACTGAGGGGGGACCTTGACGATCTTCGCCGTGGATCCCCCTCCCCCGGCGGGAAGGATCTAAGGCGGAGCTACGCCGCCTTCATGCGCAGCGGACCCATATAGTCGCGCTTGCCGATCGGCACGCCGCGCGCCCGCAAGATGTCGTAGGCGGTGGTGGCGTGGAAGTGCAGGTTCGGCGTCGAGAACGACATCAGGAAGTTCTCGGCGGTGAACGGGATCTTGCGCTCGCCAAACGCGAAGGCGACGTCCTTGCCTTCCAGGGCGTTGACCTCTTCCGGCGTCAGCGCCTTGAGGCCGGCGATGGCGTCAGCGATCAGCTTTTGCAGGCCCGCATAGTCCTTCACGCTCTGGTCGCCGCCCGGCGAGAACACTCCGGCCTTCACGCCTTCGATCGCGCCCAGCGAATGATGCGCCACGGAGATGATCTGGAAGCGGAAGTCGAACATGTCGGGGCACATGCGCGCCTCGACAATCTCCTGCGGGTCGATGTTGTTGTCCTGGCAATGAGCCAGGCCGCGCTCCAGGAAGCCGGCGACGCCGCTCAGCGTCTGAAGGAATGAAGCTACGCTGACGTCGTAGAGTGAGATCGCCATTTTCCGGGTCCCCGTTGTGATTTGTGGGGCCAGTGTCGGCTGGCCGACCACGAGAGACCAGGGGTTTTCACTGTTCCGTTGCGGCAAGCACAAGCTCCATACCGAACGCTGGAAGGCTTGCGCCTAGCGCCGAGCCCCTGTTTGGTGTCGGCCAAACCAGACCAAGGGGAAACGAAGCAGATGCGTCTCACCAGCCCGCGGATCGCGCCGCTCCAGAACGCCGAACTCGACGCCGAGCAGCAGGAGATCGTCGCCCCGATGGGCGATCGGGTGCTGAACATCTTCCGGACCATGATCCAGGCGCCGAAGGCCGCGAAGGGCTTTCTGGCCTGGGGCAACTATGTGCTGTCGAAGAAGAACGACCTGCCGGCCCGCGAGCGCGAGATCGTCATTCTGCGCATCGGCTTCCTCTGCAAGTCCGGCTACGAGTGGACCCAGCACGTGCCGATCGGCGTGCGCGCCGGCCTGACGCAGGACGAAGTCGCGCGGATCAAGGGTGGGGCCGACGCGCCTGGCTGGAGCGCCGCCGACCAGGCCCTGCTGCGGGCCGCCGACGAACTGCACCACGACCAGTTCATCACCGACGCGACCTGGACCGCCCTGAAGGCGCACTTTACCGACAAGCAGTGCATGGACGTGGTGTTCACCGCCGGCCAGTACACCCAGGTCTCGATGATCCTCAATTCCTTCGGCGTGCAGCTTGATGAGGGCCAGACCCTCGACCCCGACCTGAAGGGGTTCTGAGCATGACGGACCGCCTGAAGGGCAAGACCGCCGTCGTCGTCGGCGCCGGCCAGACGCCGGGCGAGACCATCGGCAATGGGCGGGCCATGTCGATCCTGTTCGCCCGGGAAGGCGCGGAGGTGCTCTGCGTCGACCGCGTCGCCGAGCGCGCCGAGGAGACCGCCGCCATGATCGTGGCCGAGGGCGGCAAGGCCACCGCCTTCACCGCCAACGTCACCAAGGCCAGCGACGTCGAGGCCATGATCGAGGCCGCCAAGGCCCGCCTGGGCCGCATCGACATCCTGATCAACAATGTCGGCGTCGGCGGCGGCGACGGGCCGGCCCACCGGGTCGAGGAGGCCGCCTTCGACCGAATCCTCAGCGTCAACCTCAAGGGCATGTGGCTGACCATCAAGGCCGCCATCCCGACGATGCGCGAGCAGGGCGGCGGGGCCATCGTCAACATCTCGTCCCTGGCCGGGATCGCCGGCGGCAATCAGGTGGCCTACGAGGTCTCCAAGGCGGCGGTGAACCGCCTGACCACCAGCGTCGCCCAGTCCAACGCCGCCAAGGGCGTTCGCTGCAACGCCATCATGCCGGGCCTGATGGACACTCCCATGGCCGTGGCCGGCATCGCCCAGGCCAGCGGCCAGGAGCAGGAGGCGGTCCGCGCCGCCCGTAATGCAAGAGTTCCGCTGGGCGGCAAGATGGGCAACGCCTGGGACACCGCCTATGCGGCCCTCTTCCTGGCCTCCGACGAGGCGGGCTTCATCACCGGGGCGATCCTGCCCGTGGACGGCGGCATGGGGAGCCGGATCGG
>NZ_JAURWM010000159.1 GCF_030654915.1 Phenylobacterium sp. | reverse complement strand
GCTTTCCGAACGTGGTGAGCCGCGCACCATCGACCGCGTCAGGCATGATCGCGAAGAACACGACTTGCCGAGCCTCTCTGGGAGGCCAGGGGATATCGAGGCGTAGCTGCTTGGCCATGTTCAACGCGCTCCACACACCCCAGAACAAAGATAGAACATTGGAATCTGAGACGGAAGCCGTGTCTCGGCCATATCGCCCCACTCCAGCCGGCGGAGATCGACAATCACGCCCGCCGGGCGTCTAACTGCGTTTCTCAGATCCTCCATGAGAGCGAGGCGATCCATGAACCAGCCCGCGCCTATCGCGCCGCGCCACTACCCGACCGCCGGGGCGAAGTGCGCCGATCTGGTCGTCCATATCGTCGGCCTGACCCTGGCCCTGATCGGCGGCGTCGTGCTGCTTGTCCTGGCCGTCAAGGATCACTCGCTCAGCAAGGCGGTAGCCGTCGGTATCTACGCCGTGGGCCTGTTGGCGATGCTTGGCTTCTCGACCGCCTACAACTTCGCCAAGCCGCAATATCGGCCGGTTCTACGACGCCTGGACCACGCCGGCATCTTCCTGATGATCGCAGGCTCCTACACCCCGTTCACGACCCAAACCCTGACCGGCGCCTGGGCCTGGGGCATGACGATAGCGGTCTGGTCGGTCGCCTTGTTCGGCGCCCTGGGCAAGGTGTTCCTCCCGGTGATCGACCGCCGCCTCTGGGTGGCCGCCTATCTCGCGCTCGGCTGGATCATCGTCCTGGCCATAAAGCCGCTGATCGATGGCGCGAGCCCCATCACCCTGACCCTGCTGGTGGTCGGCGGACTGCTCTATTCCACTGGCGTAGCCTTCTATGTGAACAAGAAGCTGCGGTTCTCTCGGGCGATCTGGCACGGCCACGTGGTGGCTGGGGCCGGCGCTCATTGGGCCGCCGTCCTGCTCGGCGTCGTTCTGGCGACGCACTAGCGCCCATCGCATCGTCCTATTCGGCAGGCTCAAGGCGCCACGCCCTGAGGGCGCCCTGGTCACGAATGTGTACCGGGGCCGATTGTCGATGCATGTCGCCTGTCACAGACTGAGCGAACCAGTTAGCCTTGGGCTTGATCCGCGGTGCTAACCGGAGCTTCGTTGTCGCATGGCTGAATCTGTCGATCGCTTCCTTCGCCACCGCCCGCGGATTTCGACTCATGCGCCGCTCGGCCGAGTGTTCAGCGTCACGCAGCAGAGCTGGGCTCTGACCGACGACCCCAAGAAGACCCCGCCGACGATCGAGGTGATCGCCACTGGCCGCAGCGCAGCCGAAGCGGCGGACGTGGCCAGGGCCTCGGCAGCGACCTTCAACCGACACGGCTTCCACAAACCTTCCGGGGCCTGGTGGGCATCGGAAGGGGGTCGCTTTCATCGCTTCGTGATCGGCAATCGGGGCCGGGCCTCAGCCACCCTTGTGGCCGGGATCGGACTGGCCGGGGTGGTCGCAGGCGCTGCGGGGCTGGCCTTCGCCCAGCAACGCACAAAAGACCGCAGGCGCTCCTAGACCCTCGCCTAATTCTTCCCGGCGTGGCGCCAACACCCCAGCATGACGCGCGCGTCGCAGATCGCTAAGTAGTCTCGAACCACTGATCGCGCTCCGGCGGCCATCAACGAGGGACGAGCACAGATGCCAAGGGCCAGGGATCCGCGAACGATCGCCGCCGCCAACGGGGTCGGCAGCGACACCGCCTTCGGCGCGGTGACCCCGCCGCTTCATCTGTCGACGACCTATCTGTTCGAGGGGTTCGAACGTGAGGGCAGCTATGCCTATAGCCGGACGGCCAATCCGACCCGCGACCAGCTGGCCGACACCCTCGCCAAGCTGGAAGGCGGCGCAGGCGCGGTGGTGACCTCCAGCGGCATGGCGGCGGTTGATCTGGTGCTGGCGCGGGTCGAGCCTGGCCGGCTCGTCGTGGCCCCGCACGACTGCTATGGCGGCACCTACCGGCTGCTGGCCGCGCGGGCCGAACGTCGCCAGTTCGAGATCGCCTTCGTCAATCAGTCCGACCCCGCGGCCGTGGCGCAAGCACTGGAGCGCGGCCCCGCCCTTCTACTGATTGAGACCCCCAGCAATCCTCTGATGCGGGTGGTCGATATCCGCGCCCTGTCGGCCCTGGCCAAGGCTGCGGGCGCCAAGGTCGCCGTCGACAACACCTTCCTCTCGCCGGCCCTGCAGCAGCCGATCAGCCTGGGCGCGGACTACGTCATCCACTCGACGACCAAGTACCTCAACGGTCACTCCGACGTCGTCGGCGGGGCGGTGATCGCCGCCGACCCGGCTGACGTTGAGGCCCTGACCGCGTGGGCCAACATGACCGGCGTGACGGGTTCGCCGTTCGACGCCTACATGATCCTGCGCGGCGTCCGCACCCTGTTCCCCCGGATCGAGCGCCAACAGCAGAACGCCGCGGCTGTCGCTGCCTTCCTCGACGCCCACCCCGCGGTTCGCGTCGTGCATTATCCCGGCCTGGCCAGCCATCCGGGACACAAGATCGCCAGCGCCCAACAGTCGGGCTTTGGCGCGATGCTAAGCTTTGATCTAGCCGGCGGCGCCGAGGCGGCGCGGAAGGTTGTCGAGTCGGTCCAGGTCTTCAGCCTGGCAGAGTCCCTGGGCGGCGTTGAAAGCCTGGTCGCCCATCCCGCGACCATGACCCATGTCGGCATGGGCCCAGAGGCCCGCGCGATCGCCGGGATCGGTGACGGCTTGCTGCGGCTGTCGGTCGGGCTGGAGAGCGAGGCCGATCTGCTCGCCGACCTCGCCCAAGCCCTGGAGACCTTGGCATGAGCTTCAAGCCTTTGTTCTCCCAAGCCCTCGCCGCGGCCCCCGACCGTCTGCACTTCGCCGCCCACAGCCATCACCTCTGGCCCGATGCGACGCGGCTGGCCCAGCTTGCGGCCTGGGATGACGCCGCACGGCTCGCCGACCTGAAGTGGGACAAGGTCATGGGCGAGGTGCTCCCAGAAGCTCAGCGCTGCGTCGCGCAAGAGCTTGGCCTGCCCTCTCCAGAGTCCATCGTCTTCGCCTCGAACACCCACGACCATTTGGTCAAGCTGGTCTCGGCCATGGACAGGGCGCACGTCCGGGTGCTGGCCACCGACTCCGAGTTCCACTCGTTCCGTCGCCAGACCGAGCGTTGGGCGGAGAGCGGCCAGATCACCCTGGAGTTGGTCCCGCAGCATCCTCTAGAGACCCTGACGGAACGCTTCCTCGCGCGGGCGAGTGCAGGCGAGCACGACCTGGTCTTTGTCAGTCAGGTCTTCTTCAACACCGGACGCATCTTCAGCGGGGTCGAGGCCCTGGCGGCCTTGAGCGATCCAGGCGGCCCCTGGGTGGTCATCGACGGCTACCATGCCTTCTGCGCGATCGATGTGGATCTGGGTCCCGTGGCCGATCGGCTATTCTATCTTGGCGGCGGATACAAATACGCCATGGCCGGCGAAGGCGCCGCGTTCCTGCATGCCCCGCCGGGCTTTGGTCCTCGGCCGGAAATCACCGGATGGTACGCTGAGATCGCCCAGCTGGAGGAAGCCGCTGGCGGCGTGCAATACGCGCCGACCGCCCAACGCTTCGCCGGCGCGACCTTCGATCCCAGCGGTCTCTATCGCCTGAATGCAGCCTTCGCGACCCTGCGCGAAGCTGGCCAGACCACCACGAGCATTTCAGCCCATGTCAGGGGCCTGCAGCAGCAACTGCTGGAGCGAGTGACGCGTGGAGAAGCCGGCAAGTTGACGGAGGCGCAACTGCTGAACCCGCTTGATGACGGCTCCCACGCCCGCTTCCTGGCCCTGCGCCACCCGCGCGCGGCGGAGTGGAAGCATGCGCTGGCCGAACACGGCGTGCTGGTCGATGTCCGTGACGACGTCCTACGGATCGGGATGGCGCTCTATCACGACGCCGAGGACGTCGACCGCTTCATCAGGACGTGCGGAACGGTTCTCTAGCCGCTCAACGCTCCGCGCCGAGTTCCCTGTGAATGGCCCGCCAGCCTCCAGGGAAATCGCCTTGAGCGAGAACTAGGACCAACCTGCGCCCGCCCCCGTTGAACTGGACGGACACCGACCCCACATGATTGAGGTGACGTGTGAACCCAAAGGATCGCATAGCCGCCTGATCAACGGCTCCGCCCCATTGACCACGTCCAAGCCAGAACGAAACGCAGCGGTGTAGGAGCCGCCCTGTCCCACCTTGGGATGCGGATCGTTCTGGTCGTACTCGCCGCCCGTTCTCCCCCGCGCGAGGCGCTATCCCCAGGGAATTTCAAGCGAAACCACCGGTAACTCAACCTGGGGGCATGGACTCCTGCCTCTCAGCCCGCGAACCTGCAAAGCCGATTCCCTAGGAGCTGAAGATGAACACATCCGACCTCGCCGACCGCCTTGCGGCTACCGACGACAAGATCACCAAGGCCCAAGCCAAGCAATTGGTCGACGCCGTGCTCGAAGCCCTGCGCGCCGCGCTGGTCGCCGGCGACGAAGTGAACCTGCCCGGCTTCGGCAAGTTCAAGGTCCAGGACAAGCCGGCTCGCACCGGCCGCAACCCCGCGACCGGCGAAGCGATCCAGATCGCCGCCAGCAAGAAGGTCGGGTTCTCGGCCGCCAAGGCCCTCAAGGACGCCGTCGCCAGCTAGGCGCGACTTTCCAACATCGGCGTGAGCCTCGGGCTCACGCCGATGGGTGCCTTGCTGATAGGGCCTGACTAGTCGAAACGCAGGTTCGCGGCCGACAGCTTGCCGCTACGGCGGTCCTGCTCGAGATCGTAGGATATCTGCTGTCCTTCGTTCAGGCCGCGAAGCCCGGCGCGCTCGACCGCAGAAATATGTACGAAGATGTCAGGCCCGCCGCCGTCGGCCTGAATGAAGCCAAAGCCCTTGGCGGGGTTGAACCATTTGACGACCCCCGAGCCCGCCCCTGCGGACTCGCGCGTCGCTCCGCCGCCGGACCTCGCGCCTCCCGCGCCTTGGGGTGCGGACCGCCCGCTGCTCCCGCCAGGCGCAGCGTATCCGGTGACCTGAAGATCTATCGCCGAGGCCTTGCCCGAGCGCCGATCCTGCTCGATCTCGAAGCTGACTTCGTCACCTTCATGTAATTCGTCGAGGCCGCTGTTATGCACGGCCGAGACATGGACGAAGATGTCGGCCCTTCCATCATCGGGGGCGATAAAACCAAACCCCTTGGCGGCGTTGAAGAACTTAACCGTTCCACGCGACATCGAAATTCCTCATCCTCGTTTCGAGACCATCGATCTAAACGCCGCGCCGGCCGATGGCTAGTCACGGGCGGCCTCGACGTGGCTCGGCCTCAGAAGTGGCTGAGATAACCGCCATCAACCGCGATGACCTGGCCTGTCACATAGGACGCGGCCGGCGAGGCCAGGAAGACGACGGCGCCGGCGATCTCATCCGGCTGGCCCCAGCGACCCAGCGACGTGCGCTTCGCAAGATAGGCGCCGACCTCCGGGTCGGCGGACATCGAGGCGTTGGCCTCGGTGGCGAAATAGCCAGGAGCGACCGCGTTCACCGTTATACCGCGCGAACCGAGCTCGGCCGCCAGAGCCCGGGTCAGAGCGTCCAGCCCACCCTTGGCGGCGGTATAGGCGGCGTCGCCTGACCTGGCGATCGGCCCGGCGATGGAGGTGATGTTGATGATCCGCCCGCCGTCCGGCATGTGCCCAACCACCCGCCGCGTCAGGTCCAAGGGTACGATCAGATCGATCTCCAGAAGCCTGCGAACGGCGTCCCGATCCAGGGCCTCAAGCGGGCGGCGGTCGCGGACGCTGGCGTTGTGAACCAGGACGTCAAGACGGCCGTGCCGAGCCACTAGCTCGTCGAGCGCCGCATCGAGCGCGGCTTCATCGCCAAGATCGGCGACGCACATATCGGTCAGCAGCGATGGGTCTTGCGCCGTGAGAGCGGCGGTCGCCACATGCAGCCGCGCGAGATCGCGACCGTGGAGGACAACGAGAGCGCCGGCCTTAGCCAGGCCCAGCGCGATCTCGAAGCCAAGGCCGCCGGCCGCGCCGGTGACCAGGGCGACCTTGCCGCTCAGGTCGAAGGGACTGTTCATCCCTCCCCCATGCCACACAAAGCCAGCTTCGCCGACATCACCCGGCGCCTAGCCAGCGTTTCGCCCCCGCTCGGCGCCGTGGTCAAAAAATACTGACGCTTCGGACTATTCAACGCCAAGCCCCACAAGGGTTGTGGCTTCACCTCAGCGTAAAGACTTCGTCGCGCGTCTGTCATCTCACCTCCCTAGGGGACGGTCCCTCAGCTTCGGGGATCGACGTATGACCAGCCGCAAACTCATCCTGCTCGCCAGCAGCGCCGCCGCCATCTCCTGGTGGGGCCCGGCCTCGGCCGACGTCGCCGCCGACGGCCCGACCCAAATCGAGGAACTGATCGTCACCGCCCAAAAGCGTGAGCAGAAAACCCTCGACGTTCCGATCGCCATCACCGCCTACAGCCGCGCCAATCTTGACCGCCTCGGCGTGCAGGAGTTTGAGGAACTCTCGCTCTACGTCCCCGGCTTCGAGGTCCAGAACCAGTCGCCCAACAACCCCGGCTTCGTGATGCGCGGCATCACCTCCGACTCCGGCGAAGCGACCAATGAGCCCCGCGTCTCGGTGTTTCAGGACGGCGTCTCGATTTCCAAGTCGCGTGGATCCTACATCGAGCTGTTCGACCTTGAACGCGTCGAGATCGCCAAGGGCCCGCAATCGACCCTCTACGGGCGCGGCGCTCTGATCGGCGCGGTGAACCTGGTTCAAGCCAAGGCCGATCCCAGCGACTGGGCCGCCAGTTCCAAGGTCGAGGCCGGCAACTTCGGCTACGCCATGTTTGAGAGCATGCTGAACATCCCGCTCAGCGACACCTTCGCCATTCGCTTCGCCGGGCGACTGAAGAAGCGCGACGGCTTCGTCGAGAACCTGCTGGACGGCAAGGATTTCAATTCCACCAACACCGCCGCGGGCCGGGTGCTGCTCAACTGGCGCCCGACGGAAAACCTGAAGGCCGACCTGATCTTCAACTACGAGAAGGACAGGCCCAGCGGGACTTCGTTCAAATCCCTCACCTACGCCCCGACCAATCCGACCACCGGCGCCGTGATCGGCGACCTTGGCAGGAACTCCGGCGCGGCGCTGGCGGCCTCCGACGGATTTGAAGGCGGCAAGGACCTTGGCCTGGATCGCAGCGTCTGGGGCGTAACCGCGCTGGTCGACTACACGATCAGCGAATCCCTCAGCCTGTCGTCGATCACCGCCTATCGCGAGTTCGACAGCCTCGAGATCTTCGACGCCGACGGCTTCTCGATGCCGCTCTTCCTGTTCGGCGAAGACGCCAAGGGCAAGCAGACGAGCCAGGAACTGCGCCTGAACTACGACGGGGGCGGCAAGCTCACCGCCTTCGGCGGCGTCAGCTACTTCCACGAGGATGGTTCTCAGCGGGTTCCGCTGCAGTTCAACGAGAAGGTCTACGCCTTGCACGCCGCGGGCGTGCTGCCGAAGCCCAATGGTCTGGCGTTGCCGACGATCAATGCGCTCGCCCCCGCGGCGCTAAAGTCCGTGCACCGCGAAACCTACGCCAACTATGGCGAGACCACGGCCTACGATGTCTTCGCCGACGCCACCTACAAGATCACCGACCAGATCGAGGTGACCGGCGGCATTCGCTACACTCGCGACGACAAGACCAGCGGCTATGGCGCGGCTCTCGACAATGGCGGCTCGGTGCTCGCCGGCTCGACACCGGCGCTAGCGCGCGGCCTGTTCCTACAGCCGACCAAGGACGGAAAGCCGGAGTACAAGGACATCACCGACACCGGCCTCACCTATCGGGTGGTCGGCCGCTACGCGCCTAGCGACCAGCTCAGCTTCTACGCCTCATACGCCCGGGGCCGTCGCCCCAAGGTGCTGAACGTCGCGGCTCCGGTCGCGCCGGGGGCGCCGGTCAACTTCAGCGTCCTGCCGGCCGAACAGGTCGACTCCTACGAGGTGGGAGCCAAGAGCGAGCTGTTTGAACGCCGACTGAGCCTGGAAGGGTCGATCTACCACTACAGCTACGACAACTTCCAAACCTCGGTCCTGAACGGCGCCGGTCAGGTCGTGACCGCCAACGCCGGCGAGGCCGCGGCGACCGGCTTCGAGGGTCAGCTCAACCTGCGCCCGACCAGCAACATCGAGGTCTTCGGCACCTACGCCTACAACCATGCCCGCTTCGGAAACGGCATCTTCGAAGGCAACAGCTTCCGCCTCTCGCCCGACCACTCGCTGTCGCTGGGCGCACGCTTCACCGCCTCCGTCCCGGGCGGCACGCTGGCTGTCACACCGACCTACACCTGGCAGAGCAAGATCTTCTTTGACGCCAACAACGATATCCCGGCCCTGCAGACCAACGACAAGATTCAGGACGAACTGCAAGAGTCCTACGGCCTCATGAACCTGCGTGTCGGCTACACGCCCGCGCAGGGTCCCTGGGCCGTGGAACTGTTCGCCACCAACCTGCTGGACGAGGACTACATCAAGGACGCCGGCAACACCGGCGGCGCCTTTGGCATCCCCACCTTCATCGCAGGGGAGCCACGCTACTACGGCGTCTCCTTCTCGATCCGCTATTGATCGAAAGCGCCGAGATGTCGATCAACAGACGTAGCGCCCTCGCCCTCCTGGGCCTCGGCGCCAATGCGGCGGCGCTCAGCGCTTCGGCGGCCGAGCCTGGCGGCGTGAGCTTCCAGCACGGCGTCGCCTCAGGCGATCCGCTCAGCGACCGGGTGATTATCTGGACGCGCGCAACGCCGCCAACGCCCCAGGCGAAGGACTTCGCCGTTAGCTGGACGGTGGCTGACGCCCCCGATTTCAAGCGTGTCGTGGCCAGCGGCCATCTCCAGGCCAGCGCCGCGCGGGACTTCACGATCAAGGCTGATGTCGCCGGCCTCAAGCCAGGCAAGGACTACTGGTTCCGCTTCTCCACCGGCGATGTGCAATCTCCCGTCGGCCGGACCCGCACCCTGCCCGTTGGGCCGGTCAAGGACGTCAGCTTGGCTGTCGTCTCCTGCTCGCTCTATCCGGCCGGCTATTTCAACGCCTACGACGCGGTGGCCAAGCTCGACCGCGTCGACGCCGTGGTTCACCTCGGGGACTACATCTACGAGTACGGCGCCGGTCCCAATGACTACGGGACGGCGGGCGCCGCGAAGATGGGCCGCCTGCTAGAGCCCAAGCACGAGATCGTCTCGCTGGCCGACTACCGCCTGCGTCACGCGACCTACAAGAGCGACCCGCACCTACAGGCCGCCCATGCTCGGGCGCCCTGGATCTGCGTCTGGGACGACCACGAGACCGCAAACGACTCCTGGATTGGTGGGGCCGAAAACCATTCGCCAGAGATCGAGGGCGACTGGACCGCGCGAAAGGCCAACGCCTTGCGCGCCTACTACGAGTGGATGCCTTTGCGCGAGCCTTCCGCCGGCGGTCTGGCGGAGGCGATCAATCGCTCGTTCCGCTTTGGCGACGTCGCCGAGCTGATCATGGTCGAAACCCGTCTGCTGGCTCGCTCCAAGCAGTTGGACTACGCCGCGATGCCGATGCGCCAACTCGACGGCAAATCGGTTCCTGACTTGGCCGCGCTCATGGCGCAGCGCGCCGACCCGGGCCGGCAGCTACTGGGCGACAAACAGGAGCAATGGCTTGGCGAGACACTGAAAACCTCGGTGGCGGGCGGATGCGCATGGCAGATCCTGGGCAACCAGGTGGTCATGGCGCAGGTGAAGGGGCCGGACTTGAAGGCCGCCCTGCCTCCGGCCGATTGGGCCGCAATGGTGGCCGGCCTGCCCGAGGCCTTCCGCCCGCGCATCGAGCAGATGGCCGCCCTGTTCGCGCAAGGTGTGCCCTTCAACCTGGACGCCTGGGACGGCCATCCCGCCGCCCGGGAGCGCGTCTATGCGATGATCAAGGCGGCCAAATCTCAAGCCATCGTGCTGGCTGGCGATAGTCATGCGTTCTGGGTCAACGAGTTACACGACGCGGCGGGTGATCGCGTGGCGGTGGAGTTCGGCACGACCGCCATCACCAGTCCTGGCTGGGGTGACTTCTTGCCGAAACAGGACATGGGAAAGATCATCGCCGATCAGAACGACGAGGTGGTCTACTCCCATCAATCAGCGAAGGGCTTCACCCTCCTGACCCTGACATCTGAGGAAACCCGGGTGGAGCTGATCGCGGTCTCGACGATCGCCGACAGGGCCTATGAAACCAAGGCCCTGAAGCGCTATCGCGTGGCCAAGCGGTGGGGCGCCGGGGTCGAGGAAGCCTGAGGGGCGGCGACGGCGGCACAGACGCGGTTCAAGGCGCGACAATCACGTTCGCGTGCCGCGCAAGGTGTCGCCACTCGCCTCCTTCGCGAAGATAGACGTTTGTGTAGCGACGGCTGAGAGTTCGCTGACCATAGACGCGGGCCTGCTCGCTGGCCGCTCCGGGGAATACCTCCTCCCGCCCCATCACCACGCCCACGTCGCCGGTGATCTGGACGTCCTCAGGCGTGCGCTCGAACACCTCATTTCGTATCTGTCCGCTCCTAACCATCGAGACGAGGTCCTCGCGGGTCAGAATGCGGTTTGTGGGCGCGTTGACCCGCAGGTTCGGGTGCGCGATCGCCGCGATCGCGGGTAGGTTGACGTCCGCCACCGCGGCGCGTTGCCGAGCGTCGATGGCGAGCAAGGCCGCCTCCGCCGGAGAACGCGCGACATAGGCTGGCGATTCAGGCCGTTTGCCGGGCGACTGGGCCGTGGCGGGGCCAGCGGTAATGAAAACGAGAGCCAGAACGAAGGTCAGCGCACGGGTCATATCCGGGCCTCCAAGCTCGGTCGCATACGCGGCCACGCCAGACCATGCGCCTTCTCGGCGACGCAGGCGCCTGATTTCGGAACACCTCGCCTCTCACTCCGTTCACCCTCAGCCAAATAACCTCAAGGAGCGCGAGCCATGACCGACCTATCGGCGATCAAGGAACACATGGAAGTCATCGGCGCCGACGGCGTCCACCTCGGCACGGTCGACAAGGTCGAGGGTGACAGGATCAAGCTGACGCGCGCGGACAGCGGCTCCCACAGCGACCACCACCACTATATCTCGGCCGGCCTGATCGCCGACATCGAGGGAAATAAAGTTCGGCTCTCCGCCAACGCCGACAACGCGGCGCTGCTCGAAGAGGAAGAAGGTGGCGAGGCTATTGCGGATCGCAAGGCCTAGTCCGCTGGCTCACGGCGGCGGCTCACCATAGACGCGACGCGGCGTTGCGCCTCGCCAAGGCGCCGAAACCGAACGTCGACGGCCCGCGGGAAGTCGAAATTCCCCGGGCCTAGATAGCTTTAGCCGCGCACACCTCGCGTAGGCATTCTCGCAACCAACGATGCGCGGGATCTGCGTCAAGTCGTGGATGCCACAGCATGGAAACCGTAAACGCTGTCGTGGCCGCCGGAATGGGGAAGCTGAACATTCCCTCCCGGAGGATCTCGCTGTGTCGCTCGGGAACAGTCGCCACCAAATCCGAGTTGCGAGCCAGCGAGACAGCGACAGCAAAGCCCCCCACCACGCTCCCGACGTGGCGGGCCAAGTCCGTCGGCAGGAAAGGTCTCTCCACCGCATCCTCCTCAAAGCCGCTTCTCGAGACGACGACGTGACGCGCAGCTTTGTACTGCTCCACGGTGACCTTCCCCCGGGCCAGGGGATGCCCCTCACGCACAACCCCGATGAGGCGGTCGCGGAAGAGGGCCTGGGTCCGCAGCTCTGGACCGTGTGATGCTTCAACGACCCCCGTCTCGAGGTCGACGCGACCATCGCGGAGCGGCGTACTGGCCTTGTCAGGCTTCTGCAGGAAATTTATGCGAACGCCCGGCGCCTCCGCACACATCCTGGCGATCAGGCGCGGACCGAAGCATTCGACGAAGCCGTCGCTGGTTCGCAGCGTGAAGGTTCGAACCAAGGTCGCAAGGTCCAGTCTTTCCAGGGGGCGAAGCATCGCTTCGGCATCCTGTACGAGTTGATTCACTTGCGACCTTAGGGCGATCGCCCGTGGTGTTGGAACAAGGCCGCGCCCGGCTCTCACGAGGAGCGGGTCACCGGTCGTCTCCCGCAACCGAGCGAGTGTCCGGCTCATCGCCGAGGGGCTGAGCCGGAGTCTCCGAGCCGCGGCTGCGACGCTCCCTTCGGCCAATAGGACGTCCAGGGCGACAAGCAAATTCAAGTCGGGCGAGGACATTACGATCTCCCAGGCGAACCTCCACACATAGCGTCAGACGCACGATTAGAGTGCAAACGCTGCGCGTTCCGCCACCTGTTGGAGGCTCGTAGGCTTCATCCGTCAACAGCGAAGGATGAGGCCATGCCAGACAATTCCCTTCAGAAATTCGTCACCCAGGTGCGATCCGCCTGGGGTCCACTGACCACTGAGTTGGTCATGGAATGTCAGCGCCATCTTACGGACCTGCTCAAAACCCCGGCGTCGGAATCCTGGCTGTCCGAACTGCACCAGACCGCGCCGGCGAACCAGGAGCTCTACCGCGATCCCGAACATGGCTTTGTGCTGCTGGCGCACACCGAGCACAACGGCCTCTACCGCCCCCCACATGACCACGGTCGCGGATGGGTGATCTACGCCATGCAACACGGCGAGATCGAAATGCGGACCTATGCCGCCGTTCAGGATCCAAGCGGGCCTACTCGCCTGGTGCAACGGAACAGCACCACGGTTCGAAGCGGCCAGGTGCAGGTCTATCTTCCCGGCGACATTCACGACACGAGGTGCCGCTCGGAGTCCGCATTGCTGTTCAGGTTCACGGACCGCGACCTGCGGGTCGAGGATCGTGTCGAGCGCAGGCTAACTCGGTACGTCGATCAGAACGGTGTCTGGACCCCGGCCGCGCGATGAGCAGGCTCGCGCCGAGCCTGAGGTCCGCCGGCACGGTCTTGGGCGTGCTGTCGGCGATGGCGTTGGTCGTGCTGGACGCCGGCGTCGCCAATGTGGCCCTGCCCACCATCGGCCGCGCCCTCGATGTGACCCCCTCGAAGTCGGTCCTCGTCATCACCGCCTACCAGGCCGGCCTGGTGATGGCCCTACTGCCTTGCGGCGCGCTAGGGGAGCGGTTCGGCTTTCGCAGAGTGTTCACGGTTGGAGTCGCGACGTTCGCCGCCGCCTCGGTGTTCTGCGCCGCCGCTCCGTCCCTGGATTGGCTGGTGGCGGCCCGGCTTGTTCAAGGGATCGGCGGCGCCGCGGTGATGGCTCTCGGAGTCGCGCTCTTGCGGCTCGCCGTGCCGAGCGGCCGACTAGGCGAGGCGATCGGATGGAACGCGCTGACCGTGGCGATCGCTTCGGCCGCGGCGCCCGGCCTCGGCGCGATCATACTCTCACAGGCGAGCTGGCCCTGGATCTTCGCGGCCCCGCTGCCCCTGGCGATCATGGCGCTCGCCGCCACGCGAGCGATGCCTGCATCGCCCGGCGCCAACGCCCCGCTGGATCCCATCAGCATGGCGCTGAACGCCGGGATGTTCGCGCTGCTCATCCTCTCCGCCGAGATTGGCGCAGGCGCGCCGCTCTTCGCCGCGACGTCGTTCGTCTTCGCCGCCACCTGCCTCGCGGTCCTTGTCCGGCGCGAGGGGGAGAAGCACGCTCCGATGTTCCCGCTGGATCTGCTGCGTGCAAAGCCGTTCCGAATGTCGGTATTTGCTTCCGTCAGTTGCTTCACCGCACAGTCGGCGGGCCTGCTGGCGTTACCTTTCTACCTGCAGCACGAACTACAACTGACGCCGCTGATGACCGGGCTCTATCTGACGCCCTGGCCCATGAGCGTCGCGGCCACCGCCGTCGTCGCCGGTCGCCTCTCAGATCGTGTATCGACCAGCACCCTATGCGTCATCGGCGGCTTCGGACTCTCCGTTGGTCTAATGGGCGCCGCCGTAAGCGCCCTGCTCCACCAGCCTCCGGCGCTCGTTGCATCGATCGTTCTCTGCGGCTTTGGCTTTGGACTGTTCCAAACTCCGAACAATCGGAACATGTTCATGTCCGCCCCTCCTGAACGCAGTGGAGCGGCCGGAGGGATGCAAGGCACCGCTCGGGTCACCGGCCAGATCACTGGCGCCCTCATGATGACGTTGCTTTTCAGCCTGTCGGTTGTCGACGCGCCGAAGGTCGGGCTGGCCTTAGCCGCGTCTTTCGCACTGGCGGCCGGGCTCCTCAGTTTTCACCCTGCCACCTCGCCGAAATAGGCTCGTACTGCCGCGCGAGCGCCGGCTCGGTCGGAACCGGCGACCTCTCAACGTCGAGGCGTCGCCAGACGCCCAGTCTCATCGACAACGCGGGTCAGGTTGGCTTGCCTAGCGAACCAGGCGGCGCAACACAGGCTTGATACCGTCCCAGATCCGATCCTTTAGTCGAATGCGCAACGGAGGATCGGACTGCGTAGGGACGGCCACCCCAGACTGGCCGCTCTCGGTCAGGACCACCATCTCGATCTCTCCATCGGTGAAGTAGCGATCACCCTCACCGTTGCGTCCGACTAGCGTCGGCCCCACCCCAGACACCTGATAGGCGCTGGTCGCGCGATCCGCCGACAGGATCTCCTGCGCAAGTAGGTCGCGCTCGGCGTCGATGTCCGGCGCGATATCGTGTGTGACTTGGCCCGTGTTGGCGCTCAGGCCGACCCCGCGATCATAGGTTACCGAGCCAAGCCACACCGGCCGCCCCTCGGCCCCGACATCCAGCACCTTCCACAGCCGCACGTGATGTCGCCGCCGCGCGCTGGTCCCGCTTGCGTGCTCGAAGGCAAGATCCTCCCGCCTGCCGTCATAGAACAAGGCGCTGACCGGGGCGCGAGGATCGGGTTTATCGATCAGCACGCTGCGCACGATGCCAAGGCTCGATCGCACGGTGATCGGATCGGCCGCCTGCCACCCGATCGCCCGCATGGCTCCGGCGACGTCGCCTTGCTCGGCCACCAGACCGATGTTCAGGGGATCGCCGGGAATATCGGCCGAAGTCCGGGTCACCATTGGCCGTCCCGCCAGCTGCGGTTGCCGCTCATGATGGACCCAGGCCATCGGCAGGAGGATGTAGGCCAAAAGACCATAGACGGTCAGGCCGAGCAGGGCGGCCGCGGCGAGCCGCGCAAATCTCTTCGTCCGATGCGTTCTCACGCGAGAAGGCTCGCATTCTTCTCACCTGGAGTCCGCCCCAAGAGGCGCTTCTTACAGACTGCGACGTGGCGATCGTTGGCGGCGAGGCTCCCAGCCGACACCGATAGAGCGCCCCGCGGCGTTCAAGGACAGGGGCCGCGAGCGCGGCCCCGCCCCCTCGCCCCTAGTAGGCCGCGCGGATGGACACCGCGACGCTGCGCGGCTCTCCATAGTAGTTGCCACGGCCCACGCCGCTGATGCGGGCGTAGTAGACCTCGTCGAACAGGTTGTTCACCGAGAGCCGCACGGTCACATCCTCGTTCACGCGATAGCCGACATTGGCGTTCACGACGACATAGGCCGGTTGGCGAACCGCGATGGGCATGGTTCCGCCAACGGTCTCGCCGAACGCATTGGCTCCCAATCCGACATCGAATCCGGCGAGCGGGCCTTCGGTGAAGCGGTAGTTGGTGTAGGCCTTGAACATGTGCTTGGGGCTGACCAGGGTGAACGGCTTGCCGCCGTTGTTCACGTCCGTCTCGTACTCATTCTTGTTGTAGGAATAGCCGGCGTTCACGCGCCAGTTGTTGGTGATCTGGCCGGTAGCCTCAAGCTCCACGCCCTTGCTGAGCACTTCGCCGGTCGCGATGTAGAAGCCCTCGTTGTCGGGGTCGGGCTGCGAGCGGTTCACCTGGTTGATTCGATAGACCGCGCCCGAGAGCAGCAGCCGGTTATCGAAGAACTCGGCCTTCACGCCGGCCTCGACCTGCTCGCCGATGATTGGGTCCAGGAAGTCACCCTCCACCGTCCGCGTGCTCTGAGGCGTCAGGGTGTCGGCGTAGCTGGCGTAGATCGACCAGTTCTCGTTCAGGTCATGAACGACGCCGACATAGGGCGTGAACTCGTGCTCGACCTTGTAGGTGCTCCAGGGGCCATAGGTCCAAGGCTGAGGCGGATTGGTCGGCGTTGAACGGGTGCCGCCTGAACGGCTGCTGTTCTCGTACCAACTGAAGCGACCACCCAGCGTCACGATGGTGTTGTCGAACGGCCGCAGGCGGGCGTTGCCATAGACCCCGTACTGCTCGATCTCCTGCAATCCACCGCCATTGTTGCCGTAAAATGGCTCCGGCACGTTGGTCACCGGATTGAAGACGTCGATGCGGGCGAAGGCGCTGTGTCGCCACTCTCCGTACTTGTTGTCTTTCGTCTGATAGTCGGCGCCGATCAGCAGGTCATGGCTGCGGCCAAACAGAGTGACCGCCCCGCTGAGGTTCACATCGAAGCTGTTCTGGCGCGTGAAGTTCTCGCCCGAATAGGCGATCTGGTTGGTGAAGCCGTTGGTCGGGATGACGGCTCCATTGCCGACATAGGCATATTTGTCCATCCGCTCCTGTTGAGCGGTCTGGGCGGTCGCCCTGATGCGCCAGCCTCCGACG
Organism: Phenylobacterium sp.; assembly: GCF_030654915.1. Taxonomy (GTDB): domain Bacteria; phylum Pseudomonadota; class Alphaproteobacteria; order Caulobacterales; family Caulobacteraceae; genus Phenylobacterium. The sequence goes on along the minus strand of NZ_JAURWM010000159.1, from coordinate 18,902 downwards.
AACTCGTGCGCCAGTTCAGCGAACGCTACCGTGTCCTGCGTCCGGAACCGGTTCCAGTCAGCGCCCAGGAAGGTCGAGCGCCGGACCTTGAGCAGGCCGCCCGTCGTGTAGCCCGGCAGGCCGGTCTGGTTGGCGGGCTTGAAGTCCTGATAGTGACCGCCGACCGTCAGGGTCGTCTGCGGCGTCAGGTCATAGGCCAAGGCGCCATAGACGATGGCGCGCCGCTTGTGGGCCACGTCATAGAACAGGTCCTGATCCTGGAACGCGCCCACCAGCCGGCCGCGCAGTCGGCCGGAGTCGAGCAACGGCCCGGAGATATCGCCCTCGATCCGATAGTTGTTCCACGAGCCGGCCATGAAGGAGCCCGAGGCGTGGAAGTCCTCGGTGGGACGTTTGCGCACCAAATTGATGCTGCCCGCCGGGCTGGCGGTTCCGCTGTAGAGGCTGGCGGCTCCGCGCAGCACCTCGACGCGTTCATAGATCGACATGTCCGGCGTGGAGCCCGGATAGCCAATTCCGGCCACTCCATCGAGCAAATAGGCGTCGATGGAAAAGCCCCGGGACATATAGGCCGGGCTCTCGGGCGAAATGCCGGTGATGGTGATCCCGGGAACCTGGGCCATCAGGTCTTCCAGGGTGAACAGGTTCTGCTCGACGATACGGGTCTGGCCGACCACCGTCACGGTCTGGGGGATTTCGCGGATCGGCGTCGCCGCCTTCGCACCGGCCGCCCCGGCCTCCTTGGCGCCGACGAGCACCAGTTCTGAAACCGTCGTGGCGTCATCCGCCACATCAGCTCGGGCGGCGCCGGCGCTCAACCCCGCCGCCAATACTCCGGCGCCGATCAAGGCCCCGTTCAATCGTCCAAACCGCTGCATGCGCCACCCCAAAAGGAAAAGTCGGCGCCCTGGTATCGAGACTCAATTGCTATTGCAAGTCATTATCATTTATTGATCTGCAAGGTGTTAGGCCTGGTCGTTCGGCTGAAATCGCGCACCTTTAAGCGAGGCTCGGACGATGAAAGGCCGGCCCCAAAATCGGCCACTTGCGAGTGATACTAAGAATCGTTTGCAGAATATAGGCCTACCCCTCATAACGCCGCGGCACCGACCCAACCCGTGGGACGGATCAACGCCGGGGGCCGTTCTTTGCGCATTCGAAACACCATTCGCCGTGAAACTCGCCGGTTGCTGCCGACCATCGCCGCCGTCACAGCAAGCGCGCTGATCGTCCCTGGCGCCATGGCCGCGGACGCCGACGAAGCGACGGTGGAAGGGGTCGTCGTGACCGCGGCCAAGGACGGCTACAAGGCGAAGTCGACCACATCCTCGACCAAGCTGCCGCTGTCCCTGCGCGAGACGCCGCAGTCGGTGACGGTGATCACCCGCCAGCGGATGGATGACTTCAACCTGACCTCCGTCGCCAACGTGCTGGAGCAGACCACCGGGATCACGGTGCAGGAGAACGACTCCAACCGCGTGAACTTCACCTCCCGCGGCTTTGCGATCACCAACTTCCAGATGGACGGCGTGCCGACGACCTATTCGTCCGGCAACAGCACCATGAGCGACACCCTGATCTATGATCGGGTCGAGGTGGTGCGCGGCGCCACCGGGCTGGTGACGGGCTCTGGCGATCCCTCTGCGACCGTCAACTTGATCCGCAAACAGCCGACCCCAACCTTCACCGGGTCATTCGCGGTCACGGCGGGAAGCTGGAGCCTGGGACGCGTCGAGGCCGACGTGTCCGGGCCGATTCTCGCCGACGGGAAGGTCCGCGCGCGACTGGTCGCCGGCTTCCAGGACAACGCCTCGCACATCGACTTCTATGAAGAAAAGAAGACGGTCATCTACGGCGTACTGGAGGCCGACCTAACCGACTCGACTCTGATCCGCATCGGCTACGACTACCAACAAGGGACGCCGCGCGGCACGACCTGGGGCACCGCCCCCCTCTACTACCGCGACGGCACGCCGACCTCGCTGCCGCGCTCGTACAATGTCGCGGCGCGCTGGAGCACATGGGACCGCGACACCGGCAACCTGTTCGGCGTGATCGAGCAGAAGCTGCCAGGCGACTGGACGCTGCGCGCCGCCGTCAACCGCCGTGACAGCACCTCGACCGCCCTGCTCTACTACGGCTATGGCGGCTACCCCGACCGGCTCACCGGCGGCGGCCTCACAGTCGCCGACTACTACAATGTGTACGAGGAGAAGGAGACCGGGTTCGACGTCTATGCGACGGGGCCGCTGGAACTTTTCGGTCGCAAGCACGAACTGGTCTTCGGGGTGAACGGCTACGACCGCGATGGGACGACGATCAACACCGCGATCATCAGCCGCCCCTACCCTATGGTCATTCCAGACTTCCGCAGCTGGGATGGCCGGATCGCCGAACCGGTCCGGGTCAACTACGGCACCCCGCAGCAGATCGCGCGCACCACCGAGAGCGGCATCTACGGCGCGATCCGCCTCAATCCCACCGACAAGCTGAAGATCATCGCCGGGGTGCGACGCTCGGAGTGGGAGACCAAGACCGACCGCTACGACTTGGAGGGTATCTACGACGAGACCACCAATGCCTATTCCAAAGATCGAGTGACCCCATACCTGGGCGTGATCTACGACATCACCTCACAGATCTCGGCCTATGCCAGCTACTCGGACCTCTTCAAGCCGCAGAGCAACAAGGACAAGAACAACGAGCAGCTCCAGCCCGTCGTCGGGGCCAACTACGAGGGTGGGCTGAAGGGCGAGTTCCTGGACGGCAAGCTCTACGCCGCGCTGGTCGGATTCTACGTCAAGCAGGACAATTTGGCCGAACTCGACCCTACCGTTCCCGACGGCTTCCGGCTGCCCGACGGCAGCTCGGTCTATCGTCCCATCAGCGGCGCAGTCACCCGCGGCGCGGAGTTCGAAGTCACCGGCGAACTCAAAGCCCATTGGCGCGTGAGCGCCGGCTACACCTACGCCTATACCGAGAACGCCGCCGGCCTGCGCATCAACACCCTCAATCCGCGCAACATCGCGCGCATCTATTCGACCTACGACTTGCAGGGCGCGCTGCAGGGCCTGACCATCGGCGGCGGCTTGAATTGGCAGAGCGAGATCTACACCGCCGCAGTGATCCCGATCTCCAACACCGCGACGATCCGCACCAATGTCAGCCAGGACTCCTATGTGCTGGCCAACCTCATGGCGCGCTACAAGATCAACGATCACGTCAACCTGGCGCTGAACGTCGATAACCTGTTCGACGAGAAATATTATCGCCGCGTCGGCTTCTACAACGGCGGCTATTTCGGCGAGCCGCGCAAGGTGAAGGTCTCCGTCCGAGCTACGTTCTAGATCGCACGCCGATGACGACCTCGATCGCACGCGCGCCTTCGCCACCTGCCAAGACCAAGCCCGCCAAGGCGGCCAAGCCGCCGCCCTGGCGACGCCGGCTGGACGTCGCCGCGCGCGGGGTCGCGGCGATCTTCCTCGGCTACCTGTTCGCCGCGCTCAGCACCGCGGTGCTGGCGCGGGTCCTGCCCGGCCCGCGCGCCGAGGCGTCCATGGCCGCCACCCTGATGTCGTTCGCGATCTATGCGGGCGTCGCGGTCTGGGCCTTCGCCGACGCCAAGACCTGGCGCGTGTGGCTTGGCCTCGTTGCGGGATCGGGGCTGCTCGCCGCGATCCTCTGGATTTCCCTCACCTTGGAGCCCCGACTTTGAACGGCTCATTCCGCCAGTCGATGGCTTGGCTGCACACCTGGAGCGGCCTGGTGTTCGGCTGGGTCCTGTTCGCGATGTTCATGACCGGGACGGCCACCTATTTCCGTCCCGAGATCACCCGCTGGATGGAGCCAGAGACCGGCCCGCCCGCGAGCTACGGCGCCACAGCCGACGCCGCCGTCGCGCACCTGTTGAAGGTCGCCCCGAACGCCAAGAGCTGGTCGATCACCCTGCCTGACGAACGCCAGGGCGTCACCCGCGTCTCCTGGCAGCCCGAGCGCAAGCCTGGCGAGGAACGGCCTCGGCGACGCGGCGGGCGCGGGCAAAACCAGGCGACGCTAGACGCCGCCACCGGCGAGGTCGTCAAGGCGCGCGACACCCGCGGCGGAGAGTTCTTCTACCGCTTCCATTTCCAGCTCCACTACATGCCGGTGATCTTCGGCCGCTGGATGGCCGGCGTCTGCGCCATGTTCATGTTGGTGGCCATCGTTTCAGGCGTCATCACCCACAAACGCTTCTTCAAGGACTTCTTCACCTTCCGGCCCAAGAAGGCGGCGCAGCGGTCCTGGCTGGACGCCCATAACCTGACAGCGGTCCTGGCCCTGCCGTTCCACGCCATGATCACCTATACGGGCCTGGTCACCCTGATGGGCCTCTACATGCCCTGGGGCGTTCAGGCGAACTACAAGAGCGACGAGGCCTACTTCGCCGAGGTGTTCCCTCGCGGCGAAGAAGTCGCCCGCAGCGGCGCGGCCGCCCCGCTGGCGCCGCTTCCCCTCATTCTGGACAAGGCCTCCGCGGCCTGGGGCGGCGGACGTCCCTGGATCGTTAATGTCAGCAACCCCGGCGACGCCACCGCGCGCGTAGAGGTCACCCGCCACTCCGGCGACAAGCTCACCTATCGCGGCGGCTCGCTGACCTTCGACGGCGTCACTGGCGCGATGATCTCGGAGTCGCCCAAGGCCGGCCCGGTCAATGTCACCGGCGGCGCCATGTACGGCTTGCACATGGGCCGGTTCGCCGATCCGGTGCTGCGCTGGTTCTACTTCCTGGCCAGCCTGGCCGGCTGCGCCATGGTCGCCACCGGCCTCGTCTTGTGGACGGTCAAGCGCCGCCAGCAGCTTCCCGATCCAGAGAAGCCCTATTTCGGCTTCCGTCTGGTCGAGCGCCTGAACATCGGCACCATCGCCGGCGTGCCCGCCGGCATGGCCGCCATGCTCTGGGCCAATCGGTTGCTGCCGGCCGAGATGGCGGGTCGCTCGGCCTGGGAGGTCAACGCCGTCTTCATCGGCTGGGGCGGCATGATCCTCTGGGCCGCACTGAGACCAACCCGCAAGGCTTGGGTGGAGACGCTCGGTGTCGCGGCCTTCCTGGTCGCCGCCCTGCCCTTCGTCAGCGCCCTGACCACCCAGCGCAATCTCGCCCGCAGCCTGATGACCGGCGACTGGGCGATGCTGGCCTTCGACCTCACGCTCTTCGCGCTTGGGGGCCTGCTAGCCTTCTGCGCCTGGAAAGCCGCCCGCTACACCGCACCGGTCAAGCCCAAGCGCCGCTCGGCTAAGTTCGTGGAGGAAGCGGCATGATCCATCTCGCAGCCCTGCTGTTCGCCTACGCCGGCTTCGTCGCGATCTGCCTGTCCATGGCCAAGCACCAGCCTGAGATTCTCGGCCGCAAGCTCACGCCCAAGGAACACAGACAACTCAAGATCGGCGGCCCTCTCGGCCTCACCGTCTCCTACGCGAGCGCCGTGGCCGCTTCGGGCTGGAAATTCGGATCAGTGCTTTGGATCGGCGCGATCATGCTAGCCGCCCTCTCCCTGACTCTTCTCCTGCCCTATCGCCCCAAGTGGACCGCGCCGGCCGGTGCGGGGGCCGCCTTCGTCGGAGGGATGCTTCTGGCGTCCGCCGCCCTGTTGTCGATCAAGTAGAGAGCGTCGCCATGGAAACGACCGCCCCCGCTCCGGTGAAGGCCAACGCCGCGTTCAACACCGAACGCGTCACCCATGTTCACCACTGGACCGACCAGCTCTTCAGCTTCCGCACCACCCGCTCACCCGCCTTGCGGTTCCAGAGCGGCCAGTTCGTGATGATCGGTCTGCACCTCGCCGGCCGCCCCCTGGTTCGAGCCTATTCAATCGCCAGCCCGCATTATGCGGAGGAGTTGGAGTTCTACAGCATCAAGGTTCCCGACGGCCCGCTGACCTCCCACCTGCAGAACATCGCGGTCGGCGACGAGGTGCTGGTCGGACGCAAGCCGACCGGAACCTTGGTGTTGGACGCCCTGCTGCCGGGCCGCAGCCTCTACCTGCTGGCCACCGGCACTGGGCTCGCGCCCTTCCTCAGCCTCGCCAGGGACCCGGATGTGTATGACCGCTTCGAGCGCGTCGTCGTCACCCACACCTGTCGGCAGGAGATCGATCTCGGCTACCGTGCCTTTCTGGAGACCCTGGATCAGGACCCCAACCTTGGCGAAATCGTCGCCGGCAAGCTCAGCTACTATCCGAGCCTCACCCGCGACGCCTTCAAGACGACAGGCAGGATCACCGACCTTATCGCCTCCGGCCGTCTATCGGATGACCTCGCCCTGCCAAGCCTCGATCCAGCCCAGGACCGGGTCATGGTCTGCGGGGGCCCGCCGATGCTGGCCGATCTCCGCCAACTTCTGGACGGGTTGGGTTTTGCGGAAGGCTCACTCGCGGAGCCAGGCGCCTATGTCTACGAGAAGGCCTTCGCCGCCTGACGTGCGGCGTCGACTGCGGCGGAACATCTCCGCGCCGGCGCTGGTCGCATAGGGAACCGCGCACTCGCCATCCTAGTGATTGCGAATGATTATTATGTGCTATATGCCCAAATATATTGCGATTGACTCGCAATATCGGAAACCTTGTTTGCTTGGCCGCCAGGTCGGGCGCTCCCCTGGAGGCGTGCATGTTGAAGAATTTCCCCGCGGCGTTGGCGGTTCTTGTCCTCGCAAGCCCTGCCGCGGCTCATGAGGTCTGGCTCGAGCGGGACGGTGCCGGTCCAGTGCGCGTCTATCTCGGAGAACCCGCTGACGCGGTTCCCGCCGGAGGCGACCCCGAGTTCGCCAACCTGAAGACCCCGGTGGTGTTCACCGCCAGCCAGGACAGGCCAGCCGCCTTGACGCGCAAGACCGATCACCTCGAAGCCGCCGTGAGCGGCCCAGGCGACGTGCGCTTGGTCGATTCATCGGTGTTCGCGCCCTGGAAGGGTGACAAGGGCGCGCTCGAAGGGGCCATGTTCCACGCCCGAGCCGGCCGCAGCGAGACCCGCACCGCGCTGGATCTCGAGATCGCCCCGGTGGCCCCGAACAGCGATGCGTTCGTTGTCGCCTATAAGGGCAAGCCCCTCGCCGATGCGAGCGTGACGCTGGTCAATCCAGACCGCTGGTCAAAGTCGTTCAAGACCGACGCCGCGGGCAAGGTGACCGTTCCCACCACCTGGAACGGCCGTTACCTTCTGGCCGTAAACCACGCCGCCGCCGAGCCCGGCAAAGTCCAAGGGCAGGACGTGACCAAAATCCATCACGTCTCAACCCTCACATTCGTGAAATAGCGCCAAGGCCCGCGGGCGGCGCCCAAGCGCACGTCCGTGGCCGCCGCTAGCCTGCAACCCAGTCAGAAATGAGTTCCGCGTGTCCGCCATCAAGGCCCCGAGACGGCGTCAATTCGCATGCGCCGTCGTCGCCCTAACATTCATCAGCCTTGGGGCCTGCAGCGGCGAGAGCGAAGGCCAACCCGAACCGAAAGCCACTCCTGTCCGGGTCGCGAAGGCCGCGGTCCGGCCGTTGGCCATCGAAATCCGAGCCATCGGATCGGTGACCCCGCTCCATACCGTCGAGGTTCGCAGCCAAGCGCCAGGCCAACTGACTCGGGTGCTGTTCACCGAAGGCCAGGAAGTCCGCCAAGGACAGCTATTGGCCGAAATCGACCCTGCGCCTTTCCGAGCCAAGGTCGACGAGGTCCAAGGCCAGAAGCAGCAAAACGAAGCTCAACTTCGCTATGCCGAACGCCAGCTCGAGATCTATCAGGGGCTGGCTGAAAAGCAGATCCTGGCCCAGACCCGGCTCGACCAGCAACGAACCCTGGTCGATCAGCATGGCGGCGCCGTGGCCGCCGATCAGGCCAGGCTTGCGGACGCCAGGATTCAACTAGGACGAACCCGCATCGTGGCCCCGGTCTCCGGGCGGATCGGCATGCGGCGCGCAGACCCCGGCAATGTCATCGGAACAAGCGCCACGGATGTTCTGGCGGTGATCACCCAGACCCGGCCGATCTCGGTTCTGTTCTCCGCGCCTGAAAGCCGGTTGCCGGAAATCCGCGCCGCCATCGCCGCCGGGCGTCCCTTGAGCGTCCAAGCCTGGGATCGAACCGAGAAGATCCTGCTGGCAGAGGGACGACTGACATCGCTCGACAACCAGATCGATCCGCAAACCGGCGCGGTCCGGATTCGCGCCGTCTTTCCCAATGCGGACGAAGTGCTGTTCCCCAACCAGTTCGTCAATGTGCGGTTGACCGTGAGCACGCTGAACGACGCTGTCACCGTACCGGACGCGGCGATTCAGCAGGGATCACGCGGGACCTATGCCTGGATCGCCGACGCCAAGGGCGAGGCCCGCATGCGACAGATCAAGATCGGCCCGTCCAACGCCGGCTGGACCGCGGTGCTGACCGGTCTCAACGCCGGCGACCGCGTCGTCGTCGAAGGGCTCGACCGGCTTAGCGAAGGCAGCCCCGTCGAGGTCATCGCCAAGCCCGACACTCAAGCTGTGCAGGCCCAAGCGCCGACCAGCGCGTCGTGAACCTCTCACGTCCGTTCATACTGCGGCCGGTCGCCACCGCCCTGTTGATGGTGGCTCTGCTGGTGTCGGGCGTCATCGCGTATCGCCTGCTGCCGGTGGCGGCCCTGCCACAGGCCGACTACCCGGTGATCCAGGTGTTCACCTTCCAGCCGGGGGCCAGTCCCCAGGTCGCGGCCGACACCATCACCGCCCCGCTCGAGCGGCGGTTGGGCCAGATCCCTGGGCTGGAACAGATGTCGTCGTCCAGCTCCGGCGGCGCGTCGATCATCACCCTGCAGTTCGCGCTCGATCTGCCGATGGGCGTCGCCGAGCAAGAGGTCCAGGCCGCCATCGGCACGGCGCGGGGCCTGTTGCCAGGAAACCTGCCCGCCCCGCCGGTCTACCGGAAGGTCAATCCGGCCGACATGCCGATCATGACTCTGGCCTTCACCGCCAAGGCCACGCCGCTGCACGAGGTCCATGATCTGGTGGACACCCGGATCGCACAGAAACTCGCCCAAACCTCCGGCGTCGGCCAGGTGACGCTGGCTGGCGGCCAGCGCCCCGCTGTTCGTATCCAAGTGAATCCCCGCACGCTGGCCGCCTATGGCCTGACGTTCGATGACGTCCAGGCCGCTGTGAACGCCGGCAGCGTCAACCAACCGAAGGGCAGTTTCGACGGGCCGGACCGCTCGATCATGATGGACGCCAACGACCAGCTCCGGTCGATCGAGGAATATCGCAACCTCATCCTGGCCTGGCGGAACGATGCGCCCATCAGGCTCGCCCAGGTCGCCGAGATCACTGAAGGACCCGAGGATCGTCGACTGGCCGCCTGGTCAGGCAAGACGCCCGCCGTGCTCGTCAATATTCAGCGGCAGCCCGGCGCCAACGTCATCGAGGTGGTGGACCGGGTTCAGGACCTGTTGCCGCAATTGACCGCCAGCCTGCCGGCCGATGTTTCGGTCGAGGTGCTGAGCGACCGCACGCGGACCATCCGCTCATCCATTCAGCATGTTCAGATGGAGCTCCTGTTCGCCGTCGGCCTGGTAATCGCGGTGACATTCGTCTTCCTGCGCGACCTGCGCGCCACGCTCATTCCGGCGGCGGCGGCGGCCCTGTCGCTGATCGGCACGTTCGCTGCGATGCAGTTGCTCGGCTACAGCGTCAACAATCTCACGCTGATGGCGCTGACCATCGCCGCCGGCTTCGTGGTCGATGACGCCATCGTCATGCTGGAGAACATCGAGCGGCACCTGGAGAACGGCGAACGCCCGCTCGAAGCGGCGCTCAAGGGCGCGACGGAAATTGGCTTCACGCTGCTGTCCCTGACCATCTCACTGATCGCAGTGCTGATCCCCCTGCTGTTCATGGGCGACGTGGTCGGCCGCCTGTTCCGCGAGTTCGCGGTCACCCTGGCGATCGCGATCCTTATCTCCCTGGCCGTCTCCCTGACCCTCACGCCCATGATGTGCGGTCGGATGCTGAAGGCTCATGGTCCCAAGCGCGCCGAATTCCTGGATAAGGTGATCGCGCGCTACGGTCGCGCCCTGGACTGGGTTCTGCAGCGACAGACGCTGTTCCTCTTGGTGACGCTCGCCACGCTGGCGACGACCGCCCTGCTCTACATGGTCACCCCGAAAGGCTTCTTCCCGGTCCAGGACAGCGGCGCGATCCAGGTCACGGTCCAATCGCCTGCCAGCAGCTCGTTCCAGGCCGTGGCCGAGCGGCAGCAAGGCGTGGCGCAAGCCATGCTGGCCGACCCGGCGGTGGAGAGCGTCGCCTCGTTCATCGGTGTCGACGGGGCGAACGCCACCCTCAACACCGGGCGCATGCTGGTGACTCTCAAGCCCCATGGTCAGCGCGACGGCGCGACCAAGGTCATCGACCGCTTGGAGGCCAAGACCGCCAACCTGCCCAGCCTGCGTCTCTTCATGCAGCCCGTCCAGGAGTTGAACATCGACGATCAGGTGGCGCGCAGCCAGTACCGCTTCAGCCTTTCAAGCCCGGATAGCGACCTGCTGAACGCCTGGACGCCGCGACTGGTCGAGCGGCTGTCGGCCTCGCCCCATCTGCGGAACGTTTCCACCGATCTGGAGAACGGCGGCTTGAGCGCTCGGATCGCCATCGACCGGGAGGCCGCCGCCCGTCTCGGCGTCACCGCCGCGGCCGTCGACGAAGCGCTCCACAGCGCGTTCGGCCAACGCCAGATCGCCACCCTGTTCACTCAGGCCAACCAGTACCGTGTGGTGTTGGAGGTGGATCCCGCGCTTCAGACCGGTCCAGCCGACCTGGAACACATCCATGTTCGTGGTCGTGGCCAGACGTTGGTCCCGCTGTCGGCGGTGGCCAGCGTGCAAACCGGCGAGACGCCGCTGCTTCTCTCCCGCCTGGGCCAGTTCCCAGCGGCCACCGTGTCATTCGACCTCGCGCCGGGAGTGGCGATTGGACAGGCCGCTAAGACCATCGAGGCCGCGGCGCGGGACATTGAACTGCCTCCGTCGGTAGATCTGAAGCTGCAGGGCGCGACAAAGGCCTTCAGCGCCTCGTTGTCTGGGACGCTGCTGTTGATCCTCGCCGCCGTGGTGACGATGTATATCGTTCTGGGGGTTCTCTATGAGAGCCTGATCCACCCGATCACCATTCTATCGACCCTGCCCTCGGCGGCGATGGGCGCGTTCCTGGCGTTGCTGGCCGCTGGCCGACCGCTGGACCTGATCTCGGTGATCGGGATTATCCTGCTGATTGGGCTGGTGAAGAAGAACGGCATCATGATGGTCGACTTCGCCCTGGAGGCGGAGCGTAACCAGGGCCTCTCACCCAACGACGCCATCCGACGCGCGGCTATGTTGCGCTTCCGGCCGATCCTGATGACCACCATGGCCGCCCTGTTCGGCGCCCTCCCCTTGCTGCTCGCGAGCGGCGCCGGCGCTGAACTGCGCCAGCCGCTTGGCCTGGTCATGGTTGGCGGCCTGTTGGTCAGCCAGGTCCTGACACTCTTCACCACGCCGGTCGTCTATCTGGCCTTTGACAGACTTAAGCGCCGGCTCGCGCGGCGCCCGACTCGCGACGGGGACTTGGTCGCCGACCGCGTTCCATGAAGCGCCCGTTCAGCCTAGCGGGCCTCTTCATCGCCCGTCCGGTCAGCGCGTTGCTGCTGGCGGTGGCCGTCATGCTGGCCGGCGCGGTCGCCTATAGCGACCTGCCCACCGCGCCGCTGCCGGAGGTCGACTTTCCGTCCATCGTGATCGAAGCCAGCCTGCCAGGCGCCAACCCGCGCACCATGGCCGGCGCCGTCGCCGCGCCGCTGGAGCGGGCGCTCGGCTCCATCGCTGGCGTGACGGAGCTTAGTTCGACGAGCGGCCAGGGCTCGGTCGAGATCCAGATGGTCTTCGAGCTTGATCGCGACATCAACGACGCGGCCCGAGACGTCCAGGCCGCTCTCAACGCTTCCCGCGCCTCGCTCCCATCCGGAATGCCGTCCGAACCGACCTACCGGAAGGTCAATCCGTCCCAAGCCCCGGTCATGGTCCTGGCCCTCGCCTCGCCGAACCTGCGCCCTGGCGAACTCTACGACGCCGCCGCGACGGTGCTCGCCCAAAAGCTCTCCCAAGTCACCGGGGTCGGCGAAGTGACGATCGGCGGGGCCGCCTTGCCCGCCGTTCGTGTCCAGATGAACCCGCACGTCCTCAACAGCTACGGGCTGGCGCTGGACGAAGTCCGTAAGGCGATTGACGACGCCAATCCGGTTGGACCGCTAGGCGCGGTCGAGGCCGGCGGCCGGCACTGGACCGTGGTGTCAGGTGGCCAGCTTAGAACACCTGAGGACTATCGCCGTCTCGTGGTGGGTTGGCGCAACGAGGCCCCTATCCGGCTGGGCGACGTCGCCACCATCATCGACGCGACCGAGAACCGCTATTCGCTGGGATTCCACAACGACAAGCCCGCCGTGCTGGTCACCGTGCGCCGCCAGCCGGGCGCGAACATCATCGCCACGACCGACGCGATCCATGCCCAGTTGCCCGGACTACGGGCGCTGATGCCGGCGGACTCGACCCTTACTGTCGTTCTGGATCGCTCGCCGGGCGTTCGCGCCACACTCCATGAGGCGCAGAAGACGCTGCTCCTCTCGGTGGCGCTGGTGATTGTGGTCGTCGCCCTGTTCCTCGGCCGCTTTCGCGCTGCGCTGATCCCCAGCCTGGCTATCCCAGTCTCGCTCGTCGGCGTGTTCGTGGTTATGCGCTTGCTAGGATTCTCTCTGAACAATCTCTCAGTCACGGCTCTGATCATCGCCGCGGGCCTCGTTGTCGACGACGCCATCGTTGTTCTGGAAAACGTCACGCGACACCTGGATCGCGGCCTGTCGCCGATCCGCGCGGCCCGGCGCGGCGTCGCCGAACTGGGCGCGACCCTGATCGCCATGAACCTGACGCTCATCTTGGTTTTCGTGGCGATCCTGCTGATGGGCGGAGTCGTCGAAAAGCTATTTCGCGAGTTCTCGATCACCCTCGCCGCGGCGCTGGCCTTGTCGCTGATCGTGTCTCTGACCCTGACGCCAGCCCTCTGCGCGCGCCTGCTGCCCGCCAGGCGTGACCGGCCCATCGCCGGTAAACTCGACCGGCTGACCGAACGCTATGGCCGTTCGCTCGACTTTGTCCTTCGCTACAAGTTCATCGCCCTGGGCGCGCTAGCAGCCGCCACCGGCCTGACCGTCGCGCTCTACATCTGGCTGCCAAAGACCATGTTGCCGGAACAGGACACAGGGCAGCTTCGCGGCTTCGCGCGCGGCGACGACGGCATTTCGTTCGCGATCATGCAGCCCAAGATCGAGGCCTATCGCCGACTACTGCTCGCTGAGCCGGCGATCGCCGACGTGGTCGGCTCGGCCGGCGGCGACAACGGAATCAACAACGCCTCGCTGATGATCCGGCTCAAACCGATCAGCGAGCGCAACGAAACCTCGGCCGAGGTGATCGAGCGGGTGCGCAAGGCGATGCCGAAGATTCCGGGCGGCATGCTTTGGCTCAACGTCGATCAGGACCTCCAGTTGGAAACGCCTAGCGCCGGAGGCCAGTACGATTTGATCCTCAGGGCCGGCGATCTCGAACCCCTGGCGGCCTGGGCCCCGAAAGTCTCCAGCGCTCTTTCGGATCTCCCCGAACTTGTCGACGTCGATCAAGTCAGCGAGACCGGCAACCTGCAGATCAACCTGGACATCGACCGCGACGCCGCCGCGCGCTTGGGCGTTGACATGATCACGATCACCTCCGTGCTGAACAACGCCTTCAGCCAGCGGCAGGTGATCACCCTCTATGACAGCCTCAACCAGTACCGCGTCATACTAGAGTTGGAGCCGTCGCAGACCCGAGACCCCGCCGTCCTGGAAACCGTGCAAGTGATCGCCAAGGACGGGCGCCGCATCCCGCTCTCGGCCTTTGCGCGCTGGTCCTACAGCGTCAACAGCGACTGGGTCTGGCGCAAGGACCAGTTCGCCGCCCGCTCCATCAGCTTCGCGCTCGCCCCCGGCGTGACGCTGGAACAGGCGGACGCCGCCATCCAGACCGCACTCGCCGGCATTTTCCTCCCAACCGAAGTTCAGGCCCGTGTGGGCGGCGGGATGGAAACGCTGAAGAAGACGCTAGGCGACCAGCCACTGCTCATCGCGTGCGTGCTGCTGGCGGTCTATCTCCTGTTGGGTATTCTCTATGAGAGCCTCGTCCAGCCCCTGACCATTCTATCGTCCTTGCCCCCGGCCGCGCTCGGGGCATTGCTGGCGCTCGCCGCGACGGGTCAGCCGTTCAGTCTGATGGCCTTGCTGGGCCTCTTCCTGCTGATCGGCATGTCGATGAGGAACACCATCCTGATGGTCGACTTCGCTCAATCGGCGCGGCGGCAGGGAGACCTGACAGCGAGCGAAGCCATCAGGCACGCCGCCTGTACTCGCCTTCGCCCGATCCTGATGACGAACTGCGCCACCATGCTCGGCGCCGTGCCACTGGTGCTAGCGAGCGGCGAAGGCTCCGAGTTGCGCCTTCCACTGGGGATCTGCATCATCGGCGGCCTCGCAGTCAGCCAGTTGCTGACGCTGTACACGGCGCCGGCTGTCTATGTGGCCCTGGATGGCGTCAAGTTCAGGCGGACAAGACGGAATGGGGCCGTCACGCCGCTGAGCTCTAAGCAGCTCTAACGAGGATCCGCGATAGTCCGCGAACCCACCGCAATCACTCCCACTCGATTGTTCAAATAACACCTATGCATTTGAAACATTGAAGCAAAATCCGCCCATAAAGTTTTGATACCGTCAGCTTACGCGGCAAGATCCCACGCTATTGTTTTTGCAAGGAATTTTAGATGATCACAATCGAGTCAACACGCAGCAGCTGTCGAGAACATTTAACGCGTCACCAAGTGGCTGCCGGCACCCATTCGGACTTACACTGCATACCTTCAACTCTCGTCTGAAAATTTGTCGAGAGAAGCGACCATACTCGGTCCAATCGGCGTCGTCAGCAGCCACCCGCATCCGCTACCCAGCCATCAGCTGGCGATCTGCGGCGGCGTTTCCTGGTGGCCGACATGCTTCGCCTTCCGTCCAGCAAAGACAGCGGGCCAGTCGATGCAAAACGCGGCTCAGCGACAAGCGCCGCGGAAAAGCCAGAACGCCTAGCAAAGGCCGGACGTGGCGCAGGCAATTCATTGCCCGACTGGCCCATGGCGACGATGGATTCGGTGTGCCGCTGAACCCCGGCAATGTTCACTGCCGCGGCATCGATAAACAGCGGTTTGATGCGGCAGGAGCTCCTGCCCGCCTTAGTGGCCGGTCACGCGGCGCTGGCGAGGCACGCGGCGGCAGGTGTGTTCTCGCGGGCCTGGTCGGTACCCTTCAAGCGGGCAATGCCGGCGGCAATGGCTTCTCGCACCTGATGGCCACACCGCTCTGCACCGAAAGTTTAGTCCTCCAACCGCGGTTCGGGACAGCATTGGCGACCACGCCGCGACTGCGCTCTTGGCGGCCATGGTGCAGCGTCGTTCGTGCGCTCTGATCCTCTGGCCTGCCCACAACCGTTTAATGCGCCATGAAATTGCCGCCTTCCGGTCCGCAACGTCAGGCAAAAGTTGTTTACGGAGTTTGGGATGATCGGCGACGTCTCATTGAAGTTGGGCCGAAGGACGTTTTCCGCGCGGCTGGAATACCGCAGCCTCATTGGGCATGGACTTCGCGGCGTTAGACGCAGGCTAGAGGCCAAGCTGGGCTCTCCATCGCCCCTGAGTGCGACTGACAACGCTCCGACTTTTACGGTCGCGGATACAATTGAGGACATTACGATTGAGGTCGACGTCCCTGGGCATGCCCTCAAAAATCTATTCTTGGATGTTACCCCTACACGTTTGCGATTGCGGGCTGCCGGCCGACAGGGACGGTCCGCGGTTATCGGGCGGCACCTTGACTGGTCCTTCGAGCTTCCAGAGCCGGTCGACATGGACAAAGTGTTAGCAACGCTCGAGGACGGGATTCTGACTGTTATACTGGTCAAGGCCAGTTGGGTGCGAGGGGATGCAAAGCGCGTCCCCGTGCGCGAGACGTCAGTCTCGCCGAAGCAGGCGGACCACGAAAGCGGCCAAACCCACCCCTGAAACTACAAGGATCGCTATTCTTCCGGGGGCAGCAACTTGGCCGTCGTTCGCGGTTGTGACGATAGCGGCTGCGACAACGAGGGCCGCGACAACCACCGCTATAGAAAAACTTTCGCCGGCCCGCTTCACGGCGCGAGGCAATCCCTCCAAGTCTGAACTTGAGACGCGTATGACAAGGCCGTCCCGGCTGAGGCGGCCGATTCCGCGCCTCATCGCTTCTGGCCCGGTCGCGAGTATCTGATCGACTTCCTTAAATACGCGGAAGGCGCGGGTGGCTAGGACTTTGGGCGCAAACCTTGACGCGAAGGCCCTGACCACCACCGGCGAAATCGCATCGACAACATCCAGCTCCGGGTCGAGCGTCCTCGCCAGCCCCTCCGCGATGCCTAGAGCACGCAACAAGATCAGCAGGTCAGGCGGTAAGGTCAGCGCGTTGTCTCGGGCGATGGAGACGAATTCGCCAATGGCCTCCGCAAGCTGGATCGGCCGCCCGGAGTCGACCCCGTACCGCAGAAGGAAGCGCTCCACGCCTTGTTCAAGGCCGCTCGGCGGCGGTCCTGAGCGACCAGACCACTCCATCAGCACATCGACCACTGCGGCGACATCCGCATCTACCAGAGAGCCGAGGACCACCAGCACCTGATCTCGCCGCTTGGCCGACAGGCGCCCGACCGAGCCGAAATCCAATAGCGCAAGACGACCGTCTGGCGTCACCAGGACATTTCCGGGATGCGGGTCAGCGTGGAACACACCGTCTAACAGAATCATGCTCAGCAGGCCGCGCGCCGCTTCTGGCGCCAAAGCGCGCGCCAACGCGGGCTCCCCGGTGCGAAACGCCGCGTTGGGGCTGCGCCCGCGGACGCGGGTACTGACCATGGTCCTTTGGGTGGTAAACCGCTCATAGACTAGAGGCACATGGAAGACCGTCGCCCGGGAGCGCACCTCAGACTGATTACGTGCCTCGATTCGAAAATCGATCTCCTCAAGAAGGGCCTCACTTAGCTCGGAGACGACACGTATGGGCTGGTGGCGACGAAAAGCCGGTGCGCGCGCCTCGACGACACGCGCTGCGGCCGCAAGCAGCCGAAGGTCCGCGCGCATGACAGCCTCAACACCGGGTCTGCGAACTTTCACGACGACTTCTTCACCAGTCGTCAGCCGCGCGGAGTAGACCTGGGCTATTGAGGCAGCGGCGATTGGAGTCAGTGAAAATTCAGCGAAGACATCTTCCGGCGTTCCGCCTAGATCGATTGTCAGCTGTTCCCGCACTTGTTCGAATGGTGCAGGAGCAACGCTATCGTGCAGTCGGCTGAGCCTCTTGGTCAACTCGGGCGGAAGCAGATCTGAGCGGGTCGCCATGATCTGCCCAAGCTTCACGAATGTTGGCCCCAGCGACTCAAGCGCCGTAACAAGGCCTTCGTACGTCGCCTCGCTCGTGTCGTCGGCAGCCCTGCCGCGTAACAACCCTAACTTTGTCAGACCGGGCCGCGCTGCAGTGGGAGCCAACGTACGCACCACCGTCGCAAGGCGGCGAAAGTCGTTCTGCGAGAGGGTCAGGGGGGGCATCGAACCTGCTTGCCCGCACCAGTCGCGCGACGCAAGGAATTCGAATTTATGAACCAGATTGCTCTGGAAGGCGTTAAGCAAGAACGCGAAGAGGAGTGGATGAAAATGATCAGCTTTGTGGTCGGAGGCGTAGGTGCGGTGATGGTTCTCGGTGGAGCTGTTGGCCTTCATTTAGCCGTTAGACGGCTTAGCAAATAGCAATGGGTCAACAGGCAGAATAACAGGGCTAACTTATGTTAATCCTCATGCCTATATGACTACATTTTGAGAGATTGAAAAATTATTCGAGTCTGCGAGGCGCACTCGGCGATCGCGGCTGATATGCGTGGTTTCGAGGCCGACGCCGTTAGGCGCTGCGCCAGGACAGATCACCGGCGAGAATAGGGCTGGAGCCGTGGCTTCGCGCAAAGCTCAACAACATTAGTCATAAGGCCAGTTCGATAACGCAATTCTTTCCGCACGCTGGGCCGCCCCTACCTCGGCCTGAGCGACGGCCGCATCGTGCTCTACAAGCATCGACGAGCGCTGCATCTGGCCCCTAGCCTCACCCGCAAGAACAGCCTTCGCCGACTCCGACTGAGGCGGCGCTTGAACGAGTAGGGATCACTACCGGCATGGACGAATAACCCCGAATCAGGACTGACGGGACGCGCTGCGGCTCCTCAAGCACCCTAATCTCTGGGAAACGAGGCAGGATCTCTTCCCAGAGAATACGCAACTGGAGCTCCGCCAGGCGATTGCCGACGCAACGGTGGATGCCGAACCCGAATGACAGGTGGTTGCGCGGCCGTTCCCGGTCGATGATGTAGGCTTCGGGGTTCTCGATCGCCTCCTCGTCCCGGTTGCCCGAGGCGTACCAGATCAGCACCTTGTCGCCCTTCCTGATGAGCCTGCCGCCAAGCGCGAAATCCCGGGTGGCGGTGCGGCGCATGTTGGAGAGCGGCGTCTGCCAGCGAATGGTCTCGGAGACCATGGAGGGGATCAGGCTGGGATTCTCTCGCAGCTTCTGCAACTGATGGGGGTTCTGGTGCATCGCCAGAATCGAGCCGGTCATCGTATTGCGGGTGGTGTCGTTGCCGCCGATGATCAACAGGAGCAGGTTTCCGAGGTATTCCATGCGGTCCATGTTTCGCGTGGCCTCACCGTGGGCCAGCATGGAGATCAGATCACCCTTGGGCGGGGCGTTGAC
>NZ_JAURWM010000226.1 GCF_030654915.1 Phenylobacterium sp. | reverse complement strand
CATCCATGCGTTCCTGGCTGAAGCTCAGGCCGGCCAACACCTCGCGTGCGCGGGCTTCCAGCGCATAGCCGTCCAGTTCCTGGAAGCACTCCAGCACCTCGCCATAGCGATCCATTATGGCGTCCAGTTCACCCGCTTGATCCGGATCGACCATGGCCGCCTCGAGCTTGGCCATTTCGGCGGCCAGGGCGCTGACGGGACCGACACCGTCCATCACCGCGGCGACCGCGCTCTGGCCGGACATTTCGCCGACGTCCTGGCTGAAATAGCCGATCGTCATTCCGGGATCGATCGCGACCAGTCCGTCGTCGGGTTGCTCTTGACCGGTGACCATGCGGAACAGCGTCGTCTTGCCGGCGCCGTTCGGTCCGACAAGCCCGACCTTTTCGCCCTTCTGGACGCCCATCGAGGCTTCGATGAACAGGATCTGGTGGCCGTTCTGCTTGGAGATATTGTCGAGGCGGATCATGGGGCGGTCTGCTAGCTCGGGTAGACGGGGAACGCCAGCCTTAGAGCCATACCAATTCCAAGCGCGACGATTGGGCTCGGGGCGACACCCCCAGGACAATCAGGTCTGCCTGCGGTGGCGTGATCAGTCCACCGGCTCTCCGCTTCCCGGCAGTCCCAACCGCGCCCACTTCTCGGTCACGGCCTTCACCGTCGCCTCGTCCATGCCGAGCTTTTCGCCCCACTCGCGATGGGTCTCCGGCGGCCACTTATTGGTGGCGTCGAGGCCGATCTTCGAGCCTAGCCCGCTCTCGGGCGAAGCGAAGTCGAGGTAGTCGATGGGGGTGCCCTCGACGAGGGTGATGTCGCGGGCCGGGTCCATACGGGTGGACAGCGCCCACATGACGTCTTTCCAGTCGCGGGCGTTGATGTCGTCGTCCACGACGATCACCCACTTGGTGTACATGAACTGCCGCAGATAGCTCCAGACGCCCATCATCACGCGCTTGGCGTGGCCGGGATAGGCCTTCTTCATCGAGACCACGGCGATGCGGTAGGAGCAGCCCTCGGGCGGCAGCCAGAAGTCGGTGATCTCCGGGAACTGCTGGCGCAGCAGCGGAATGAACACCTCGTTCAGCGCCTCGCCGAGCACGCTCGGTTCATCCGGCGGACGGCCGGTGAAGGTGGTCAGGTAGATCGGGTTCTTCCGCATGGTGATCGCGGAGACCTTGAAGACCGGGAACGGTTCGACCGAGTTGTAGTAGCCGGTGTGATCGCCATACGGCCCTTCATCGGCGTACTCGTTCAGCATCACGTGGCCCTCGATGACGATCTCGGCCTCGGCCGGGACCAGCAGGGGGACGGTCTTGGCTTGGACCAGCTCGACCCGGGCGCCGCGCATTAGGCCGGCGAACTGGTACTCCGACAGCGTCTCGGGCACCGGCGTCACCGCCGCCAGGATGGTGCCGGGATCAGCGCCGATCACCACGGCCGCGGGCAGGGCGTCGGGCTTGCCGGCCGCCTTCCAGCGGCGGTGGTGCTGGGCGCCGCCGCGATGAGCCAGCCAGCGCATGATGGTGCGGTCCTTGCCCAGCACCTGCATGCGGTAGATGCCGAGGTTGTAGTCGTCCTCGCGCTCCTCGGACGGGCCCTTGGTCACCACCAGCGGCCAAGTGATCAGCGGCGCGGGCTCGCCCGGCCAGCAGCCCTGGATCGGCAGCTTGTTCAGATCGATGTCGTCGCCGGTCCAGACGATTTCCTGGACAGGGGCCTTCTTCACCGTGGCGGGCCGCATGGCCATCACCGTCTTGGCGAACGGCAGCATGTCCCAAGCGTCCTTTAGGCCGCGCGGCGGCTCGGGCGCGCGCAGGAAGGCCAGCAGTTCGCCGACCTCGCGCAGTTCGGCGGCCGTGGTGCGTTCCTGACCGTTCAGGGTCACGCCCATGGCCACGCGCTTGACCGTGCCGAACAGATTGACCAGGCAGGGCATGTCGGAGCGTTGGCCATCGGCGCGGATGACGTTCTCGAACAGCACCGCCGGCCCGCCATTGGCCAGCAACCGGCGCTGGATCTCGGTCATTTCAAGAGCCGTAGATACGGGCTCCGTTACGCGCACCAGTTCGCCCGCCGCTTCCAGCTTGGCGATGAAATCCCTCAAGGACCGGTAGGCCATGCGATCTCCCATAGTCAGGGGCTTGGTCTAGGGCCGGGCCGGGCTGGTGTCACCTGTGGGAGGTCTGTAAAATCGGCGCCATGAAGCGCATCGATCTCGACGACCTGCCGCCCAAGCTGGCTCAACTGCTCACTAGCCTGGAGGAGGGCGAGGAGGTGTTGCTGGTTCAGAACGGCGGGGTGTCCGGGCGGTTGGTCGGCGGAGCACCGCCCAAGCCGGAAGCGCCGGCCGAAGCGCCGAGCGATGAAAAGGCGGCGGAGGTCTTCGAGAATTTCCGCGCCGCGATGGAAGACGACTTCTAAGCTTTGCAAGGTTTCGAGGTGGCGTGCCGCCTGCGCCTGCCCTATCTGTCAAGGGGCGCGGTAAGATGAGGCCGTAGAGTCTCGCTGCTGCGACAATATTCAGCAGTAGGGAAACGCCAAGATGAAAATATTAGCACTATCTGCCGCTTTTGCAGTCATCGGCAGTTCTGCTTTCGCGGCCGCGCCAGTGGGGCCCGTTGGCTACGACTACGCGATCGTCAGGCTTGCGGACCTGGATATCAGTCAGCCCGCGGACGCCAGGCGTCTGGAAAAGCGTTTGGAAACCGCCTCCATGGCGGCTTGCGGCGCGCAGCGCTTTAGCGCCCGCGACGTGAAGCGGGCGATCGCCGGATCGGATTGCTATCGGGAGACCCTCGCCGAGGCGAGGATCTCCGCGGAGGCCAAGTTAGCCGCGCGCTAGCGCCCTAGTCTTCGTCCTCGAAGTCATCGTCGCCGCCCAGGACTTCGTTCAGGGCGTCGATGATGGCGTCCATCTGATCGGGCGTCACCGCCACTTTCAGGTCTCCGCCGCCTTCAGCGCCGACGGTCAGCAGGTAACCTTCTTCGGTTTCTTCGAACTCGAAACGTTCGAGGTTCTTGGGTTCGGCCATCTCGATCTCCTGTCCGCAGCAGGGGGAGAACCCCTGTCGGCGTGATTGGGTCCGTCAACCCTGGCGTCGTCGTGCGCCTTGACCGCTTCTCAGCGCGATCTCCCGCTCCCTGCGGTCCAGGAAGCTTCGGCATATCTTGGCCTCTAGCCGGGGACGGTGGGTCAGGGAACCCCGATCGTCCCAAATCGCCCGCGGAACCGCTCCTCCCAGTTTAGGGCGCCTTGTTCGGCGGCCCGAGGTCGAATTCCTTGACCACCTTCTTCGGCGCGATCTTGCGCCAGCGGCGGGCGAGGAAATTGTGCAGCGAGCCGGGGTGCAGGGTCGCGATCCGGGCCAGGACGCTCGATAGTCCTTGTAGTGCGGGGTGATGTGGAAGGTGGCCGGCTCGGCCTCCATCAACATTTCGCGCTCGTCTTGGCTGACTTCCAGGAGGACCATGCTCTGGTCCTCGGCCCGCAGCCGTGTGAAGAATTTATTGTTCACCTTGAATGAGGGCTGGCCATAGGAGACGCCGTCCTCGGCGCCGGGAAAGGCCAGCACGATCTTGCGGATTTCCTCGGGGGTCATGTCCCATCCCTCTGGGTTGGCGAGGCCAGTTTCACCCCATCAGCGCAGGCGTCAATCTTGCGAAACCCGACCTACAGCTCTGTCGCCTTGGCGTGGTTGGCTTCTAGCCAAGCCCTGAGCTGCGCCGAAGTTTCGAAATAGGTCGGCGCCATCAGTAGGCCAGCGCCACGCCGTCCTTGCGCATCTCGGTGGCGGCGGCGTAGCGGCCGGGCCAGCGCTCGATGGCCTGGTAGCCGCCATAGCCGCCAGGATCGGGCGCCATCTTCCAGCCGATCTGGGCCAGGGCCACGCGGGTCGCCTCGGGTACGCCGGTTTCGAGGTTGAGCACCCCGATCCCCCGCTGGGCCTCGCCGGTTGGTTCGGATGATCCGCCATGATGCCAGCGCGGGCTGTCGCCGGCCTCCTGCACGCCAAGGCCATGGTCGACCATGTTGGAAATGATCTGCGCCTGGCCCTGGGGCTGCATGTCGCCGCCCATCACGCCGAACGACAGCCAGGGCTCGGCGCCCTTGGTGGCGAAGCCGGGGATGATGGTCTGGAACGGCCGCTTACCCGGAGCATAGATGTTGGCGTGGCCGTCGGTCAGGGCGAACAATTCGCCACGGTTCTGGAACATGAAGCCCAGGCCGTCAGGCGACAGGCCTGAGCCCATGCCGCGATAGTTCGACTGGATGATCGAGACCATCATCCCGTCCTTGTCGGCGGTGGTGAAATAGGTGGTGTCGCCCTGGCTCGGCGCCTGGCCCGCATGCACGGGCGTCAGGATCTTGCCGGGTGAGATCAGCTTGGCGCGCTGGCGGGCGTAGTCCTTCGACAGCAGCCATTCGGTCGGCGTCTTGTGGAAATCGGGGTCGGCGTAGAACTTGGCGCGATCCTCGAAGGCCAGGCGCTTGGCCTCGACGCCATGGTGGATCGCCGCCGCCGACTGGAAGCCCATCGATCTGAAGTCGAAGGTCTCCATGATGTTCAGCATCTGCAAGGTGGCCAGGCCCTGGCTGTTGGGTGACAGGCCCCAGACGTCGACGCCACGATAGTTGACCTTGTGCGGCGGGTCCCAGCGGGCGCGATGGGTCGACAGGTCGGCCTTGGTCATCCAGCCGCCGATGCGCTTGAAGTAGCGCTCGATGGTTTCGGCGACCTCGCCGCCATAGAAGCCGTCCCGGCCGTTCTGGGCGATCTGGCGATAGGTGCGGCCAAGGGCGGGGTTCTTGAACACCTCGCCCTCGCGCGGCGTGCGCCCATCGGGCGCCCAGACTTTCTTGAAGTTCTCGACCTCTTCGATCCCGGCGCCCGGCTTGGTGAAGTTCACCAGCGAGCGGCCGAGGTAATAGGCGACGTTCTGGCTGACCGGCGCCCCCAATTCGGCATAGGCGATGGCCGGGGCGAACAGGTCCTTCCACGGCAGCTTGCCGTAGCGCTGGTGCAGGACCCACCAGGCGTCGACCGCGCCGGGTACGCTGACCGAGATCGCGCCATGGGAGGGGATCAGCCCGTTCTTGGCGCGGCTGCGGACGGTGTCGAGGCTGAGCCCCCGCGGGCTGCGACCCGAGCCGTTCAGTCCCTCGACCTTTTTGGTCTTGGGGTCCCACAGCATCACGAAACAGTCGCCGCCGATCCCGCAGGCGATCGGTTCGACCAGGCCAAGGACCGCATTGGCGGCGATCGCGGCGTCGACCGCGCTGCCGCCCAGCCGAAGCATGTCGAGCGCCGCCAGGCTGGCCAGCGGATGGGCGGTCGCGGCCGCGCCGCTGGTTCCCCAGGCGGCGCTGCGCGAGGCGAAGGTGGCGCCGTCGATCCGGTCGCCGCCGTGGACGTCGGGGCGGTCGCGGTTCGGGTTCTCCGCGCGGCTTTGAGCCATGGCGCTGCTGGCGAGGGCGGTGGCGGGGAGGGCGGCAAGGAAGGTGCGGCGGCGCATGATGGCTCCCGAACAAAGGTTCTGCAGCGTTACTATAGGGCCGGCTTTTGTCCCGGCATCTCCGGTTTGCATCGCTTTGTCCGGCTCAGCTATGATGGAGCCAGGGGATAGATATGCGCACAATCGACGCCATCGCCGCATCCGTGGGGCTGCTGGCCTGTCTCGCCTTGGGTCGTATGCCCGGCTACCGGACCTCGCCCGACGACCTCGCGGCCGAGACCTGGTTCGCCGAGCAGGACTTCATCGCGCTGCTGGGCAAACTGAGTGGCCCGTTCGAGGCCTGCTACGCCATGACCTTGCCGTCGCAACAGGCCCATCCAGGCCCGCTCCCGCTGGCCGCCGACCGCGCGAAGATCACCTTCGCCGCGGCCTGCGATCCCTGGGTCCTGTCGTCCGACTAGGGTTCAGCCTTCCGACCAGACGGCCATCTCGTTGCCCGACGGGTCGCGGAAGTGGAAGCGCCGTCCACCGGGGAAGCTGAAGATCGGTTTCACGATCACCCCGCCCGCGGTCTCCACCTTGGCGGCCATGGCCTCCAGGTCGTGGGCATAGAGCACGACCAGCGGCTGCCGCGTGGCGGCCGCGTCGGAATCGAAGCCGCCGTCGACGCCCTCTGTGAACGCCGCGTAGCTCGGGCCATAGTCGGTGAAGGTCCAGCCAAATGCGGCCTCATAGAAGCGCTTGGTGGGGACGAGGTCGCCGCCGGGCAGTTCCACATAGTCAATCTTGCCGTCTTCGCGCATTTCAGCCTCCGCCTTGTGTTCCGTTTTTGTTCCTGGCTACCGCCTCAGGCTGGGAGAGTCCAGACGGCGGTCTTCTTGACCTCCCGATCTTCCAGTTCGCGCGTCGTCTGCACCTGGTATTCGGCCAGCTGCTCCAGGCCTACACGCGGGAAATAGCTGCGCCCCGGATCGCCGATCAGCACGCGGGCGCCGCGCACATGGGCGGCGGCCAGCCAGTCCATGACCTTCGAGGCCAGCGGCTGCTCGTAGCAGATGTCGCCGGCCAGGATCACGTCGACGTCCGGCGGGGGCGCGTCCAGCAGGTCCTGGTCGGTGAAGTCGATGCGCACGGCGTTGACCTCGGCGTTCATGGCCAGGGCCGCGCCGCAGAACGGGTCGATATCGGCGGCCAGCACGTGGCCCGCGCCAGCCTTCATCGCGGCGATGCCCACGATGCCCGAGCCTGACGCGAAATCGATCACCCGCTTGCCCGCGACTTCCTGCGGGTGGTCGAGGACGTAGCGCGCCAGGGCCTGACCGCCGGCCCAGGCGAAGGCCCAGAACGGCGGCGGCAGGCCGATCTCGGCCAGGGCCTCTTCGGTCAGCCGCCAGATGGGCGTGACTTCGTCGGCCAGATGCAGGGTGAGCTCGGGCGTGTGCGGCGGCGGTTGGAGCCGGGTGTTTTCGAGGATGAAGGCGCGGCGACCTTCCAGGGACTGAGTAATCACGCGCCTCCCCTAGCATGAAGGGCGTGGAACGGTAGGCCGCCAACCTCGTCGAACGGCCTCAAATTGCGGCGAAATTTTGCCTCTAGGCGGGAACCCCGTCGGCGTGCCAGGATTTCACCTTAAACGGGACGGAGGCAACATGACAGACCATGGATTGCATGCGGCGGGTAGCGTCGGAATTTCCACCCTGTTCGAAGGGGTCTCGTGGCAGGCGATCGTGCTGCGCGGGGTCGCCGGGATACTGTTCGGGTTGTTCGCGGTGATGGCGCCGGTCGCCGCGGCCACGACCATTGTCCTCGTTTTCTCGATCTATCTGATGGCCGACGGCTTCCTGGCGATCGCCAGCGCGGTGAAGGCCATGCGGCACAAGAATAGCTGGGGTCTGCTGGCCCTCGAGGGCGTGGTCGATATCATCGCCAGCCTGGTGCTGTTCTTCATGCCGGGTCTGGCGCTCGTGACCTTCGTGCTCATCATCGCGATCTGGGCGCTGTTCGCTGGCGGCTTGAAGCTGATCACCGCCATGCGTCGTGGTCCGGTCGAAGCGCGCGGCTGGCTGGCGCTGTCGGCGATCATCTCGCTGCTGTTCGGCGTGGTGCTGCTCATTTCGCCTCTGGCCGGCGGGATCGTGCTCACCTGGTGGCTGGGCATCTATGGCCTGGTCTTCGGGGTCGCCCTGCTGATCCTCGGCTTCCAAGTCCGTTCGTCTCAGAAGAAGGCCGCCGTCGCGGCCTAGGACGAGCGAAAAAGCGATAGCGCCGCCGTGGTCGTTGGGCCGCGGCGGCGTTCTGCTGTCCGGGCCTCGGCTATTGCCCCAGCAGGCCGGCGAGCAACTGCCGCAACGGGTTCTGGGCGTCCGACAGCAGCTTCACCGCCATCAGGCACGACATCACCACCAACAGCGGCCGGATGAGCTTGGCCCCGAAGCGGATCGCCAGACGCGAGCCGACCTGCGCGCCGATGAAGGCGCCGGCCGCCATCGTCAGGCCGAGCGGCCAGATCACCGCTCCCTTGAACACAAACAACGACAGGGCGCCCACATTGCTGGCGGCGTTGGCCAGCTTGGTGTGGGCGGTGGCGCGCAGCGCGCCGTAACCCATCAGGGTGACGAAGGCGACCATGTAGAAGGCGCCCGCGCCGGGCCCGAAGATCCCGTCATAGAAGCCGATCACCGGTGCGATCCCGACTGAGAAGGCGATCAGCGGCAGCTTGGCCGGCGCGTCATGGGCCTTGAGCCCGCGCGAGAAACCAAAATAGAGCGCGATGACGATCAGCAGCAGCGGCACCAGGGCGGCTAGGACGCGCGGCGACAACAGGCTGGCGCAGAGCGCGCCGGCCAGGCCCGCGATAGCCGCCCCGATCGCGACCGGCCAGGCCGTGCGCCAGTCGATCAGGCCGCGCCGGGCGAAGGCGGTGGTCGAGGAGATCGAGCTGATCGCGCCCTGCAGCTTGTTGGTCGCCAGGGCCGCAACCGGATCCAGGCCCGCCAGCAGCAGGGCCGGAACGGTCAGCAGCCCGCCGCCGCCCGCGATGGCGTCGAAGGCGCCGGCCACGGCGGCCACGGCGAACAGGGTCAGAAGCAGTTCAGGATCGAAGCTCACGGCTTCCCCCGTTGTCGCTACGGGGCGGCCGAGCGTGTGTGGATGATGGCTGGCCCGCGAAGCTCTCTATCGGCTCACGCTGGGCGTTGGCGGCCGTGATAGGCCAAGTGCGGTGGCGACGAAAGGGGCGGGAGGCTTCAGGCGGGCGATTGCATCCCCGTTCCAGGCGTGCACCTTGCCGCCATGCGTGAACCGAGCTTGGAACTGGACGGCTGGTGTCTCGACGACGCCGAGCAGCGGCGCGCCCGCGCGCCCGACACCTTCATCATTCCGTCCAAGAAGCTGCGGTCAGGATTGGGGCGCGTCGCCCTTGCACAACTGCTGTTCATGATCACGGTGGAGGACGGCGAGGAGCCGGAGTGCGAGCGGATGTGGGTTGTCGTCCGCCGCCGCTTTCCGGGCGGCTATCTCGGCGTGCTCGACAACGATCCGACCTGCATCGAGAAGAACCACGAACTGTGGAGCGGGTCAGAGATCCCGTTCGAGCCTCGGCACGTGATTGACGCCAGAGCGCCAACCCCGGCCAGCCTGACCACCGCCGCGCGAACGCCCCGGCGCGCCTGGGCGCCGGCCGACGATTAAGCCGCCTGCTTGGACGAGGCCTTGCGCAGCACGGCGAGGTAGCCGCCGGGCTCGATGAGCATCTGGTCGCCATAACCCTTCTTGATCATCGCGCGGTGGATGGCGGGAAGCTGGGCGCAGCCTGCGTACATGAACATGTGATGCTCGCAGTGGTAGTTCACATAGTAGGGCG
>NZ_JAURWM010000223.1 GCF_030654915.1 Phenylobacterium sp. | reverse complement strand
CGACCAGCATCGCGGCTGGTTCCAGTCCTCGCTGCTGGAAAGCTCCGGCACCCGCGGCCGCGCGCCCTACAACGCCATCCTCACCCACGGCTTCACCATGGACGAGGCCGGCGAGAAGATGTCGAAGTCCAAGGGCAACGTGGTCGATCCCGAGGTGGTGATCCGCGAGTCCGGAGCCGAGATCATCCGCCTGTGGGCCGCCATGATCGACTATTCGGACGACAGCCGCATCGGCAAGACCGTGCTGCAGACCACGTCCGACGCCTATCGCAAGCTGCGCAACACGATCCGCTACATGCTTGGCGCCCTGGCCGACTACTCGCCGGACGAGGCGGTGGAGCTGGAGCAGATGCCGCCGCTGGAGCGGTTCATCCTGCACCGGCTGTGGGAACTGGATGGCCAGGTGCGCGCCGCCTACGAAGGCTATGTGTTCCAGGACGTGATCCGGCCGATCATCGAGTTCTGCCAGAACGAACTGTCCTCGCTGTTCTTCGATATCCGCCGCGACAGCCTCTATTGCGACCAGCCCGGCGAGCTTCGCCGGCGCGCGGCCCGCACGGTGATGGACGCCGTGTTCGAGCGGCTCACCGCCTGGCTCGCGCCGTTGATGCCCTTCACCACGGAGGAGGCCTGGACCATGCGGTATCCAGACGCCCACTCCAACTGCATGCGGGTCATCCCGCAGACGCCGGCTGACTGGCGCAACGACGCCGAGGCCGCTCGCTGGGCCAAGGTCCAGCAGGTCACCTCGGTGGTCACCGGCGCGCTCGAAGTCGAGCGGCGCGAAAAGCGCATGGGCGCGGCCCTGGAAGCGGCTCCCCGCGTCCATGTGGCCGACGCCGACCTGCTCGCGGCCTTTGACGGTCTCGACGCCGCCGAGGTGTTCCGCACCAGCCAGGCGACGCTGAGCGCCGGCGAAGGTCCGGCCGGGGCCTTCGCCCTCGCCGACGTTCCTGGCGTCAGCGTCGAGCCGTTGCGGGCCGAAGGCAAGAAGTGCGCCCGCTCCTGGCGCATCCTGCCGGAAGTCGGCTCCGATCCGCGCTACCCCGACCTCAGCCTGCGCGATGCAGAAGCGGTCGCGGCCTGGGACGCGGTTCGGGCTTGAGCATGAAGGCAGTCACGAAACTGGGCTGGACGGCCTACGCGCTCGCGCTCTTCGTCATCATCGCCGACCAGTTGTCCAAGCATTGGATTTTGTTCGTCTATGATCTTCCGGCGCGGTTCTCGGTGCCGATCGCCGGACCGTTCTCGCTGACCATGGTCTGGAACCGGGGCGTCAGCTTCGGGCTCTTCCGGGCCGACGCCGACCTGGTCCGCTGGTTGCTGAGCGCGTTCTCCATCATCGTCGCCATCGTGCTGGCGGTCTGGGCCCGCAAGACCGAGCGTCCATTCATGGCGATCGGCCTTGGCCTCGTCATCGGCGGGGCGATAGGCAATGTCATCGACCGCATCCGGTTCGGCGCGGTCGCCGACTTCCTGGATTTCCAACGCCTGGGGTTCTTCCCCTGGGTGTTCAATGTGGCCGACAGCGCCATCACCATCGGCGTGGTCTTCTTGTTGCTCGATTCCATGCGTAAGGAATCGGCCTCTTAATCGCATTGGCGGGTATCGTCGTATGCGCTATTCAACCTTCCCTTACCGCCCTGGGCGGTTTTCGGAGCTTAGTTTCATGAGTCTGAACCGTGTGCTCGTCGCGACCGCTTTGGTGGCGGCCGCCGGTCTCGCCGGCTGCAGCTCGACGCGCAGCGCGCTGGGCATGACCAAGGTCACGCCGGACGAATTCCGCGTCGTGTCCAAGGCTCCGCTCGTGGTGCCGCCCGACTACGCCCTGCGCCCGCCGGCGCCTGGCGAGCCCCGCCCGCAGGAACTGCAGCCGGAAAGCGCCGCGCGCGTCGCCCTGCTCGGCCAGCGCGAGGCTCAAGCCCGCTCGGACGGCGAGAAGATGCTGGTCGCCAAGGCCGGCGCCGACAAGGCCGACCCGTTGATCCGCTACGTCGTGGACGATGAAACCGGCGCCCTGGCCCACAAGGAAAAGTCCTTCGCCGACAAGGTGATGTTCTGGAACAACGGCCAGCCTAGTGCGGCCTCGACCGCGGCGGCCGCCGACAATGTCCCATCGGCCATCGATCCGGCCGCAGAGGAAGCCCGCGTCAAGCCGCTGACCGGCGGCGGCGCGGTGGTCATCTCCCGCGAGAAGCCCTCGCGCATCAAGCTTCCGGGCCTGTAGGGCGCGTCGCTTTCCTCTCCCTCGGGAGAGGCTAGGTGAGGGGGCCGCGAAGCGGCTCGTTTGGCCCAACCGTACTGCGGCGGTGAGGCAGATCCCCTCACCTAACCTCTCCCCAGCGGGGAGAGGGATTTTAGACCTCAATCTTCATCTCCAGGCGTCTTCACCTCGTAGCCCTTGGCGCGAAGCTGATCGAGCACGCCGCCCTGCGCCAGCAAGGTGCGCAGGGGCGCCACGGCGATCACGTGCCCGGGGGTCTTCAGGGCGGCCTCGATGTCCTTGGTCAGATCGCCCTTCACACGCGCGTCGAAGGTCAAGGCCCCAGGGGTGACGGCGATGCACCGCTCATAGCTGCGCTCAGCGCCTAGAGCGCCGGCGACGTCGCCCTGCGCCCAGGCCCGCGAGGCCGCCAGGGTCCGCCCCGGCCCAGCCTCGATCTCGCCCATCACCTCGTCCAGGCAAGCCGCCCCAGCGGCTTTCGAGGTCTTGATGACCGCGCCCAGCAGCGGGCCAAGGTCGTAGGAACGCTGCACGACCTTCACCCCGCTTCGCTGCGCTAGCAGCTTGATCAGCTTGGTCGGGTCGGCGGTCGTTAGCCCCTCCTTCTCGCGATAGTCGTCAGTGAGGATTAGGGCTGCGGCGAGTGGATGCTTGGTCTTGTAGTGGTCGGCAGGCTGACCCAGCTTGGTCCGTACCGCGGCGAACCGCTCGCGCTGCGCGGGGTCGAGGCTGTCCTCGAACGGCTTGCCGGACTTCAGGCGCAGGTAGCTGACCGCCGCGCCCGGCGCGCCCGCCAGCTTCACCTTCAAGCCGGTGAACGGCAAGATCACCGCATTGGCCCCCTCCAGGCGGCGGTTGAACTGAAGTTGATCCCATTGCTGGCGCTTGGGCGCCACGGTCGGCGCGCCCAGCACATAGACGGTCGTGTCGGCGTCGGAGACGCGCCACCAAGCCGGCCCAGGCAGCCGGGCGGTGACGACCAGCTCCTCGACCAGGGTCTCGTTGGGATCGACAGCGCCGGCCGGCAGCTGCGCGCTGGGCGTCAGCGGAACCTGGGCCGAAGCCGCCGATGCGAAGAGCGCGGCGGCGAGCGCCAGGCCGAGGACACGTTTCACGAAGTCACCTTCCAGACTTGCCCCCCGGAATCGCCATATACTGATCAGCTAACCAAAGCGTGACCATGCCTATACGCCGTCTCCCGCCCGAAACCGTGAACCGCATCGCCGCCGGCGAGGTGGTGGAACGTCCTGCCAGCGCCGTGAAGGAACTGGTGGAGAACGCTTTGGATGCCGGTTCGCGTTCCATTGAGGTGCAGGCGGACGGCGGCGGGTTGACCCGTATCCTGGTCGCCGACGACGGCTTGGGCCTCTCGGCCAGCGAACTGGCCCTGGCGATCGAGCGCCACGCCACGTCCAAGCTGAGCCCCGACGACGCCGGCGACTACGACCTGCTGCACATCTCGACCCTCGGTTTCCGCGGCGAGGCCCTGCCCTCCATCGGCTCGGTGGCGCGGTTGTCGATCTCCTCGCGCGCCAAGGGCGCCGCCGACGCCCACGCCATCCTGGTCGAGGGCGGCGCGGTCGGCGAGGTCTCCCCCTCCGGATTCCCCGGTCCGCACGGCGCGCGGGTCGAGGTGCGCGACCTGTTCTACGCCACGCCCGCCCGGCTGAAGTTCATGAAGTCGGAGCGTTCCGAAGCCCTGGCCATCGCCGACGAGATCAAGCGCCAGGCCATGGCGCACGAGGCGGTGAGTTTCGCGCTGGACCTCGACGGACGCCGCACCCTGCGCCTACCGGCCGAGAGCAAGGGGCCGGAAGGTAGGCTCGCCCGGCTGTCGGCCATCATGGGCCGCGAGTTCTCGGAAAACGCCCTGGAGATCGACCATGAGCGCGAGGGCGTGCGGCTGACCGGTTTCGCCGGCCTGCCGACCTACAACCGGGGCAACTCGGCCCACCAGTATCTGTTCGTCAACGGCCGGCCGGTGCGCGACCGGCTGCTGCAGGGCGCATTGCGCGGGGCCTATGCCGACTTCCTGGCCCGCGACCGTCACCCGCTGGTGGCGCTCTATCTCGAGGTCGATCCCGCTCAAGTCGACGTCAACGTCCACCCCGCCAAGGCCGAGGTGCGGTTTCGCGACCCCGCCCTGGTGCGCGGCCTGATCGTCGGCGGCTTGCGCCACGTGCTGGCCGGCGCCGGGCACCGGGCGGCCACCACGGTCGCCAGCGAGACCTTGAACAACCTGCGTCCCGGCTGGTCGCCGCAAACCCACCACGCGCCGTCGGCTCAGGGCTTCTCGGCCTGGCAGATGGGCGGCTGGACCCAAGCGGTCCAGGCCGCGGCCCAAACCATTCCTGGCCTGACGCAGGTTTCGGCCCGCGCCGAGCCGGCCCAGGACTGGCCACCGGCGTCCTATGACCACCAGCCCGGGATGCATGAGGCTCCGGCCCCGGCCTTCGATCCAGTCGACTTCCCGCTGGGCGCGGCGCGCGCCCAGGTGCACGAGACCTATATCGTCGCCCAGACCCGCGACGGCGTGGTGATCGTCGACCAGCACGCCGCCCACGAGCGCCTAGTCTATGAACGAATGAAAGTGGAGATGGCGCAGGGCGGGGTGTCCCGCCAGGTGCTGCTGCTGCCCGAGGTGGTCGAGCTCGATCCCGCCGAGGCCGAGCGGGTCGCCGCCCGCGCCGACGAATTGGCGGCGCTGGGCCTGATGGTCGAGGCCTTCGGTCCCGGCGCGATCCTGGTCCGCGAGACCCCGGCCCTACTGGGCGAGACCGACGTCGCCGGCCTGATCCGCGACATCGCCGACGACCTGGCCGAGAACGGTCAGGCCCTGGCGCTCAAGGAACGGCTGGAAGAGGTCTGCTCGACCATGGCCTGCCACGGCTCGGTCCGGGCCGGCCGGCGGCTGAACGCGCCGGAGATGAACGCCCTGCTCCGCCAGATGGAGGCCACGCCCCATTCCGGCCAATGCAACCACGGCCGCCCGACCTATGTGGAACTAAAGCTGGCCGACATCGAGCGGCTGTTCGGGCGGCGGTAGCGGCTCACCACCAATCGAGATTGGTGCGCTTGCCGTCGAGGATCACGCCTTTCAGGCGGGCGCGACCGTCGTCGCCGACCGACACCACCGCGAAGGCTGCGGCCGCGCCGGGATCACGACGCCCGCGCAGCGCCGCCTCCATCGCCTCGGCCTGCTCCTGACCGGCGTGGAAGCGGTCGACGCCGATGTCTAGGGTCACAGCCTCGCGACTTTCGCCGACCTCGCCGACCGCCACGCGTGAGCAATAGACCCCGCCCCGGATCAGGACGTCGCCGCCCTTGGCCTTGGCGGCCTCGCGGGTTGGGCCAGCGCCCACGAACCGGTGCTGGGCTCCATCGGCGCCCAGGGCCAACCAGCCGCCTTCGCTGTAGGGCTGAGTGCGCGGCGGGCAAGATTGACCCGGGAGAAGCGCCTGGGTCAGGCGCAGGGAGACGTAGTGAC
Organism: Phenylobacterium sp.; assembly: GCF_030654915.1. Lineage (GTDB taxonomy): Bacteria > Pseudomonadota > Alphaproteobacteria > Caulobacterales > Caulobacteraceae > Phenylobacterium. Next base: position 8,178 of record NZ_JAURWM010000223.1, on the reverse strand, counting down.
CGGTCAGCAAGTTGCGGGGATCGACGGCCTCCATGGCCAGCACCACCTCCTGGCCGGCGGTCCGGGCGCGGCTCTCATAGACCACAAGGCCGACCAGCAGCACGACCAACAGCAGGCCGGCGCCGAGGATCCGGGCGGGGAGCAGCTTGATCATGCGGCCACCTTGCGCGAGCGAGTCAGGAAGCCCGCCGCCAACGCGATCATGGCGCAGGCGGCGAACAGACCCGCCGCTGTCATCAGGCCTAGACCTAGATCAAACAGGATCGTGCAGACCCCGGCGATCATCGCCACGACGCCCGCGGCCGTGACCATGCTCTGGCGATCGTTCATGCCGAGCGCGATGACCCCGGCCGCGAGCACCAGCCAGGTCGCGCGGTGGGCGATCAGGTAGCCGCCCTTAACCTCGTCGAAGCCGCCGACCGCGAACAGCGCCAAAGCGCCCCAGACGAACCAGAGGAAGAAGACGCCGAAGGTGCGCTGGTCGGAAAGCTGGCGCGCCGCGCCCGCCAAGCAGCCCAGCACCACGCCGCCGGCGATCAGCCCGGGCGCGCCCCAGGTCTGCTCGTGGAACGACAGGGCCGAGAGCAGGCCGACGATCAGCGACAGCGCGGCTATGTGGGCCAGCGGCTTTGAACTCCAGAACCAGGACAGGGCCATGCCGACCGGGGCGGCGAAGATCAGCCAGCGGCTGGTTCCGGTCTCGAAGCCGCCGGCGAATTCGCCGAGCATGATCAGGGCCAGGGACGCGATGGCCGCCCCGCTGGAGCGGCCAGCGATGGCGAGCAAGGCGGCGGCGAGGCCCGCGCTACGCAGGGCCCGCTGCGGGTCGCCGGCGATGTCGAAGATCTGCCCGGTCAATCCGATGGCCCCGGCGAAGACCAGGGCCGCGACGCTGAGCAGGGTGTTGGTCAAGATCGGCCGGGCGCCGTCTCTCGCCGTCCAGGCCGCCGCGCCGATCACCGCCAGGAATAGCGACAGGATCAGGCCGAACCGCGCTAGTCGGGGGATCACGTCCCAGTTGGCGGCGATGAAGGCGATGGCCGCGACGCCGAGCAGCAAGGCGCCGATCACCGCCAGGGCCACAGAGGCGTCCACTCGCCGGCTGTCGGCCACGCTGGACAGGATCGCGGTGCGATTGCCGGCCGGAACCAGCCCCTCCTCGATCCACCTGTCCAGATCAGCCTGCAGCCGATCCTTGTAGCCCGCCATCTGCGCCCTCCGGCCGCCTCGAAGGCCCCGACCCTCGCCTAAGCCGCAGGTAGGCGCAACCTCAGGCGGCCACGCGCCGGCTCTCGTCGGCGAACAGCATGTTGATGGCGTTCAACAAGCGCTCGGCCTTGATCGGCTTCTCCACCACCCCGTCCATGCCCTGCGCCAGATAGCTCGCGGCGTCCCAGGGGTCGGCGTTGGCGGTCAAGGCCAGGATCGGGACCTTGCCGACGGGCCCAGCCATCGCGCGGATGCGACGTGTGGCGCCGACCCCGTCCAGGTTCGGCATCTTGATGTCCATCAGCACCAGATCGAACCGGCCGCTGGCGGCCGCGCTCACAGCCTGCTCGCCGTCCTCCACGGTTTCGCAAGTACAGCCGAACATCGCGCACAGTGTTTCGGCCACCAGCCGGTTGGTGGCGTTGTCGTCGGCGATCAGAACGTGCAAGCCATCCGGAACGGCTACCACCAGATCGGGCTCGACCGCCGCCTCCGCGCCGGTCGGCGCCGGCACGTCGAACAGCGGGAACTCGAAACGGAAGGTCGTTCCGGCGCTCACATTTCCCCGCGCCTCGATCGTTCCGCCCATCTGCGCGACCAACTGGCGGCAAATTGAGAGGCCCAACCCCGCGCCGCCCTCGCGCACGCCCGCCTCGGTCTGACTGAATGGCTCGAAGATGGTGGCTAGACGCTCATCGGGAATACCGACTCCAGTATCGCGCACCGCGCCTTCCAGGTGGACATGGATGTCCTCGCGGCGAACCCTCAGCGCCACCTCGACACCGCCTTGTCGGGTGAACTTCAAGGCGTTGCCGATCAGGTTGTTGAACACCTGCTTGATCCGCACCGCGTCGCCCAGCGCCCACTGGTCCGGGGCCCCGTCATAGGAAAACACCAGGCTCAGCCCCTTGATCTCGGCCCGCGCCGACCAGAGGGCCGCAAGGTCGTCGAGCAGGGCGGGCGCGCAGAAGCCGTCCTCGGAGAGTTCCAATTGCCCAGCGTCGGCCCGCGTCAAGTCGAGCGCATCGGTCAGCAGCCGCAGCAGCGTCTGGCCGGAATCCTGGATGGTCGCGACATAGGGCCTCAAGCTTGCATCGCTCAACTTGCGTTCCAGGATATCGGCGATCGCCAGCACCCCGTTCAGCGGCGTGCGGATCTCGTGACTCATCACCGCCAGGAACTGCGACTTGGCGGTCAGAGCGCTCTGCGCCTCGAGCCTCGCCTGGTTCAGAGTCTCGGCAAGCCGGGTCATCTCCTCGGCATGGGCCCGGTTCGCGGCGCTGGTCGCCTTCAGCAGCGAGAGGGTCGAGCCGACCCCGGCGTAACGTCCGCCGCTGACCACCACGAAGCCCTTCATCACCTCATCGGCGCGCTCAGCGAGCACCTCGCCGCAGAACTCCGCGACCGGGGTGTCGCCCTCGACGGTCAACGGATTGGCGCTCATCAGCAGCGAGACCGGGCGCAATCCATAGAGCGCCCGACCATAGTGCGCGGCCATGGCCACGAAGAAAGCGTTCCGCTCCACCAGCCCCACGGGCCGCCCCTCGGCGTCCACGACCGCGATGGCCAAAGTCTCGGGTTCGGCCTGGAAGCGGTCGTAGACGTCCTGGCCCAAGGTCTGTGGCGAGATCGGCGCCACTGGCTGGATCAGGTCTAGAAGAATGGCGGTCATCTGGAAGCCTTCCGCGTTTCAAGCGGGGCTTTAAACAAACTCGACTAATGGCGGATGAATCGCGTTCTCTATTATTCTATAGAAACGAATTTTACTGTCATAAAACCTACATATAAACGTCATCGTCTCCATATCGAAATGGAAGTGATTTTTTGTTCAGTATCCAGAGACGACCTGGGCAGAGCGACGACGAGGCGCGGCCTACGCGGAAGGCGGCCGCCAGGCGATCATGCCTTCCGTCCGCGCCCGGACCTCCGACGAGGCCAAGCAAGTAGCCACCGCCTCGTAGCCAGGCGTGCCGGCATAGGGGGCGACGCGGATCGGCGGGCTGTGATTGGCCGGGCAGAGAATGATCTCCTCGCCGGCGCCCACGGCGGTCAGGTCCAGTATCGCGCAGGACCGCGTCATCAGGAACAGCGGCTTGGCGTCAGGGCCTCGGCGGCGCAGATGGGCGATCAGCGCTTCCTGGCTCGGCTCATCCAGGCCCTGCTCCACCATGTCGACAACGATGGCCGTCAGCCCCTCGGCTTCCATATCGGCCAGCAGGATGAGCAGCGCGTCGGACGCAGTGGCGCCGTCCTCGACCAGCCAGGTCAAGGCCTGATCGACCCGCGACTTGAGGGCGGGGTCGGCGTCCAGGCGGGCGCGAACCGCCGCCCCGCCAGCGGCCGAACGCTCCAGCCCCAGGAAGGTCGCGCCCGGCAGGGCTTCGGCCAAGCGCATGGCCAGCCTGGTCTTGCCGCAACCCAACGGGCCGGTGATGTAGGTCAGCGGGCGGATATCGCGCAGCTCGAACCGCTCCCCGCCCCAGGGCCAGGGAAGATCGAAGGCGACGTTGATCCCACCCGCCGAGCCTAACACCCGCGCCAAGTCGCCGGCGGCCGGCGCCTGGCCCCGGCCGAGGTCGGCCCGCAGGCCGCGAACCTTTGCGACGCTGTCGCCGAGTTGACGCAGTTGGGCTTCCAGCGCCGCCTGGTGCGAGGCTAGGGCGGGCTCCAAGCCTTGGGGATCGCCAGCCAGGACCCGCGCCACCTGGGCGAGGCTGAGACCAAGGGCGCGCAAGGCCACGATCTCGCCGGCGCGGGCCATCTCGTCGGGGCCATAGGCCCGCCATCCGGCGGCCGTGCGGGCCGGGGTGACCAGGCCGCGCTGCTCGTAGAGCCTCAGGGCCTTGGCGGAAACACCTAGCCGCCTGGCGGCTTGCGACGGGTTCAGGAACCGGGCGGAAGAGCTCACGAATCACCTCGTTGTTGGCTGACCGCTGCACTTATCGGGGCGGTCCCAGGGACCAGGTCAACCAGCGTTCGCGCGCCATGCCGCCGGCGACTGGACGTCGGCACGGCGTTTCGCCATGATCGCCGCGTCCACCAGGAAAGAGATCATGTCTGAGATTGCGTTCGAGGCCCGGGCCTAACCGCCGAGCCGGCGTCCTCGCCTAAATCGGCTGTCAGGTCCGTTCGTTCGTACCCGCCCTCCCATGGGACCTGCGCGGGTGCGTCTCGTCACGCCTGAACGTCGGACATTCCATTGAACATCTCGAAACCGCAGCAACGGACGCTGCACGCCCTGGCTCAAGGGGGCAAAATCGTCATTGAACGCAATGAGCGCGGCGATCTGATCGCAGCTGAGTGCATCACCCGCGACGGGTGGGCGCTGAGCGACTGCGATCTGTTTGTCTTCAAGAGCCTGAAGAAGAAGCGGCTGATCGCCAGCCGGGACGGCAAACCCTACCTGATCACCAGGGAGGGCTTGCTCAATCTCCGCAGTCAGCTCGACAACCGGACCTCAATGAGAGACTGGTGAGTACCTGAGGAAGTGGACGCGTGCGGCGCCGTAGTCGCGCGCGTCCAGCTTTTCGAAGCCGTCGACGGCGAAGTCCGGCTCGTCGGAGCCACGCTCGAACATCACCACCGCGCCGTCCGCCAACCAGCCGCCCTCGGCCAGGCGGGCCAACGAGATTTCGCCCAATCCCTTGCCATAGGGCGGGTCGAGGAACGCCAGGTTGAAGGCCGGGCCGTCGGCGCCGGGCCGCACGCCCAGATCAGTGGCGTCGCGGCGATGAACCCGCGTGCGCCCGAATAGTCCCAGGGTGTCGACATTCTGGCGGATCGCGCCGCGCGCCTGCTCGTCGGTCTCGACGAACAGGCAGAAGGCCGCGCCACGCGACAGGGCCTCGAAGCCCAGAGCGCCGGAACCAGCGAACAGATCGATGATCCGCAGGTCGCGAACCCCGGGCGACCAGGCGGCGTGTTCAAGGATATTGAACACCGCCTGCCGCGCCCGGTCCGACGTCGGACGTGTCTTATCGCCGGCCGGCGTGGTGAGCGCCTTGCCGCGGAACTCTCCAGAGACGATCCGCATCAGTCGCGCTTGGGTCCACGCGGGCCAGACCTAGGCGGGCCGGAACGCGGAGCGCCTGACTTCGGAGGCCCCGAACGCGGCGGGCCTGAGCGCGGAGGCCCGGACCTGGACGCGCCATCCTTGGGCGGCCCTGAACGCGGGGGACCAGATCTCGGAGGACCTGAGCGCGGCGCGCCGTCCGATGACGCCGAGCGCGGCGGGCCAGATCTCGCGGCGCCGTCACGGGGTGGACCCGAGCGCGGAGGGCCTGAACGCGGAGCGCCGTCCGAGGATCCCGAACGCGGCGGCCCCGAACGGACATAGCCTTCACCGGCCGCTGAGCGCGGCGGGCCTGAACGCGGAGGACCAGATCTCGGCGGTCCCGAACGTGCGGGGCCATCGCGCGGCGGGCCCGAGCGCGGGGCGCCGTCCGAGAAGCCTGAACGCGGGGGTCCAGATCTCGGAGGACCCGAGCGTGCGGGGCCATCACGCGGCGGACCGGAACGCGGCGGTCCCGAGCGCGGAGCGCCATCAGAGGCCCCCGAGCGCGGCGGACCGGAGCGGACGTAGCTCGATTGCTCGCCGGCAGCGGCGGAACGCGGCGGGCCTGAGCGCGGGGGGCCAGATCTCGGAGGCCCGGAACGTGCGGCGCCGTCGCGCGGCGGACCCGAGCGGACATAACCTGACTGTTCGCCGGTCGCCGAGCGCGGCGAGCTCGAACGCGGCCCCCCAGAGCGCGGCGGGGCGGACGAGAGCTTGGGGCCCCGCGCATTGCCGGAGCGGCCGTCATCGCGTTTGCTATCGAAGCTCTTGGCGCGACCATGGATGGGCTTGCCCGCGGCGCGCGGCGGACGATCACGCGTCACCGCCGGAATCTGGCCGGGTGTGAAGGTCCTGATGCCGCCCGGCTTGTCTTCGGCCAGACGCGAGGAGCGCATGCGCGGCGCGAGAGGCGCCTGGGTGTCGTCCTGGCCAGGACGCGGGGCGCGGCGCGGCTTGCCGCCGTGGACCCTGACCTCGATCTTCGGGGTCGCCCAGCCGGCCTTATAGACCGCTTTCGGCTTAGGCACGCCATCGGACGGCGCACTCACGCCACGGCGGCCGGAGGGGCCCGCCTTGCCGGTGAACAGCGGCCGGTCGCCCGTGGGCATGTTCTCATCGTCGATATACTCGGCGAGCTGCTCGCGGATCACGCGGGGCCCCACCTCCTCGATGTGCCCCATCTCGAGCGTACCGAGTGAGAACGGGCCGTAGGACAACCGGATCAGCCGGCCGACCAGCAGGCCCAGCGACTTCAGCACTCGGCGGACTTCGCGGTTCTTGCCTTCGGCCAGGACCACGGTGAGCCAGACGTTGGCGCCTTGCGGGCCTTCCTTGGCCTTGTCGATCTTGGCGTCGATGGGGCCGTACTGGACACCTTCGACGGTGACGCCGTCCTTCAGCTTGTCGAGTTCGGCCTGGGTGATGCGGCCCCGCGCGCGGACGCGGTAGCGGCGAACCAGGCCAGTCGTCGGCTGCTCCAAGGCGCGGGCCAGCTCACCATCGTTGGTGAGCAGCAAAAGACCCTCGGAGTTGATGTCGAGGCGGCCGACCGAGATCAGCCGAGGCAATCCAGGCGGCAGGGCGTCGAACACGGTCGGGCGCCCCTTCGGGTCCTTGTGCGTGGTCAGCAGATCGACGGGCTTGTGATAGCGGAACAGGCGCGTCGGTTCGGCCTGTTCGACCACCTCGCCGTCCACTGTCAGGATATCGCCAGGTTCGACCTTGACGGCCGGGGTGGTGAGAACGGCGCCATTCAGGGCGACGCGGCCAGCTTCAATCAGCTTTTCGACGTCGCGGCGGGACGCAACACCGGCTCTCGCCAAGGCTTTTGCGACGCGCTCACCTTGACCGGAGGCCGTCTCATCGTTTCGTTGGGGGTCGTGGATCATGATCAACGCACCATGCGCATCGCGCTTCGAGCCGCGCAAGCCGCCGCCGCAAATGGAGAGACTCCAGTTGGGGCGGTAATTGTCGATCCAGCGACTCAGGAAGTCATCGCGGTGGGCGCCAATGGACCGATCGGGAGCCACGATCCGACCGCACACGCGGAGATCGTCGCCTTACGGGAGGCGGCTCGGAAGCTTGGAAACTACCGGCTGACCGACCTGACGCTGGTCGTCACCCTGGAGCCCTGCGCCATGTGCGCTGGGGCGATAAGCCACGCCCGCATTGGCCGGGTGGTGTTCGGCGCGGAGGACCCGAAGGGCGGCGCCGTCGTCCATGGGCCGAAATTCTTCGAGCAGCCGACCTGCCATTGGCGCCCGTCGGTGACCGGCGGGGTGCTGGCCGAAGAGAGCTCGGTCTTGCTGAAAGATTTCTTCCGCGCTCGGCGCAAGAAAAAGACCAAACCGGTCGAGTGACGCAAAGGGGCCTACCCCCGGAACAAGTCCAGGAACGCTCCGAGGGCGGCCGGGTCGCCGCGCTCGATCTTCACCTTGCCGGTCTGCAGCGCCGTGGACATGGCTTGGGGCGAGGCCAGCGCGGCGACCCAGTCGGCCTTGGCGGCGGCGACCACAAGCGGCGTCTCGGCGCCAAGACCTTTGGAGGTCTCGGCCACGCCGCGCCGCACCGCGCGCAAGGCCGCGATCGGGTCTGGGCTCCGGACGCCGAGGACGTTCAGGTAGAAGCGGCTGCGCATCTCCGAGCCACCGCTCGTGCGCCGGATCTGGTGGCACGCCAGGCCGACGTTCACTGGGACGAACACGGTGCCGACGGTCCCGACGACGGCCGTGCCGTCGAAGCGGGCGAGATCGATGCCGTACCGGGCTGGATCCTGCGGCGCGATGGCGAGCTGATCCATCTGACCGCCGATGACTTCGTCGACGTACGACACATTGCCCTGCCAGCCCGAGCGGTCGGTCGGATCGATGTGGTCACCCGGGTGGCCGTCACGGACGCCCGCGTAGGCGTGCGAC
>NZ_JAURWM010000220.1 GCF_030654915.1 Phenylobacterium sp. | reverse complement strand
TGCCCTATTCGAACCCGGACAATTATGTCCGCTATTCCGGGCGCTTGGCCGAAGAACTGAACGCCACGGAACCGGCCGGCGCGATCTGGGCCAACCAGTTCGACAACGTCGCCAACCGCCAGGCCCATGTGGAGACCACGGGCCCCGAGATCTGGGAACAGACGAACGGCAAGGTGGACGGCTTCATTTCGGCGGTCGGCTCCGGCGGGACCCTGGCTGGGGTGGCCGAGGCCCTGCGCGCCCGCAAATCCGAGATCCAGATCGGCCTGGCCGACCCTTACGGCGCCTCGCTCTATTCCTGGTACGCGGACGGCGAACTGAAGTCCGAGGGCAATTCGATCAGCGAGGGCATCGGCCAGGGCCGGATCACCGCCAATCTCGAAGGCCTGAAGGTCGATCGCCCCTATCGCATCGACGATGTCGAGATGCTGAACGTCATCTACGACATGGTCGAGCACGAGGGTCTGGTGATGGGCGGTTCGACCGGCATTAATGTGGCCGGCGCGATCCGCATGGCCAAGGACATGGGCCCAGGCCACACCATCGTGACCATCCTGTGCGACCAAGGCTCGCGCTATCAGAGCAAGATCTTCAATCCGGAGTTCTTGAAGGAGCGCGGGTTCCCCGTTCCGAAATGGCTCTGATCGTGGATCCCGTCGTCTCGACCGCGTGGCTGGCCGACCGTATGCGGACCCCGGACGTTCGCGTCGTCGACGGTACGTGGTTCATGCCGGCCGAGGGCCGCTCTGGCCATGAAGAATATCTCCAGGCCCACATTCCTGGCGCGGTGTTCTTCGACATCGACGCCATCGCCGATACGGCCAGCCATCTGCCGCACATGCTGCCCTCGCCGGAGGCGTTCGCGAAGGCGGCCGGCAGGCTTGGCCTGCCGCGGGATGTCGATGTTGTCATCTACGACACCCATGGCATCCGCTCGGCCGCCCGCGTCTGGTGGACGCTGCGCGTCATGGGCTATTCGAAGGTCTACGTCCTCGACGGGGGGCTGAAGAAGTGGGTCGCGGAGCGTCGTCCGGTCGAGGGTGGCGAGATCTTCCCACGCGCCGTCGAGATAGAGCCGATCTTCGACGCCGACCTGGTCCGCAACGCCGACGACGTCCGCGCTCTGCTGACCTCGGGCAAGGGCCGCGTCGTCGACGCCCGGGCCGCCAGCCGGTTCACCGGCGAGACCCCGGAACCGCGCGCCGGTCTGCGGTCTGGCCATATGCCCGGCGCCGCCAACGTCCCGTGGGAGGGCGTGATCGCCGGTGACGGCACGCTCAAGTCCCAGCGCGACCTCAAGGCGCTGTTCAAGAGCGCTGGTGTCAATCTGTCCAAGCCGATCGTCACCAGCTGCGGCTCGGGCGTCACCGCTTCGGTCCTGGCCCTCGCGCTGGCTCGGATCGGGCTGGACCGGGTCGCCGTCTATGACGGCTCCTGGACCGAATGGGGCGGCTTGCCCGATACTCCGGTCGTCACCGGCCCCTAGGGCCTCGCTCTGGTCTTCGAACCGGTATCCATTCGCCGGCTCTAGCGAACCGGCGGCGCGTAGAGCAGCCCAGGCTCAATCGCGGTCCACAAGGCGTTGTGTCCCCGCGCCAGCTTGAGCGCGGACCCTGGTCCCAGGTTCCGATCGAACACCTCGTTATAGGCCCCGACCTGGATGATCGCCTGATAGGCCCAGTCCGGCTTCAGCCCCAGCACCGCCCCCAGATCATCTTGCACGCCAAGCAGACGTCGGACCCGCGGATCGGTTGTGGTCTTGACCAGCTCCGGCGCTGATTTGGAGTCGACACCCAGTTCCTCGGCGGCGATCAGCGAGAACACCGTCCAACGCACGATGTCGGCCCAGGCCGGATCATCCTGGCGCACGACCGGACCCAACGGCTCCTTGGAGATCACCGTCGGTAAGATCACATGGGCGTTGGGGTTGTTTAGCAGCGACCGCGCCGAGGCCAGCGCACCCATGTCGGCGGTAAAGGCGTCGCACTCATCGGCCTGGTAACGCACCAGGGCCTCGCTGGTGTCCTTCACCACCACGGCCTGGTGCTTCAGTCCCCGCGCCTGGAAATAGTCGGCCAGATTGCTCTCGCTCGCCGTGCCCTTCTGGACGCAAATCCGCGCGCCGTTGAGTTCATCGGCGCTGGCCAGGGCCAAGGCCTTGGGCGCCAGGAAACCTTGGCCGTCGTAATAGGTGATGACGGGGAACTCGACGCCCTCGCCGGCGTCACGCGACAGGGTCAGCGAGGTGTTCCGTGACAGAATGTCGATCTTGCCGGCGCGCAGCGCGGTGAATCGGTCAGGCGCGGTCACCGGCGTGAACCGCACGGCGTTCGCATCTCCCAAGGTGGCGGCGGCGACCGCACGGCAGACATCGACGTCAAAGCCGCGCCAGGCTCCTCGATCATCCGAATAGGCGAAACCCGCCAACCCCGGATTGACGCCGCAGGACAACCAGCCGCGCGCCTTGATCGCGGCCAAGGTGGGGCTGGGTTTGGGCTTGTAGACACCCGGCGCGGGCTCGGTGACGGGGGGCGGAGCCGGCGGCGGCGGCGCGGGCTCCTCCTTGGGCTTGCCGCAGCCGGTGAGCACCAGGATGGCGGCCAGACAAATCCATGGTCCTGGCCGAGAAATACTGCGCCGAGAGATTGGCCGCCCTCCTTGATTGCTAAGCTGCTGAGGCCCTAAGTGGCCGCTGATTTTGGCTCCAGTTCGTTCCGGCCCGTCAACCCGCATGTCTCAAGAAACCCGTCTAATCCGCGCCGGCTCCACCTACGGCGACCTCGTCAAGACGGTTGGACCGCCGATCCAGCGTGGATCGACCGTCCTGCTGCCCTGCGCAGAGGCCCTGTACGACGATGACGCCTACCTGACCTAGGGCCGCGCCGGCCTGGCCGCGCACGACGCCCTGAAGTCGGCGCTTGGCGAGATGGAAGGCGCCTTGGGCGTCAGCCTCTATCCGTCGGGCCTCGCGGCTCTGACCGGCGCCATGCTCGCCGTGCTGAAGGCCGGTGACGAGGTGCTGGTCGTCGACAACATCTACAAACCCACCCGCCGGTTTTGCGATCAAGTGCTGGCGCGCTACGGCGTCACCGTCCGCTATTTCGATCCGCTGCTGTCGCCGGAGGACCTCCTGGCCTCGGCGACCGAAGCTACCCGCCTGATCGCCATGGAATCGCCAGGCTCCCTGACCTTCGAGATGCAGGATCTCGCCGCGGTGGCGCGCCTGGCCAAGGCCAGGGGTATTCTCACCCTGGCCGACAACACCTGGGGCGCGGGTTATCTGTTCAAGCCCCTGGCGCAGGGGGTCGACATCAGCGTCCAAGCCTTGACCAAATATGTCGGCGGTCACTCCGACGTCTTCATGGGATCAGCCGCCGCGAGCGATCCGGCTCTCGTGCGTCAGCTTGAGGACGGCGTGCACAATCTCGGCTGGGCCGTCGCCGCCGAGGACGCCTACCAGATGCTGCGTGGTCTGCGGACCCTGCCGACGCGGTTGGCCCGCCAAGGCGAGGCTGGCCTGAAAATCGCCGGCTGGCTGGCCAAGCAGCCCGAGGTCGCGCAGGTCATCCACCCGGCCCTCCCCGGTTCAGCCGGCCACGAGCTATGGGCGCGCGACTACAGCGGCGCCTGCGGCCTGTTCGGCTTTGTGCTGAAGCCTGGCTCGCAAGCCTGCGCCAACGCCTTCCTCAACGCGCTGAAGCTATTCGGCCTCGGCTTCTCCTGGGGCGGCTTCGAGAGCCTAGCCATCCTCTGCGACCCGCAACTCGGCAAGCGCAAGTTCGCACCGCGCTACGCCGGCCCGCTGATGCGCCTGCACATTGGTCTGGAAAACGAGGACGAGTTGATCGCCGACCTCCGCGCCGGCCTGGACGCCTACGCCGCCGCGACCGCCTAGGTTCAGCGGCGCCGGCCCTGACGGGCGTCTATTGGATTTTCAAAGCTAGCCTAGGGGCCTCGACCAACTTGGCGCGCCCAGCAGGACTCGAACCTGCAACCGTCCGCTTAGAAGGCGGATGCTCTATCCGGTTGAGCTATGGGCGCCCGGTCGCGGACTAATGCGTCCAGGGTTGCTTGCGGCCGAACGCGAAGTTGTCGGCGTAGGCCTTGATGATCGGTCTGGCGGGCTTGGGGTCTGAGATCTGGAACGCGATGCCGTGAGCCTGGGCGTAGGCGACCGCCTCGTCCTTGGTCTCGAAGGCCAGGCGGATCTGTCCGTCCATGTCGGCCGTGAGGGTCCAGCCCATCAGCGGATCTGCGCGCAGAGCCGAGGCCGACTCAAATTCCAGCACCCAGTCCTTGGTCTTGGCCTTGCCCGACTGCATGGCGTTCTTGGCTGGACGATAGATGCGCGCGAGCATGCGGACCCCTCAAACAATTCTGCCGGCGTTGGTCGGGGCGAGAGGATTCGAACCTCCGACCCTCTGGTCCCAAACCAGATGCGCTACCAGGCTGCGCTACACCCCGAATAACGCCGGCGAGGGGGTCCGATATAAGGCTTTGGCCTTTATCGCAAACGAACAAACTCGATTGACGCCATTAGGCGCGTTTATGCATCAATTTAAAGACTCCAGTGGCCCTCACCACGTCCACGCCCCGGACATGGGCGCGAGCCTCGACGAAGGCGACGTCCTTGGTCACCCGGGTGATCTTGCCCTCGCCCATCACCCAGTCGCCGACCCGGCCCATGTGCAGGAAGTCGATAGACAGATGGATGGTCACCGCCGTCTGCCGGGTGGCGCGAAACACCGTCGCGCCCATCAGGCCGTCCAGAAAGGCGCTCAGCATGCCGCCATGCACCAGGCCCAGCCCGTTGGCGTGGCGCGGCAAGGCGTAGAATGCCTGCTCGGTCAGTTCACCCATCTGGGCGCGATGGAAATAGGGGCCGTTGTGGCTGGAGAACGCCCCGCGCCCACCTGATTCGACAAAGCCTTCGGGCGGCGCGGGGACGACGTCGCGATCAATCACGCTTGAACATCCGATGCTCGATGCGGTCGCCGGGCATTAGGCCGATCTCGGCCGAGCGCCCTCCGGCCAGTTCCAGAACCCCCAGCGTCGGGCCGCCGGACGGAATCGGCGCCTCCGACAGCGGCGTGGTGTTGCGGGCGATGGACAGCACCGTGCCGTCCGGCCGGATGTAGATGATGTCGAGTGGGATCAGCGTGTTACGCATCCAGAACGCCACCTCGCGCGGGGTATGGAAGTCGAACAGCATGCCGCGGTCCGGCGCCAGCGACTTGCGGAACATGAGCCCCCGCTCACGTTCGGCGTCATTGTCGGCGATCTCGACAAAGAAACGCGTCCGGCCGGCGGGAGTGACTGTCTCAAGCGCCTCGAAGCCGGCGGGTGCTTCCCCAACAGCCCCCGCTGGCGCCTTCGCAGGCGCGCTCGGCGTCGCTGCGGGCGCTTGAGGCGCCGCAGGGACCGTTTGAGCGGCTGGCTGCTCTCTACAGGCCGCCAACAGCGCAAGCGCGCCGACGGTCGCGGTCAAGCCGCGTAGCGGCCCCGTCAGTCTGGACACCGGCGAACTCCGAGTTTCTAGGTCTTAGGTCAGACCTACAGACTCGATCTCGGCGACGACAAGCCCTTTCGGACCTTCGGCGAAACGCACCATGACGTCGTCACCAGGTTGCAGGTCCTCGATGCCGGCCCGTCGCAAGGTCTCGATGTGGACGAAGATGTCGCCGCTCTCCCCGTCGCGGACTACGAAACCGTAGCCTTTGGCGCGGTTGAACCACTTCACCTTGGCCCCCTCGAGCGGCCCACGCGGCGCCAGCGGCCTTCGCGGCTGCCTGGCCTGGAAGCCCCCATTGTCATAGCTGTCGCGTTCCCGACGGAAGCCGCCCTGCCCCTCGTCATGTCTTCGGCGATCCGACGGGGCAGGAGCCGACGTCTCGTCGACCTCCACGACCTCAGCCACCTGCCAGCCCTTTGGACGGCGGATCACGTCACAGACGATCACAGCGCCTTCCAGAGCGCTTTCGCGCCCGGAGTTCCTCAGACTGGTGACGTGAAGCAATACGTCCTTGAGCCCCGTTTGGTGGGGGTCGTCAGGCACGATAAAGCCATATCCCTTGCCGGCGTCGAACCACTTCACACGCCCACTGATCCTCACGGACTCTTCGTGCGGATCTGCTCCCTCGAATTCGTAACCAGACATATGCCCCTCTGGCCGAGGTCCCCCTGATCCTTCCGGACCTAGCCAGCGATAACACTGTTCTTGTTGGGCTACTGCCGTCAATGGGGCATTTTCCGACCGGTGCGCGC
>NZ_JAURWM010000215.1 GCF_030654915.1 Phenylobacterium sp. | reverse complement strand
GAGGCATGGATGGCCGGCTCAAGAGGCCGGCCATGACGATCTTTGGGGGTGGCGTTAAGCCGCCCGGCGCCGGGCGATGGCGCCTTCGGCCAAGCGGAAGCGGCCGATCAGGTCGGTAAGGGTTTCGGCCTGCTGGGCGAGGTTCGCGGCGGCGTTGGCGGTTTCCAGCACCATGGCGGCGTTCTGCTGGGTGACGCGGTCCATCTCATTGACCGTGGTGTTGACCTGGCCCAGGCCGACGGCCTGTTCCTGGGTCGAGGTGGAGATGTCGCCCACCAGGCCATGCACTTCGCTGACCCGGCCGACGATGCGGTTCAGAGCCTGGCCGGTCTGGCCGACCAGTTCCACGCCTTGAGCGACCTGGCTGCTCGAGTCGGTGATCAAGCCCTTGATCTCGCGGGCGGCGCCGGCGGCGCGTTGCGCCAGGGCCCGGACCTCGGAGGCGACGACGGCGAAACCACGGCCAGCCTCGCCCGCGCGGGCGGCTTCGACGCCAGCGTTCAGCGCCAGCAGGTTAGTCTGGAAGGCGATCTCGTCGATCACGCCGATGATCTGGCTGATCTTGTTGGAGGAGCCCTCGATCTGGCCCATGGCGGCGATCGCGGCCTCGACGACCGGAGCGCTCTGCTCGGCTTCCTGGCGGGCGTCGGCGACGGCGGTCGAGGTTTGGCGGGCGGTTTCGGCGGACCGGCGGACGGTCACGGTGATCTCGTCGACGGCGGCGGCGGTCTCTTCCAGCGAGGCCGCCTGGTTCTCGGTGCGGCGCGCGAGGTCGTCGCCCGAGACCTTCAGCTGGCCGACCGTCGAGGTCATGGAGGACACCGCCCGCACCACCGCGGCGATGGTGCCGTGCAGTTCGCCGACCGCGCCGTTGAAGTCGTCGCGGAGCTGGGCGTAGTCGCCGGTCAGTTCGCGGTCGATCCGCGCGGTCAGGTCGCCCTTGGCCAGGCCCGACAGCGCGTGGGCGAGGGTCTGGACCACTCGGGTTTGCTCGGCGGCGGCGGCGGCGCGCTCGGCCTCGGCCTTATGGCGGTCGGCTTCCGCGGCTTCGAAATAGACGTCGAGCACCAGGCTCATGTCGAGCAGGGCGCCCTTGATCAGGGCGGTGATGATGTCGGCCGTCTCGGCGTTCTTGGCCTTGCCGCCCAGCACGCCCGGCGCGCGTTCAGTCATCACCGAGCGGACCAGCTGTTCCAGCACCAGGGCGTAGCCGCCGATGTACCAGCGCGGTTCCAGGCCGATCCGGGCGTGGATGCCGCCGATGGTCTGCACGGCCTTGGCGTAATCGGCGGAGAATTCGCCCGAGGTGATCCCCTGCCAATGGCGGAGCTGGGCGTTGTGGGCCTTGGTGATGTGACCGTCGTCGCGGAAGTGGGCGCGGGTCTCCGGGGTCTTGCGGACCTGCGCGTAGAAGTGATCGAGGGCGGCGGGGAGTTTCTCGGTGATCAGCGGCCGAGCCGCGCGCAGCGCTTGCCGGGTCTCCGTCGTCACCTGCATGAATTCCAGGCGTCCGTCCAAGCCGTTCCCAGTCATCACTCACTCCACCAACCGCGTAGAAATCACGCACGAGTATTCCACGGCGCACTCCTGGACCTCGGCGGTTAAGGATGGGTAAGGAGCTGCAACCCACGGCGCAGCTTGATCAGTTTCGCGTCATTTCGCCGCTGTTTGACGGGCGGTGATGTTGGGCCGGTGTTTTTCTTTGCCCTCGGCATCGGGACCTGCCGAGACTATATCCAAGTCATGCCCCCACGCCTTCGCCCCACGCGTCTGGAATATGTTGTCGACGGGGTCCGTCTGCGCGCCCAGCTATCGGCCGCGGCCCTCGATGCGGCGGGCGACGAGCCCGAACAGCGCCGCCGCGCGCTGGAGATCCTCAAACAGGCCCTGTTCCGCGGCCGGATGATCGCCAAGGAGCGGCTGGAGAACGGCGCCGGCGGCATCGAGACCGCGCGGCTGCTGTCGGGCGTCACCGACGAGGTGGTCACCGCGCTCTACGACTTCACCACCGTCCACGTGTTCCGGGCTCGCAACCCGACCGAGGGCGAGCGCTTGGCGTTGTTGGCGGTCGGCGGATACGGGCGCGGCGCCCTGGCCCCGTTCTCCGATCTCGATCTGCTGTTCCTGCGGCCCTACAAGCAGACCGCCCATACCGAGAGCGTGATCGAGTACATGCTCTACGCCCTGTGGGACCTGGGCTTTAAGGTGGGCCACGCCTCGCGGACGGTCGAGGAGTGCATCAAGCTTTCGCGTGAAGACTACACGATCCGCACCTCGATCCTGGAGGCGCGCCAGCTCACCGGCGACAAGCAACTGGCCGACGAACTGATCCGGCGTTTCCGGGCCGAGGTGGTGAAGGGCACGGCCGCGCAGTTCGTCGCCGCCAAGCTGAAGGAGCGCGACATCCGCCAGGAGCGGGCGGGCGCCAGCCGCTACTTGGTCGAGCCCAATGTGAAAGAGGGCAAGGGGGGCCTACGCGACCTCAACACCCTGTTCTGGATCGCCCAGTACCTGCACCCGGTCAGCCAGGTGGACGGCTTCGTCCAGCTCGACATGTTCAACCGCCGCGAGGTGGCGGCCTTCATCAAGGCGTTCGACTTTCTGTGGGCGGTGCGCAGCCATCTGCACTTCGCCACCGGTCGGCCCGAGGAGCGGCTGACCTTCGATCTGCAGCCGGAGATCGCCCGGCGGATGGGCTATGGTGACCGTGGCGATGCGCCCGCCGTCGAGCGGTTCATGCGCCGTTACTTCCTGATCGCCAAGGAGGTGGGCGCCCTGACCCGGGTGTTCGCCGCCAAGCTGGAAGCCGAGCAGATCAAGCAGGAGCCCAAGGGGCTTTCGCGGCTGATCCCGGGCCACGGCAAGGCCAAGCGCAAGAAGCTCGATCCCGGTTTCCACGAGGAGGGCGGGCGCCTCAATATCGACGGGCCGGAGATCTTCGAGTCTGATCCGATCAACATGCTGCGGCTGTTCCGGCTGGCCGATCAACGCGACCTCGACCTGCATCCCGACGCCTTCACCGCCGCCAGCCGTTGTTCGGGCCTGATCGGCTCGAAGGCGCGGCGCGATCCCGCCGCGGCCAAGGTGTTCCTCGATATCCTCGCCCATGGCCGCGATCCGCAGCGGGCCTTGTCGATGATGAACGACGCCGACGTTCTGGGCCGCTTCGTGCCGGAGTGGGGCCGCATCGTCGCGCAGATGCAGTTCAACATGTACCACTCCTATACGGTGGACGAGCACACCCTGCGCGCCATCGGCGTGATCGCCGACATCGCCAATGGGCGGTTCGCTGAAGACCATCCGCTGTCGACCTCGGTCATGCCGCTGATCGACGACCGCGAGGCGCTGTTCCTGGCCATGCTGCTGCATGACACCGGCAAGGGCGGGGTCGGGGGCCAGGAGAAGGCCGGGGCGCGGGCCGCCCGCCAGGCCTGCGAGCGCCTGGGCCTGGACCGCAAGCGCATCGAGATGGTGGCTTGGCTGGTCGAGCATCACCTGGTGATGAGCGACTACGCCCAGAAGCGTGACATTTCCGATCCCCGCACCGTCGCCGACTTCGCGCGCATCGTCGAGACGCCCGAGCGGCTGCGCCTGCTGCTGGTGCTGACTGTCGCCGACATCCGCGCGGTCGGGCCGGGAGTCTGGAACGGCTGGAAGGGCCAGCTGATGCGCGAGCTCTACGGCGCGACCGAGGCGGTGTTCCGCGGCGGCCGTGGCTCCGACGCCGCCGCCGCCATCCGCCGCTATCACGAGAACGCCGCCTATGACGCCCGCGTGCGGCTGATCGCGGCCGACCCGACCACGGCCGACTGGGTTCAGACCATGGAGGACGCCTATTTCACCTCGTTCTCCGACGACGAGATCCTGCTCCACGCCGCCCTGGCGCGCCGCGCCGAGCAGGCGGGCGGGGCGGCGGCCCAGGGCCAGATCCGCAACGGCTTGAACGCCTCGGAAGTCGTGGTGGCGGCCCCCGACCGTCAGCGGCTGTTCGTCAATCTGGTCACGGCCATCACCGCGGCCGGCGCCAATGTGGTCGGGGCGCGGGTGTTCACCTCCGGCCAGGGCGAGGCGCTCGACGTCTTCTATGTCCAGGACGGCGCCGGCGCCGCCTATGGCGCGGACAATCCGCGCACCTTGGCCCGGCTGGCCGAGGCGCTTGAGGTGGCTGGACGGGGCGAGCCGATCAAGGGCGAGCCGCGCCGGGTGACCGACTTTGGGCGCGCGGCGGCCTTCTCGATCACCCCCACGGTCATGCTCGATAACGACGCCTCGGAGGTCTCGACGGTGGTGGAGGCCTCGGGCCGCGACCGGCCTGGTCTGTTGGCGGCCTTGGCCCACAATATTTCCGACGCCGGCCTCTCGATCCTCTCGGCCCACATCGACGGCTATGGCGAGCGCGCGGTCGACGCCTTCTAGGTGACCGAGCCGAACGGCGGAAAGCTGACCGACGCCAAGCGAATGGCGGCGCTCAAGGCCGACCTGATGGCCTCGCTCAACGAAGCCGAGGCCACGCCCCCGCGTTCGCGGGCCAATCTCCAAAAGGCCCGGGCGAGCGTCGCCAGGTGAGCACGGGGTCTTGTCGCTCTTGACCCTGGCCTAGGGCTCAGCGCACACAAACGCCGTGACAGCACCCGCAACCTCGCCCGCCAAGAGCGGCCTAATCCGCTCCTCCATGGTGCTGTCGGGCCTGACGCTCATCAGCCGGTTCATGGGCCTGGCGCGGGATCTGGTGCTCACCGCGCGGCTGGGGGCCAGCGCCACCATCGCGGCCGACGCCTACTATACCGCCCTGGCTTTTCCGAACCTGTTCCGGCGGATCTTCGCCGAGGGCGCGTTCTCCTCGGCCTTCATCCCGGCCTATACCAAGACCCTGGTCGGAGATGGACAGGCGCAGGCCGATAGCATCGCCTCGGACGCCCTGGCGACCCTGGCGGCGGCGACCATCGCCCTGACCATCGCCGCGCAACTGGCGATGCCCTGGCTGATGTACGTGATCAATCCGGGCTACGCCTCCGATCCGGCCAAGTTCAAGCTGGCGATCCTGCTGACCCAGATCAGCATGCCCTACCTGCCGTGCATGGCCATCGGGGCGCTGCTCTCGGGCGTGCTGAACGCTCACCGGCGGTTCATTGTCACCGGCATATTCCCGACCATCCTCAACCTAGTGATGCTGGCCGCGGTCATTCCGCAGACCGATCCGATCCGGGCGGCCTTCGCCGCCTCGGTCGCCATCCCTATCGCCGGCGTGTTGCAGGCCGGCCTGCTCTGGTGGGGCGCTCGGCGCGCGGGGGCCAAGATCATGCTGCGCAGGCCCAAGCTCAGCCCGGAGATCAAGGCGCTGATCGCCTTGGCCATCCCCGGCGCCATCGCCGCCAGCGCGGTGCAGATCAACATCTTTATTTCCGGCATCCTGGCCTCCCAGGTCCCGGGCGGCCGCGCTTGGACCGAGGTCGCCGCGCGCCTCTATCAGCTGCCGCTGGGCCTGATCGGCGTGGCGGTCAGCGTAGCCCTGCTGCCACGGCTCTCCAGCGCCATCCAGGCCAAGGATCACGCCGACGCCCAGTCCGCCACCGATCAGGCGATCATCTTCTCGCTGGCCCTGACCGCTCCGGCCGGCGCGGCGCTGGCGGCCATGCCGTTCTTCCTGATCGACGGGCTGTTCACCCGCGGCGCCTTCACGGTCGAGGACGCCCGTCAGACTGGGCAGATCCTGCTGCAATACGGCTGGGGCGTTCCGGCCTTCGTGCTGACGCGCGTGCTGCAGCCGGCCTTCTTCGCCCGCGCGGACACCCGCGCCCCGATGCGCTTTGGGATCATCTCGGTGGTGGTGAACATCGTGCTGGGTCTGGCCCTGTTCCAGGTGATCGGCATTCAGGGCATCGCCGCGGCGACCAGCGCGGCGGCGTGGCTGAACGTCCTGCAAATGTCCCTGCTGCTGGCCAAACGCGGCGACTACACCCCGACCAAGGCGGCCTGGAACCGCATCGCCCGCATTGTCGCGGCCAGCACCGCGTTCGGGTTGCTGATGGGTTTTGCCTCCCACAACCGCGCCTTCATCGAGGCGCCGCTGGCGGACATCTATTTCATCGGCCTTGGGGCCAAGGAGATCGCCGTGCTGTCGGTCAGCGCGCTCGGCGTCGTGGCCTATGGCGTGCTGCTGCTCGGGTTCAGGGGCGTCACGCGCGCCGAGATCCGCGCCGCCCTGCGCCGTCGTCCAGGCGACGTGGCGGTTTCGCCCGACCTCTGACGGGCTTGCCGTTCTTTCCCGAAGGCCTTATTCGCAATGGTCATGGCTTACGGAACGCACACTTGGCGATGGCGCAGCGCCTGATCCCGCCCACCGGCTGCGCGCAAGCGCGCCTGCACGTCCTCTTTTCAAAAGCCTGACATCATCATGACCGACCAAGCCCCCCCCGCCTACACGGGCCCGCAACGCGTGCTGTCCGGCGTCCAACCCTCGGGCGCCCTGCACCTTGGCAACTATCTCGGCGCCCTGGTGAAGTTCGCCCGCCTGCAGCACGAGGTGGAGACCTTCATCTTCGTGGCCGACATGCACGCGATCACCGTGTGGCAGGACCCCAAGCTGCTGGCCTCCCAGGTGCGCGAGATCGCCGCGGCCTATCTGGCGGCTGGTCTTGACCCGAAGGTCGCGACCATCTTCCCGCAATCGGCGGTGACCGCGCACGCCGAACTGGCCTGGATCTTCAACTGCGTCGCCCGCCTCGGCTGGCTCGACCGCATGACCCAGTTCAAGGAGAAGTCGGGCAAGCACAAGGAGCGCTCGAGCGTGGGCCTCTACACCTACCCGGTGCTCCAGGCCGCCGACATCCTGCTCTACAAGGCGACCCAGGTGCCGGTCGGCGAGGACCAGCGCCAGCATCTGGAGCTGACGCGCGACGTGGCCGCGAAGTTCAACCATGACTTCGAGGTTCCGGGCTTCTTCCCGCTGCCCGACGCCATGACCCAGGGTCCTGGCGCGCGGGTCATGTCGCTGCGCGACGGCTCGGCCAAGATGAGCAAGTCCGACCCGTCGGACAATTCGCGGCTGAATCTGCTGGATGACGCTGACGCCATCTCCCAGAAGGTCCGCAAGGCCAGGACTGATCCGGAGCCGCTGCCCGAAACGCTGGACGAATTGAAGGACCGCCCCGAGGCGCTGAACCTGCTCGGCATCTACGCCGCGCTGGACGGGCGGACCTCGGCGCAGGTGCTGACCGAGTTCGCCGGCCAGGGCTTTGGGGCCTTCAAGCCCAAGCTCGCCGATCTGGCGGTGGAGAAGCTGGGTCCGGTCGGCGCCGAGATGCGCCGGCTGATGGCCGATCCGGCCGAGATCGACAAGGTGCTGGCCGCCGGCGCCGAGCGCGCTCGCGAGGCCGCCGCCCCCACCTTGGCCGAGGTGAGGAAGATTGTCGGCTACTGGGGCGCTTGAACCCTCCGTTTCAGCTGATCCCGGCGAAGGCCGGGACCCATGCTGCCTCCGAATGGGCCCCGGCTTTCGCCGGGGTGAGCGGTTTTTGTTGCGTTCCGGCAGGATCCCGAGCCACCGTCACCCCATGAGCCCACGCAAGTTCCTCGTCATCGCCGACGACAGTCCGGAGTTCCAGGCGGCCCTGCGGTTCGCCTGCCGGCGCGCGCGCTCGACCCAGGGCCACGTGGCCTTGCTGCGGGTCATCGAGCCGGCGGTGTTCGAGCACTGGAGCGGGGTGCGCGACGAGATCGAACGCCAGGCCCGTGAGGAGGCCGAGGCGATTCTGCAGAAGATGGCCGAGTACGTGGTGGCTGAAACCGGCGCCCCGCCTGAATTCATCATCATGCACGCCGACAGCACCCGCGCGGCCCTGCGCGAGGTGATCTCCGCCGACCCCTCCATCAAGATCCTGGTGCTGGCCGCCGCGGTCGGGGGCAGGGGACCTGGACCGCTGGTCGCCTCGATCGCCAAGGACGGGGTGAAGTGGGGCGCGCGCAAGGTGCCGGTCACGGTCGTGCCGGGCGACCTGACCGACGAAGAGATCGCTGACCTCGCCTAGCGACCTCGCGAAACTTGCGATTTGGCCGGTAAAGCGCCACATCTCATTCATGTTCATCCAGACCGAAGTCACGCCGAACCCCGAGGTTCTGAAGTTCCTTCCCGGCCGCGAGCTCCTCACCGAGGGTTCGCGCGATTTCCGGACCATGGACGAGGCTCAGGCCTCGCCCCTGGCGAGCGATCTGTTCGACATCGAGGGCGTGACCCGGGTGTTCTTTGGGACCGACTTCCTGACGGTCGGCAAGGACGGCCATCACGACTGGCCGCACCTGAAGGCGCCGATCCTGGCGGCGATCATGGATCACTTCACCTCGGGCCGCCCGTTGTTCGAAGACAGCGCGGGCGAGGCCGGCGGTCATGACGACCTGGTCTATGAAGGCGAGACCGCCCAGGTGGTCGCCGAGATCAAGGAGCTGCTCGACACCCGCATTCGCCCGGCCGTGGCCCAGGACGGCGGCGACATCCTGTTCAGCCGCTTCGAACCCGACACAGGCGTGGTGTGGCTGCACATGCGCGGCGCCTGCTCGGGCTGCCCGTCCTCCTCGGCCACCCTGAAGGCCGGCGTCGAGAACATGCTCAAGCACTATGTGCCCGAAGTGACGCGCGTCGAGCAGACGCTCTAGGCGCTCTCGCGGTGGGGGTTTTCCAAGTTTCAGCGCTGGCGGCGAGCGCGCGATGATCGTGCTCGCCATCGACACCTGCCTGTTCGCCTGCTCGGTCGCGGTGGTGGACGGCGAGCGCGTGCTGGCGCGCCGGGTCGAGCCCATGAGCCGCGGACACCAGGAACGCCTCGCGCCGCTGGTCCAGGAGGCGATGGTCGAGGCTGGTCTTGGTTTCGACCGGCTCGACCGGATCGGTGTCACCGTCGGCCCGGGCTCGTTCACCGGCCTGCGCGTGGGGCTGGCCTTCGCCAAGGGCCTGGCCGCCGCGCTGGCCATTCCGGCGGTCGGGATCGGCTCGCTGGAGGCCTTGGCCGAACCCGAGCGCGGGAACGTGGTCGCGGTGCTCGATGCCAAGCGCGGCCAAGTCTATTTGCAAGCTTTCTCGGACGGCGTTCCGGTGAGCGCGCCCGACGCCTTGCCGATCGAGACCGCCGCGGCCCGGCTTGCGGAGTTCGCCCCTGACACTCTGATCGGCACGGGCGCGGCCTTGTTGGCCGATGTCCGGCCGGGCGTTCGCGTTGTCCCGGCCGATGTCACCGACCCGGTCGCGGTCGCCCGGTTGGCGGCGGGCAGATCGCCGGTTCCGCCGCGACCGCTCTATCTGCGCGCGCCCGACGCCAAGCTGCCCGGCGGAAAGACGCTGGAGGCGTGAAGATGCGCCCCGCCTGGGACCATGAGGCCGGGGACCTCGCCCGCGTCCACGACCAGGCCTTCGACCATCCCTGGTCCGCGTCGGAAATCGCCGAACTGATTGGCTCGCCTGGGGCCTTCGCCCTGGTCGCGGAGGACGCTGCGCCCGCGGCTTTCATCCTTTGTCGGGCCGTGGCGGGAGAGGCCGAAATCCTCACCCTGGCCGTCGAACCGGCGGCGCGCCGCCGAGGTCTGGCCCGGGCTTTGGTCGAGGCGGCGGCCGGCGTCGCACGCATCGCGGGCGCCGAGGCGATGTTCCTGGAGGTCGCTGACGACAACGTCGCGGCCATCGGCTTGTACGAGGCCGCGGGATTTGACCGTGCGGGCCTGCGCCGCGGATACTATGATCGTGGTCCACAAGGTTACGTCGATGCGCTCGTGATGCGTCTCGACCTTGGCCGCGCGGCGCTGTAGCCCTATCCTTAGGTCATCTGAAGTCCGAGGAGCCCCGTTCGTGGATCGCATCGAAAATCTCTGCATCGAGAAGGGCATGCGCATGACCGAGCAACGCCGCGTGATCGCGCGGGTGTTGTCGGCCGCTCATGACCACCCCGATGTGGAAGAACTCTATCGTCGCTCCCACGAGGTCGACCCGCACATCTCCATCGCCACGGTCTACCGGACGGTGCGCCTGTTCGAAGAGGCGGGCATCATCGCGCGCCACGACTTCCGTGACGGCCGTTCGCGCTACGAGGAAGCCACCGAGGTCCACCACGATCACCTGATCGACATGAAGACCGGCAAGGTCGTCGAGTTCGTGGACGAAGAGATCGAGGCCCTGCAGGAGGCTATCGCCCGCAAGCTCGGCTACAAGCTGGTGGATCACCGGCTTGAGCTCTACGGCATGCCCCTTGAAGAGGGGTAGAGCTTTCGGCCCCCGCTCCGGCGGGGTTTTCGGCTGACGTCGGACCTTTTCCAGATTTGTTCGCGGCCCGGCTTCGGCGCGTGCGCGCGCTGTTGTGCGCCTTGCGCCAACCTATCCACAGCCCCATAAACCCGGCCATGTCCGCTCCAACCAAGCGTCTCTACATCAAGACCTACGGCTGTCAGATGAACGTCTATGACAGCGAGCGCATGGCCGACGTCCTTGCGCCGCTGGGCTATGGGATGACGGACCGGCCCGAGGACGCTGATCTGGTGGTGCTCAACCCCTGCCATATCCGCGAAAAGGCCACCGAGAAGGTCTATTCCGAGCTCGGCTACATCAAGCAGATGAAGCAGGCTCGGGCTGAGGCCGGGGCGCAGATGACCGTCGTTGTCGCTGGCTGCGTGGCTCAAGCCGAGGGCGAGCAGATCATGATCCGCCAGCAGGCCGTCGACCTGGTGGTCGGGCCCCAGGCCTATCATCAGCTGCCGGAATTGATCGCCCGCACGCACCGCAAGCGCGGCGAGCGGCTGGCGGCCGACTTCGCCGCCGACGAGAAGTTCGACGCCCTGCCGGTGGAACGCAATCCCGCCGGGGTCACCGCCTTTCTCACCGTGCAGGAGGGCTGCGACAAGTTCTGCACCTTCTGTGTGGTGCCCTATACGCGCGGCGGCGAGTGGTCGCGGCCGGTGGAGACGATCCTGGCCGAGGCTCGCGACCTGGCCTCCAAGGGCGTGCGTGAGGTCACCCTGCTGGGCCAGAACGTCAACGCCTATGCGGGGGAGGGTGGCTTGGCCGGGCTGGCGCGCCAGTTGGCCAAGATCGAGGGTCTGGACCGGATCCGCTACACCACCAGCCACCCGGCCGACATGGGCGATGACCTGATCGCCGCCCATGCCGAGCTGCCGCAGTTGATGCCCTATCTGCACCTGCCGGTGCAGGCCGGCTCGGACAAGATCCTCAAGGCGATGAACCGCGCCCACACCGCGCAGAGCTATCTGCGGCTGGTGGAGAAGATCCGCGCCGCGCGGCCCGACATCGCCATGGCCGGCGACTTCATCGTCGGCTTCCCCGGCGAGCGCGACGCCGATTTCGAGGCGACGCTGCAGCTGGTCCGCGAGGTCGGCTACGCCGGGGCCTTCAGCTTCAAATATTCCCGCCGGCCCGGGACCCCGGCCTCCGCCCTGCCCGGGCAGGTGGCCGAGGAGGTCAAGGAAGAGCGGCTGGCGCGATTGAACGCCTTGCTGGATGACCAGCAGCGGGCGTTCAATGTCAGTCAGGCCGGCAAGGTGTTGCCGGTCCTAATCGAACGGCCGGGTCGTCATCCGGGGCAATTGTCAGGCCGCAGCCCCTATCTGCAGGCCGTGCATGTCGAGGGGCCAGATCGTTTGATCGGGCAGATCGTACCTGTGCGGATCGAGGCCGGGAGCAAGATGAGCCTGGCCGGCGTGCTGGAAATGGAAACCGCGTGAGCAGACCTGAATTCATCCTGTTGTCCGACGCCGCCGCCCGCGCGGTGGCGGGCGCGTCCAGCCGTCACGCCGCCCTGATCGAGGACGCCTTCAACGTCCTGATCGAGACGCCCGGCGGCGGGGTTTCGGTGGACGGAGACGCCAAGGCCCGCGCCGGCGCCAAGCAGGTGATCTCGGCTATCGCCGCGCGCGCCGACGCCGGCCAGGACGTGGCCGAGGCAGATGTTCGCGTGGCCATCGGCCAGGTTCGGGTCGGGGCGGCCAAGGCGCCGGGCGGCTTGCCGGCGGGCAAGCGCGGCCAGGTGGCGCCGCGCACGCCGGGCCAGGCCCGCTATCTTGAGGCCCTGGCCAGTTGCGACCTGGTGTTCGGCCTGGGGCCGGCCGGCACCGGCAAGACCTTCCTGGCGGTGGCGCATGGCGCGGGCCTGCTGCTGCGCGGCGAGGTCGAACGCTTGATCGTCTCGCGCCCCGCCGTCGAGGCGGGCGAGCGTCTGGGCTTCTTGCCGGGCGACCTGACCGAGAAGGTCGATCCCTATATGGCCCCGGTCTGGGAGGCCCTGACCGACATCCTGGGCGTCGACCAATTCCGCCGCCGCCGCGAGAAGGGCGAGATCGAGGTCGCGCCCATCGCCTTCCTGCGCGGCCGCACGCTCAGCCACGCCTTCGTCATTGTCGATGAGGCGCAGAACACCACCCGTCTGCAGATGAAGATGGTTCTGACCCGGATCGGCGAGGGTTCTCGCATGGCGGTGACCGGC
>NZ_JAURWM010000201.1 GCF_030654915.1 Phenylobacterium sp. | reverse complement strand
TCTGAATTCGCCCGGATCGCCCGCTGCTCTTCGATCAAGGCGATCGCGTCGTAGCCGGAGACATCGAGGAGGGGGATGCGCTGGTCGTTGCCCTTTTTGTGCCGTGGGTCCTTGCGGTCGCGGATCAGCAGCATCTTGCCTTTGACCTCGTAGTCCTCCCACGTCGCACGGCAAATCTCCTCCTGGCGCAAGGCGGTCGCGATCGCGAACTTGATGATGCGGGTCATCGGGATGACCTGGCGGCCATTGCCGTCGAAGTGCGCGAACAACCCCTCGAGCTCCTCCTTCGTCGGACGTCGGTCGCGCTCGTTGCTCTTGCCGACCAGCCCGAGCCGCCTCAGTGCGATGCGAGCCAGCTCGACGGGTTCGACGCTCACGGGCAGGCCGTGCACGGCCGCAGCATGGGAGATCACAAGCTTGATCGCGCCGATGTCCATCGACAGCGTCACCGGGCCCGCTCCGCGTTCCGCACGCTGCCGACCGAACTCCAAGAGCCGCTCGCGGTCCAGCTCGACAATGTTGCGAGGGCCGAGCTCACGCTTGAGCATCGCTAGGGTCGCGGTCTTCGTGCGCCCAGGGGCGCGGCCCACGGCCTTCATATCTGCTATATGCAGATCGATCAGGTGGCCGAACGTCCGAAGCCGGGCGATCCGGGACTTGGTTGGAGTCTGGCCGCGGTCGATCTGACGTTCTGCGTCGATCGCCCATCGCTTGGCGTCTTCATGGCTGACGAAGGTCTCGCTCAAGGAGCGGCCCTTGCGTCGGACCTGGACCCGCCAGGCGCCGGATTTCTGTCTACGGATCGAGGCCATTGTTCGCGTGCAAATCGGGTGCAGTGAGAATTCGAAACGTGGCGAAAAGGGTCGTAAAGCGTCGCAGGGCAGCGGGTCGTCTAGTCGCTCTGAGGCGTTGAGATATAAAGAGAAGTCATTGAAAAATCAACATCATTTACTTAGTATAGCACCGATGATGGACTGGACCGATCGGCACTGCAGGGTGCTGCATCGGACGCTGTCGGCGCGCGCTCTGCTCTATACGGAGATGCTGACCACGGGTGCGATCCTGCATGGTGATCGTGAGCGGCTGCTGGCCTATGATCCGGTCGAGCACCCCGTGGCCCTGCAGCTTGGCGGATCGGATCCGGCCGATCTGGTGGCCGCCGCCCTGATCGGCGAGGCCGAGGGCTATGACGAAATCAACCTCAATGTCGGCTGCCCCTCGGACCGGGTTCAGAGCGGCCGGTTCGGCGCCTGCCTGATGCGCGAGCCGGAGCTGGTCGCCGACTGCATGGCCGCCATGGGCGCGGCGGTGAAGGTTCCGGTCACGGTCAAATGCCGGATCGGGGTCGATGACCAGGAGCCGGCGGAGAGCCTATTTGGGCTCGTCGATCTTTGCGCCCAGGCTGGGGTGAGCAGTTTCGTCGTCCACGCCCGCAAGGCCTGGCTGAAGGGATTGTCGCCGAAGGAAAACCGAGACGTGCCGCCGTTGGACTATCCGTTGGTCCACAGGCTCAAGCGTGAACGGCCAGACCTGACCATCGTCATCAATGGCGGGATCGCTTCCCTGGATGACACCCTGGGTCATCTTGAGCATGTGGACGGGGTGATGCTGGGCCGCGCGGCCTATCACGAGCCTGCCATCCTCGGACAGGTTGATCGCCGGGTGTTTGGGCAGGGCGAGGATATCGACGCCTTCCAGGCGGTCGAGCTCTACCGGCCATATGTGCAGGGGCAGTTGGCCAGGGGCGTGCATCTGGCCGCCATGACCCGGCATATGCTGGGTCTGTTCCACGGTCTGCCGGGGGCGCGTAGCTGGCGGCGTATTCTTACGGTCGAGGGCGTGAAGGCCGGCGCGGGGATCGAGGTCATCGACGCCGCCCTGGCCGCGGTGTCAGGGGCGCAGGATGAGCGACGTCTGCGTCGCCTCGAAGCTGGCGAGGCGGCCTAGGTAGCTCATGCCGAGCAGCGAGCTTTCCAGCCCCTCCTCGATCACCAGCGCGTCCACATTGTCCAGACGGGCGCCGGCCACCGAAACCCGGCCTAGCTTCACCGACGCGGCGCGGGTCTGGCCCGAGGCGGTCACCACCTTGTAGGCGTAGTCGAGCTTCTCGGTGGCGATGCCTAGCCGCCGGGCGTCGGTGGTCGTCAGAGCCACGGCGCTGGCGCCGGTGTCGACCAGGAAGCGCACGCGCGAGCCGTTGACGTCGGCCTCGGCCCAATAGTGTCCGTCGGGCCCTTTGGCGATCGAGGCCGGTTGAACCATCGCGGAGGCTTGCGGCGCGATCGCCACGGCGGCGCGCAGTTCTGGCGCTTGGTTAGCGTTCTTGAGGTTGGCCAGGGTTTCGCCCGCGCCCACCGCCGACACCGCGCCCAACAGGGCGATCACCGCCAATTTCAGCATCTAGATACCTCGCCGTCTCGGCGGCCGGGATCGTGTCCGGCCGCGCTCGAGGAGGAAACTAGGCGCGTGGCGTGTGTAAGCGGTGAATCAACAGCCTTGACGAAACCCTAACAAGCGCAACCGTTTAGGCTCAGAACATCGCCAGTTTTTCAGGGCGGATACGGCTGCGTCGGTCCGGCAGTTCGGTCATGATCCGGGCGCGGTCGTCATCCGTCAGCTTGGCCCATCCCGCGACTTCGGAGAGCTGGCGATAGCAGCCCATGCACAGGCCGCTCTCACCATCGACGACGCAGACCTTGATGCAGGGCGTCTTGATCGGGGCGGGCGGGCGAAGGGGCTGATCGGTCATGGCTAGGGAATAGCGTAGGTCACGGTGGCCTGGGCCGCTAGTCTATCGGGCGTTTCGGTCCAGAGCCTAACGTCGCAGACCGCGCTGCGGCGGCCAAGACGCAGCAGCCGGCCCTCGGCGTGAACGTCGCCCGGCTTGGCGCCGCGCAGGAAGTTCATGACCAGGGAACTGGTGACGGCCATAAGCTCCTCGCCCACATGGCAAAGCACCAGAGCGTAGGCGGTGGTGTCGGCGTGACCCATCAGGGTTGGCCCGGACACCAGGTTGCCGGGGCGCAGCATGCCCTCGCGATAGGGCAGTACGACGTGCACCCGTCCCGGCTCAGCCTCGGTGATCCTGGGGAACGCTTCCGCCGTATTTCCGGGGAAGGCGTTGAAAATCAGGGCGTTGACGCGGGCGGCGTCAAGTTTGAGCTCTGGAAACATGGCTAAGGTTTGCCGGGCTTGCCAATTATTACAAGAATTTTATGTTTCCTAAGTAGTGGTCGTGCACGATTACAGCATCGTAATGATATTGCATTCATTGTTGCTAGTAATTAATTTGAGAAATGTCGATTTGGCGAGCAGGTTCCCTCCACAAATTTAGAGGGAGTGACACCATGAAACTCATCGCCATCGCATTCGCCGCCACCGGTCTGCTCGCCGCGGCGGGGTCCGCCGCCGCCGCCGTCAGCGACGTCGATTTCATCAAGGCCAACCGTTGCCGCGGCCTGGCCGAGTCTGGCCTGACGCAGATCGACACCGCGGCCATGGACGCCTTCATAAAGAGCGAAAGCAGCCGCCGCTCGCCTCCGGTGCTGGACCGCGGCAAGGCCGAGTACGACAAGGCCAAGCGCGAGGCCAAGACCGACAGCACCGATCGCAAGGCGCGGCTGACCGCCGAATTGAGCGGGCCGTGCCAAGTCTACAAGAGCTGATTGTACTAGCCCCCGGTCCAATCACCTTGATGGCGCGCCCGGCTCCTCCCGGGCGCGCATTTTTTGTATTCTCTCCTGCAATGCGAGTGCTCGCGCGGAACCCACCTTGGCCGTAGGCTGTTTGAGTCGAAGTTCGTTGAAGCGGGGCATTGGTCGGCATGGACGTCTTGAGGCCGGGCGATACTTGCTGGCGAAAGGCGCGGGCTTCGCGCGCCGCGTTCCTCGTTGATAACGAAGCCTATTACACAGCGGTCTTCGAGGCGCTGCGCAACGCGCGCCGCTCGGTGTTCCTGTTGGGCTGGGGTTTTGATCCGCGCGCCCGGTTGTTTCCCGACGGCTTCGACGGACCTGACGATCCCGACGAGGTCGGCCGTATCCTGGTGGCGGTATCGCGTGCGCGGCCGGACCTTGAGATCCGCTTGCTGATTTGGAAATCGGCCCTGCCCATCGCCGCTAGCCAGCAGTTCTTCCCCCACCGGGCGCGGTCCTGGTTCAAGGATACGAATGTGCAGTTCGTGCTCGACGACCAGGTGCCGTTCGGCGCCTGCCACCATCAGAAGGTGCTGGTGATCGACGACACCCTGGCCTTTTGCGGCGGTGGCGACATCAGCGTCGATCGCTGGGATACGCCCGGCCACCTGGAGCACGATCCCCGCCGGATCATGCCCGACCAACAGCACCATCCACCGCGCCACGAGGTGATGATGATGGTCGATGGCGCGGCGGCCCAGGCCCTCGGCGATCTTTCGCGAGAGCGGTGGAGGCGTGTGACCCGCGAGGTCCTGCCAGCTCCGGAAGCCGTGCCGATCCACGATCCTTGGCCAGCTCACATTCCCGCCCAGCTCAAGGACATCGAAATCTCCCTTCAGCGCACCGAGCCGGAGTGGGCGGGACGCGAGGGCGTCACGGAAATCCGCAAGCTGATGATCGCCTCGATCATGGAGGCGCGCTCGACGATCTATCTGGAGAACCAGTACTTCACCTGCCCGCTGATCGCCGAGGCGGTCTCCAGGCGGTTGGGTGAGCCTGATGGCCCTGAGGTGGTGCTGATCTCTACCGGCCAGAGCCCTAGCTGGTTCGACCAACTGACTATGGACCGCGCACGCTCGAACATGCTGTGGCGGCTGCGCGCCTCCGATGTCTTCGGGCGTTTCCGAGCCTGGTATCCGATTACGCCCGCCGGGACCAAGATCATCGTCCATTCGAAGGTCACGGTGATCGACGATCATCTGGCGCGGGTGGGATCGGCCAATCTCAACAACCGGTCCGGCGGCTTTGACACCGAGGTCGAGCTTGGCGTGCAAGCAGGCTGCGAGGCCGACGAACGCGCGATCAGCGCGCTGCGAGATCGCCTGATTGGCCACTTCCTAGGGCAGACCGGCGAGGCGGTTTCCAAGGCGCGGCAAGAGTGGGGCGGACTGATCCCGGCTATCGACGCCCTGAACAGCGAGGGGCGGCTATCGCCGATCCTGCCGATGAAGCAGACGCCGCTGGGCGAGATCATCGCCACGTACCACCTGGGCGATCCCTACAATGTCACGGACTCTTGGCGCGCCTCGCGCCGGCGCGACCTGCTCTATCAGGAGAAGCACCAGCGCTTCATGTCACACTGAAGTCCATGACCAGCGGCAGGTGATCGGAGGCGATCCGCGTGAGCGGATCGAAGGGGACAAAGACGTTCTCCACCTTGATCTCCGGGCTCACGAAGATGTGGTCGATGCGCAGGACGGGCAGGGTCGAGGGGAAGGTCGAGGTCGCCGATCTGGTGGGCGCCAGGCGGCGGGCGGCGGCCAGTTTGGCGCAGAGGGTGCGATAGACGACTGAACTGCTGGTGGCGTTGAAATCGCCCAGCAATATGCTGGGGCCCTTACGCATCGGGTGACCCAGCCAGGATGGACCGGCCAGCGAGGCGGCTTGAAGCTGTTGTTCCTTGGGAACCAGCCCCAGGTGGGTGTTGATGACCTGCACCGGCTTGCCTTCGATCTCGACGGACAGCCACACCGCGCCGCGCGGCTCCAGCCGGGGTATGGCCGGGTGGCCGGGCAGCGGCCCCGTCTGGATCAACCGCTCCGGATAGATCGTCAGGATCGCGTCGCCATAGAGTTCCTCCTCCACCCGCAGGGCCGGATGAAAGTGGAAGGCCATCTTGAGATGGCGGGCGATCTGGTGGGCCTGGTCGACGCCGCCGGTCCGCGCCCTGCCGACATCGAGTTCCTGTAGCGCCACGATGTCGGGCTTCAGTCGCGCGATCACTTCGGCGACACGGGCGACATCCAGTCGCCGATCGGCGCCGACGCAGCGGTGGACATTATAGGTGAGGATGCGGGGCATGAAGGCTTACGGAATGCACGCCTCTGGCGCGCGGCGCAACCGGTCCAACGCTGGCGCACGGCGAAGGTTCGCGTGATAGTTCGAATGCAAACTGGGAGAAGCGCGAATGCTCTTGCCGTTCTTGATGGCTATTGCCGCAAGCGAGCCTGTCGCTAGTCCCGTGTGGATATCCCGGCCCAACGGGGAGCAGATAGCCCAGGTCTATCCAAGGAAGGCCTTGGAGGAACAACTGAGCGGCAATGTCGTCTTCAACTGCACCTGGAATGAGGGTGGTAGGCCGGTCGACTGCGTGGTGGAGAGCGAGACGCCGACGGGCGCGGGCTTCCTCGAAGCCGGATTGGCGCTCTCCAAGGGCTTTCACGCGAGATCCACCTTAGAGGACGGATCACCGATCACGGGGCGTCCCTATCGACTGCGGATCCGCTTCGTTCCTCCGACGACTGGGGTGGACGCGATCAAGATCGTCAGGCCGACAGGGGC
>NZ_JAURWM010000197.1 GCF_030654915.1 Phenylobacterium sp. | reverse complement strand
GACGCATGTGACGGTTGATGGTCGAAGCGGTCAGCTTGCCAGGTGGAAGCTTCTGCAGGCCGTCCGGGGTCTCGACCCCATGCTTCTCTAGTAATTCGAGAATGCGGACCGTTGAGAGATGTCGCCCTTTTCGGTTGGTGGTTCGCACCTTCATCGCCGCGATGATCTCGCACCAACCTTCGACTTCGGCGCCCGACAAGACCCGCGGCCGGCCACGGTCGGCGCGATGTGCATGGCGGGGATGGCCGCCCCCACGGAGCAGACGATACAGCGTAGCCCGGCTGACGCCGTAGAGCGTGCCGGTGGAGAGCAAGAGTTGCTGACGATCAGGGTGTTTGGCCGGCAAGGCGGCCAGACGCCGACGGAGCATCACCAGCGCCTCAACGGGGACGCTGGTGCTCGGCGCCATCAGCCAGCCACTTGAAGCTGGCGCGGCCGAACTGCCGCTGGCGCATCGAGTAGGGCCTGGCCCGCCGCCTTGGGCGTTCCATCGCCGTTGACGTAAACATAGAGGGTCGTGGTGGTCAGACCCAGGCGGCGGGCCACCTCCGTGGCTTTGGCCTCGCGGTCAGCCATCGCCGCCATGGCCATCATCAACGTCGCCCGGTCCATCTTGCGAGGTCGGCCGCCCATACGTCCCCTGGCCCGCGCTGCGGCCAGGCCTGCGTTGGTCCGTTCTGAGATCAGCTCGCGCTCAAACTCGGCGAAGGCCGCAAAGATGCCGAACGCCAAGCGGCCGTTGGCCGTCGTCGTATCGATCTGCGCGCCAGCTCCGGCGATGACCTTCAGGCCCACCCCGCGCGTCCGCAACTCATCGACAGTGTTGACCAGGTGGCGGAGATCTCGGCCGAGCCGGTCGAGTTTCCAGAGCACCAAGGTATTGCCAGGCTGGAGCGCCTTGAGGCAGGCCGCCAGTCCCGGCCGATCATCACGCCGGCCGGAGGCCAAATCCTCATAGATGCGGTCAGGTTCGACGCCGGCTGCGGCCATGGCGTCACGCTGCGGCGCCAACGTCTGGCTCCCGTCGGCTTTGGACACGCGAACGTAACCCACCAGCACCCGGCCGCTCCGTCAGAAAAGACAGATCGGAGGGTGCAAGCTTGCGATCATTTCCGCAACGGGTTTTCTGGTGGCGCAGGATCACTCCTGGGCCAATTGCGGCGACCGTCAGGAAACCGGCCGTTTTCCTGGGGGGTGACGCGGGCGAGCCCATTGGCGTGATTAGCGTCTCAATGACGTCTCTGGTTTCGCGCGGCGCTGAAAGGCCAGGGCAATTGTTGCTGCGATTTCGTTGAGCTGCGCGAGGAACTGTTCGCCTGGAACTCCATGGTCCTGCACGAGGTGCATTTCGAAGGCTCGGCGAACGTGGCGCGCCGGTCGCACCGCTCGCGAGCGCCATCGAACGTGACTTCGGAAGCCACGATAGCTGGGCGGCGGAGTTCGCCGGCATGGGCAAGGCGCTCGGCGGCGGTTCCGGCTGGGTTCTGCTGGCCTGGAGCGAGCGCGACCAGCGGCTTGTCCATCAGTGGGCCTCCGACCACACCCAAATCGCCGATGGCCGGCCGCTGCTTGCTTTGGACATGTACGAGCACGCCTATCACATGGACTACGGGGAGCTCACGTCGACGCCTACATGAAGGCGTTCTCCTGGGGAGGCGACAACGCGCGCTTCGCCCGCGCCGTCGCCTGATGCGCATCGATGTCGAATCGTGAGCGGCTGTGGCCCTGACGGGCTGCGCGGCGCCAATTGGACGAGCAGGCCCTTCCAATCGCGCTTGCAAGGCGGTAGCTATCGCCCACCGGGCCATCGCGGATCGCCCGGTTAGACGGCCCGGTCGTCCAAGATCCGCTCCTTGGAGCGTGCGCGTAAGGCGCGCGCAGGGGAGCGTGTGCCTTGGATTTCGGTTTGTGCGTCGAGCCCGCGTGGGCTTCTTTTTTCCTAGCAAGCGAACGTCACCGCGAAAGCCGGGTCGGTCCGCCTTGCTTGGGCGATTTCGCGAGCCATCCTTCAGCGCGGCCACGCAATCGCGCGTGCGATCTGAGCCACAGCGGAGTGATGGCATGACCGCGTCTGCCGAACTCGATATGGCTGCCGAGCCGCAGCCGCCGGCGCTGAGCTATCCGCAGCTGTTCTTACGCTTCCTGCGATTCGGGCTGATGGCCTGGGGCGGGCCGGTGGCCCAGATCGCGATGCTACGGAAGGAACTGGTCGAGGAGGAACGCTGGATTTCCAGCGCGCGCTTCAATCGCCTGCTCGCTGTCATGCAGGTTCTCCCTGGGCCAGAGGCCCATGAGCTCTGTGTTCACCTTGGCATGCGCGCCAAGGGCCGGCTCGGAGGCATGCTCGCGGGGCTGGCGTTCATGCTTCCCGGCTTCCTGCTGATGTTCGCCTTGTCCTGGCTCTACTTCGCGATGGACATCCAGTCGTCTGCGCTCGGCGCCGCCTTCCTCGGCGTGCAGGTGGGCGTCGTCGCCATGATCGTGCGAGCGGTGCACCGGATCGGCGAACATGTGCTGAACGACCGGTGGCTCTGGGGCCTGGCCCTCGGCGTCGGGTTGGCATCGCTCCTAGGCGCAAGCTTTTGGGTCGTGCTGCCCATCGCCGGGGTGGTCTATGCGCTTGCTGCATCGGGTCGGCAATCTCTGGCGCTCGTGTGCGCGTTCATCGGGGTCGCCCTAGCGACCGCCGTCATCTGGTGGTCGCCGGGCGTTCAACCGGGCGATGTGCAAGCCGTCGGCGCATCGGCTGGTCCGGTGGCTCTCTTCCTCTCCGGTCTCAAAGCCGGGTTGCTGACGTTCGGCGGAGCGTACACGGCCATCCCGTTTCTCCGGAACGACGCGGTGGGGCGGGGTTGGATGACCGACGGTCAGTTCCTCGACGGTCTGGCGCTCTCGGGCATCCTGCCGGCGCCGTTGATCATCTTCTCCACCTTCGTGGGCTACGTCGGCGGCGGCCCGATTGGCGCCCTAGCCATGACCGCCGGGATTTTCCTGCCCGCCTTTGCGTTCTCGCTGATCCTCTACGATCGTCTGGAAGCCGTCCTGGAGGTCAAGCAGCTGCACGCGCTCCTGGAGGGCGTCGCTGCCGGCGTGGTGGGCCTGATCGCCGCAACGACGCTGCAGCTCGGGCAGGCGACGGCGGAACGGGTCCCGGTGCTCTGGCCAGCCCTGGTCATCTTTGCTGGCGCGCTTGCCATCCTTTATCTTTGGAAGAGCAAGCTCAACATCGTGGCCGTGATCTTCGCCGCCGGGGCGGCGGGCTGGTTCGCCTATGGGTGAGCAAAGCCCCCCCGCGGGGTCAGACGCCAGTCTGGACGCCCACGTCCCCATAGCCGGCCCAACAAGTTGTTGACTGTCGAAACCGTGTTGATGAGCCGCAGCGCACGGGCGCTGCGGCGAACGAGGAGAATATCTATGAAGCGAATTACGCTGACGCTGACGCTCGTCGCCGGCGCCTTTTTTGGCCAAGCCGCGAGCGCGGCCCCTGACTGGGCCGCCGTGGGCCGCGCACTGGGCAAAGAGGGCGCTGTGCAGCCCGGCGGAGTCTATCGAGTCGGGATGCCGCGGACCGATCTCAAGGTGACCCTGGACGGGGTGCCGATCAGGCCTGCGCTGGCGCTCGGATCCTGGCTTGCGTTCCAGGACATGGGCGACCACGCCATGGTCATGGGCGACCTGGTTCTCACGCACGAGGAGGTGAACCCGGTCATGAAGGTTCTCGTCGAAAACGGCCTCGAAGTGACCGCGCTCCACAACCACCTTCTGCGGTCCTCGCCGGCCACGATGTACATGCACGTAGGTGGTCACGGAGATCCGGTGAAGCTTGCCGCGGCGCTGCAGAAGGCGATCACGCAAAGCAAGACCCCGATGGGGGCGGCATCCACGGTCGCGCCCGCTACGCCCGCTCCCGCGATCGACACGGCCGGCCTTGACCGCACGCTGGGCTACAAGGGCAAGGCCACGGGCGGCATCTACCAGTTCAGTGTTCCGCGCGCGGAGCCGGTTCGGGAAGCCGGCGCTGTGGTGCCCGAAGCCATGGGCTCGGCCACGGTCATCAACTTCCAGCCCACCGGCGGCGGCAAGGCCGCCATCACCGGTGACTTCGTCCTGACGTCCGACGAAGTGAACCCGGTGATCCGGGCGCTTCGGGCGAACGGCATAGAGGTCACCGCGCTCCACAACCACATGCTGGACGACGAGCCGCGACTGTTCTTCATGCATTTCTGGGCGAACGACGACGCGCTGATGCTCGGGCGCGGGCTTCGGTCGGCGCTGGATCACGTCAAGGCCGCCAAGCCATGAGGACCTGGGCCGGCATGGCGGCGACGGCGGTCTTGGCCGCCGCGCTCTCCAGCGGAGTGACTTGGGCCGTGGCGGGCAAGGATCGTGAGCCGACAGCGTTGCAGGGGGTAGGCCCGAACGGGCCACCGCTCACCATGACTGTGGCGGGGCTCCAGGCCGTTTGCGAGGTCAATGGCTCAGACCCTCGGAGCTGGTGCGCCGGCTACCTCATGGCCGCCGCCGACACGCTGCAGGCTTTCGGCGCAGGAGGGCACAAGGCCGGGACCTGTGCTGTCTCCTACCGGGTGGAGGATCTGGCGCCCCTCTACACGGGATGGGCGCGCCGATCCCCGCAGGCTGCGGATCTGCCGATGCTCGCCGGGGTCAGTCTGGCATTCCGCGAAGCCTGGCCCTGCCCCTAAGGCTTCACGGGGACACTCGGACAAGGCGCTAGGTCTCTTGCAAAGGCGCTCGCCCCGGCGTTTACGTGCGTTTCGAGGTGATACTCGTTCCGACCGATCCAGTTCAGATATCCGGCGCGCAGCGGTCGTCGGATTGCGGAGGATCGTCGCACACGCCATGGCGATCACCCGCAATGCCTCCCGCTCTGAGACGCGTCTCACCGACCGTGGGTCGGTCTCAAATAGTGCGCGTCGGTCTCAATCATTGTGATCTCAGTCTCACACAATGTGCGCCCCGGAGCGGCGAACGTCTCAGCTAATGTGCGTCGAAAGGCGTCATGAATCTCGCGTCGAGCCGTTCACTATTGCGCGTCCCTACACCTAAGGACGGGCTCGCGATCGCGCGCGTTCACATCTCGTCAATCTTGTCGCGCGTCTGGTCACGCTAAGTTATCTCTCGAGCCCCGGGCGGGGTAATCGGCGAACCTTTTAGGACGACACATGGCTAAACCAGGACCGGGCCCTCGCCGGCCGGCCCAGCGCACTCCCATACAGGCCCTCCTTTATTGGACGGCCGTGCTCGGGGTGTGGGCGCTGATCTTCGTGGCGGCCTTCTTCGCGGTCTTCGCCAGCGACCTGCCCGACACCTCGAAGCTCTATGACGTAGAGCGCCAGCCCTCGATCTCCTATCTCGACCGTTCGGGCGCGATGGTGGCCGTGCGCGGCAGCCAGTACGCGCCGCCGGTCGATCTGGACAAGCTGCCGCCCTATGTGCCGAAGGCGTTCATCGCCATCGAAGACCGGCAATTCTACTACCACTTCGGGTTCAACCCGTGGGGCATCATCCGCTCGCAGATCTACAATGTGCAGAACAAGGGCGGCCCCCTGCGCGGCGGCTCGACCATCACCCAGCAGCTGGCGCGCAATCTCTTCCTGACCACGAACCAAAACTACCGGCGCAAGGCCCAGGAGCTGATCCTGGCCGTCTGGCTGGAGGCGAAGTTCACCAAGAAGGAGATCCTCGCCCTCTATCTGAACCGGGTCTATTTCGGCGGCGGCGCCTATGGCATCGAGGCGGCCTCCCAGCGCTACTTCGGCAAGCCCGCCTCGCAATTGACTCTGGGCGAAAGCGCCCTGCTGGCCGGCATGATGAAGGGGCCGAACCGCTATTCGCCGGTCTCGGCCACCGACCGCGCCGAGCGCCGGGCCACCATCGTGCTCGACGAAATGGTCCGCACCGGCGCGATCACCCCGCAGGAACGCGACGAGGCCTTCAAGACCCCGGTCCGCGTCAACCCGACCCTGGCCAACCAGCGCGCCCAGTACTTCACCGACTATGTCGACGACCAGGTCCGCAGCCTCGTCGGCGAACCGACCGAGGACCTGGTGGTCGAGACCACGCTAGACCTGCCGATCCAAGCCGCCGCCGAGCAGGCGATGCGCAAGGGCCTGGCCGCCGGCAAGGCTCAGGGCGTCGAGCAAGGGGCGCTGGTCGCCATCGACGGCGAGGGCCGCATCCGCGCCTATGTCGGCGGCGGCGACTATACCGAGAGCCAGTTCGACCGCGCGACGACAGCAAGGCGTCAGGCCGGCTCGGCCTTCAAGCCCTTCGTCTATCTGGCCGCCATGGAGGCGGGCCGCACGCCGGCCGACATGGTGGTCGATGAGCCGATCAAGATCGGCAACTGGTCGCCGCGCAACTATACGGGCGACTTTCGCGGCCCAATGACGCTGCAGACCGCCATGTCCCAGTCGATCAACACCGTCGCCGCGCGCCTGGCCAATGACGTCGGCACCGGCAATGTGGCCGCCGCCGCCAAGCGGCTGGGCATCAATTCCCACATCCAGCTTGATCCCTCTATGGCGCTGGGCGCCGTCGAGGTGAGCCCGCTGGAGATGGCTCAGGCCTATGCGCCGTTCTCCAACGGCGGCTTCCTGGCCAAGGGCTACGGCATTCAGCGTATCCGCACCGCCAGCGGCAAGATCCTCTACGACCACAGCGTCGAGAAGAACGCCCGCCAACAGGTGATCGGCTCGCCCGCCCTGCAGTACATGAACCAGATGATGCGCCAGGTGGTCTCAAGCGGCACCGGCACGCGCGCCAAGGTCCCAGGCTTCGACCTGGCCGGTAAGACCGGCACCACCAGCGATTATCGCGACGCCTGGTTCGTCGGCTATACGGGCGGCTTCGTCACCGCCGTCTGGGTCGGCAAGGACAACAACAAGCCGATGAAGCGGGTGACCGGCGGAAACGCCCCGGCCGGCATTTGGCGTGACTTCATGTCCGCGGCTCTGCCCCGCCTGAAGGCCCAACCCATTCCAGGCGGGACGGTCGAGCCGCCCGCGCCGGCCTCCGACCCGATCGGCGACTTGGTCGACGGCATCGCCGACGCGATCGGCGGCAGCCAGCCCGCCGCTCCCGCCGACAAGGCCCCGGCCGACGACGTTCCGTTCTAGATCGGCGGGTCTTGCGGCGCCTGCGCGGGCAGTTCGGCGGGCGCCTCCAAACGCTCGTCGGCCACGGGGACCAAGACCTCGATTGGCGGCGGCTCCGCCACAGGCGCGGGCGCCCCGGCGGGGATCGCCTGGGCCGGGCCGCGCTTCAGCGCCACGGTCATGAAGCCACGCCATAGCTCGGCCGGGGCGCTGCCGCCGGTGATCCGCCCCATCGAGGCGCCGTCGTCACGGCCCATCCAGACCACCGTGGTGAAGCCGCCGCTATAGCCGGCGAACCAGGCGTCCTCGTAGTCCGAGGTGGTGCCGGTCTTCCCAGCCAGGTCATAGCCGGCGATCTTCGCCCGCCCGCCGGTGCCCGAGGCGACAGCCGTCCGCAGCATCCGGTTCATCTCACTGAGCGCGGGATTGGCGATGACCCGCACCGGCGGAGCCGCCTTGCGCTGATAGATCACCTGGCCCCCGTTGGTGCGGATCTTCTCGATGCCATAGGCCGCGACGCGCATCCCGCCGTTCGAGAACGCGGCATAGGCCTGGGTCATCTCCAGCGGAGAGACCAATGTGGTGCCCAGCGCCATGGCCGGATCGGTGTTGATCGGCGAGGCGATGCCGAGCCGGCGCGCCGTCGCCGCCACATTGGCGCGGCCGACTTCGTCGGCGGTGCGCACGGCGACCGTGTTCAC
Organism: Phenylobacterium sp.; assembly: GCF_030654915.1. Classification (GTDB taxonomy): domain Bacteria; phylum Pseudomonadota; class Alphaproteobacteria; order Caulobacterales; family Caulobacteraceae; genus Phenylobacterium. Next base: position 7,380 of record NZ_JAURWM010000197.1, on the reverse strand, counting down.
CGACTGGGCGACCGCCTGTTCCAGGGTGATCTGGCCAAGGTAGCCCCCGGCATAGTTCTGCGGTGACCAATTGCCGATCGTCAGAGGCTCGTCCACCACCGCCATCTCGGGGGTGCGGCCAGCCTCCAGCGCGGTCAGATAGACGAAGGGCTTCCAGGCCGAGCCTGCCTGGCGCCGCGCGGTGACGGCGCGATTATAGGGACCGGCGGCATAGTCGGCGCCGCCGATCATCGCCCGCACTCGGCCCTGGCCGTCCAGCGCCACCAGGGCGGCCTGACCTACGGACTCGACCTTGTAGCGGGCCAGCACGGCGCGGGCGCTATCGGCGGCGGCGGTCTCCATCGCCATATCCATGGTGGTCTCGACCACCATGTCCTGCTTGGGCTGCGGCAGGATCTGGCGGCGCTGAGCGTCCAGCCAATCGACGAAATACTGGGCTGGAGCGGTGGGGGCCGAGTTCCAGACCTTCAGCGGCGCGGCCATCGCCTTGGCGCGCTCGGCTGGGGTGATCGCCCCGGTCTCGACCATGGCGTCCAGCACCAGGGCCGCGCGCTGGGCCGAAGCTTCGGGATGCTGAATGGGATTATAGTTGGTCGGCGACTTCATCACCCCGGCCAGGGTCGCGGCCTCCCGCAAGGAGAGCCGCGCGGCGGGCTTGTTGAAGTAGCGACGCGAAGCCGCCTCCAGGCCATAGGCGCCCGCGCCGTAGTAGGTTCGGCTCAGATAGAGCGCGAGGATCTGCTTCTTGGAATAGGTTCGCTCGAGCTGAATCGACCAGACCAGCTCCTTGGCCTTGCGCTCCACCGTGCGGTCGGCGTTCAGGAACAGGTTGCGGGCCAACTGCTGGGTGATGGTCGAGGCGCCCTGCGTCGCGCGCCCCTCGCTGACCCCGTCCAGGATGGCGCGGCCGATGCCCACCGGATCAAAGCCGCTGTGCGTGTAGAACCGGCGATCCTCGATGGCGATGAAGGCCGCCGGCACATAGGCCGGCAGCTTGGCCAAATCGACCGGCGGCGCATAGCGGCCGCCGCGCACGCCCAACACGGCGCCGGACCGGTCGACATAGGTCACCTGCGGGTCGCGGGTGATCGGCGGCAGGGGCGGCAGTTCGGGGGCGGCCAGCGTCAGGGACGCGGCGGCGGCGAGGACGATCACGCGGCAGGCTCCAGGGCGACGAAGGCTTCAGCGCTCATCCGTCCGGCTCCTTCTGTCGCCGGATCAGCGCTGGTCATAGATAATTCGCGGTAATCTTGAGGGGGTTAGCGCCCAAACGCGTGCAGCCGCGCGCCCTCGGCCCGCAGCCAGGCGCGATGCGGCCGCTCATCGCCGACCAGGGTCTTCACATGCCCCCAGAACCGCGGGCCGTGATTGAGCTCCAGCAGGTGGGCGCACTCGTGGGCGGCCACATAGTCGGCGACCTCGAACGGAGCCAGCGCCAGTCGCCAGGAGTAGCGGATCGCCGCCGGCTTGCCCGGCAGGCCAGGACGGCACGAGCCCCAGCGAGCTCGCGCATCCATGATCGTCACACTGGGCAGCTTGGCGCCCAGCTGGTCGCAATAGAAGGCGGTGCGCTCGGTGAACACCCGCAGCGCCTCGCGCCGAATGATCCGCACCACGGCGTTGGCGTAGACCGCGCCTTCGCCGCGCGCGGCGATCGACATCGACGACGCGTCGGTCGCTGGGTGCAGACGAGCCGGCTTGTCACTGGCCGCCAGAAGGCACGGCTCGCCGAACAGGTGGATGGTCATGCCCGGCGCCACCGCCTCGGCCTGCGGAAGTTCGGCCAGGCGCTCGGCGATCCAGGCGGCGCGGTCACGTGCGAAGGCCGCGGCCTCCGCCAATCGCCGCTGAGTCGGCGCGGTGGCGACGATCTCGCGTTTGGTGCGATCAAGCCGAAGCGAGACCCGGCGCGCACTGCGATGGACCTTGAGACGGACGACGGCGCCAGCCACTTCCAGCCGGTCGCCGTCCGCAAGCGCGCGGCCGAAAAGACTCATGACGCCAATTTAGGCTGCGTCGCGGCCCTTTTCGAGGCCTGCTTCCTGACGACGGATGAACGCACGCACGCGCGGATAGATCTCCTCGCGGAAGCGGCGACCATTGAAGACCCCGTAGTGGCCGACATGCGGCTGGACGTAGTCTTCCTTGAAGTCGTCAGAAAGCCCGGTGCAGAGCGTGTGCGCCGCCTGGGTCTGGCCGATACCGGAGATGTCGTCGTTCTCGCCCTCGACGGTCAGCAGGCCGATATCGCGGATGGAGCCGGGCTGGATGGGTCGGCCGCGGTGGACCAACTCGCCCTTCGGCAGCAGATACTGCTGGAACACATAGTCGATGGTCTGAAGATAGAATTCTTCCGGCAGGTCGAGGACCGAAAGGTACTCGTCGTAGAATTCCAGATGCTTCTCGGCGGCGTCGCCGTCGCCCTTCATCAGGTCTTCCAGGTACTGTTTGTGGGCGTCCTGGTGCTTTTCGGCGTTCATCGACATGAACGAATAAAGCTGCACGAAGCCCGGATAGACCCGCCGCCCCATGCCCGGATAGGGCGCGGGCACGGTGTCGATCATGTTCGACTTGAACCAGGCGAAGGGCTTTTCCTCCGCCAGCTTGTTGGTGACCGTCGGCGACAGGCGCGCATCGATCGGCGAGCCCATGATCGTCATCGTGCCTGGGCGGCTCTCCTCGCCGTCCTCCGCCATCAACGCGGCGGCGGCGAGCACGGCTGGGCCGGGCTGGCAAACGGCGACCACGTGCGGGCGCGGACCCAGCTGGCGCAGCATCTCGCGGACATGATCGACATAGTCGTGGAAGTCGAAGCGACCCTCCACCAACGGCACGTCGCGGGCGTTCGACCAGTCGGTGATGAACACCTCATGATCTTGCAGGAAGGCCTCGACGGTCCCGCGCAGCAGGGTCGCGTAGTGGCCCGACAGCGGGGCTACGATCAACACCGCCGGCTCCAGTTCGCGGCGCCCGGCCCGGCGCATGTCGGACATGTCGCGGGTGAAATGGGTGAGCTTGACCCACGGGCTCGACCAGACCTCGGTCTGACGCACGCGGACCGACTGTCCCTCGATCTGCACCGAATCGATGTTCCACGCCGGGCGGCCATACCGGCGCGTCAGGTTGGCGAACAGATCGGCGTTGGCGAAAATTCGCCGGCCCAGATCGCTGTCCTTGGCGGCGTTCAGCGGCGACGACCAGAAGCCGCGGGCCGCACGCGCCGCGAACCGCAGCGGGGTGGTGGCGTAGTAACTGGCCTCGTAGAGCGAGTAGAGCATCCGAGAGTCCTCTTTGCTGCAGCGCAGCATAGCACGTCGGATATTAAGAGAGTCCAGACCTAAACCGTTCCACTGCGGCGCTTGGACGCTCCGCCCGCTGACGAGGCGCCGCTAGCGCATCGCCTCGGAGACCTGGCGGGCGATCTCCTCAGGCGAGACGCCGAACGGGATCACCCGATCAAAGCGGCCCTTGGGGTCCATCAGATAGGCGGCGGTGGAATGGTCGACCAGATAGTCGGCGCCCTCGCCATTCTTCTTGAAATAGACCCGATAGGCCTTGGCGGCGGCGGCCACCTGCTCAGGTGTGCCGGTCAGGCCGATGATCCCCTTCGGGAAAGTGTCGGAGCCAAGATAGGTCTTGAGCTGGGCCGGGGTGTCGCGGGCCGGATCGAGCGAAATGAACACCACCTGCAGCTTGTCGGCCTTGGGCCCCAGTTGCTGCTGGGCCGCGGCCAGCGCCTGCAAGGTCGTCGGGCAGACGTCCGGGCAATAGGTGAAACCGAAGAACACCACGGTCCACTTGCCCTTCAGCAGCGACTCGTCGGCCGGCTTGCCGTTCTGATCGACCAGCTGGAACGGCCCCCCGACCGCGGCCGGCGCGGGAGCCTCAAAGACGCCGGTCTTCCAGGCGACCGCGCCTAGAAAGATCAGGCTTAGGACGCAGGCTGCGATCAGGATCGGAATGCGGCGGGGCATGGACTTTACCTTTGGGCTCGTCAGCGGCGGCGTTCGGGGCGATGCTCGGGGCATGATCTCCTCCATGAGGACACCGCCGCCGCCCGGTCTCGATAGGCAAAGCCCCGAACTCACGCAAGGCGTCGGAGACTGGGGGGTCGACGGCTGGGACGGCGTCAGCGAGCGCGGCGGGCGCCTGCGGATGCGCACCTTGGTCAGCCTGCGGTGGATGATCATCGCTGGGGAAGCCCTGGTCTTCCTGCTCGCCAGCCTGCTGCTGGGCTTTGCGATGCCCTACGCCCTGTGCCTGGCCGTGATCGGCGCCTCGGCCTGGGTCAATCTGCTGACTGGCGTGGCCTCTCCCGGCCAGCGGCTGATCGGAGGATGGGAGGCGGTCGCGCAGCTCAGCTTCGATATCGGCCAGATCGCGGTCCTGCTGTTCCTGACCGGAGGCACGGCTAATCCCTTCATCCTGATGCTGCTGGCCCCGGTGACCCTGGCCGCCGCCACACTGACGTCGCGGTCGGTGAGCGTCCTCGCCGGCCTGGCGATCATCGCCTCGATTCTGCTGGCCTTCGTCCACTGGCCGCTGCCGGCGATGGGCGAGGACAGCTTTGCGCCGCCGCTCACCTTCATGATCGGCTGCGCGGTCGCCAACATCGCCGGGATCATCGTCATCACCGGCACGGTGCGACAGGCGGCCGAGGAGTCCTCGCGCATGGCCCTGGCGCTCGACGTCACCCAGGCGGTGCTCGCCCGCGAACAGCGGCTCTCGGCCCTGGGCGCGCTGGCCGCCGCCGCCGCTCACGAACTGGGCACCCCGCTCGCCACCATCTCCATCGTCTCCAAGGAACTGGCCCGCGAGGCGCCGACAGCCAGCGTCAAGGAGGACGCCGACCTTTTGATCGCCCAGGCCGAGCGCTGCCGCGAGATCCTACGCCGCCTGACCGACGCCCCTGCCGAGGCCTCCGACGAGGTGCATGAGCGGATGAGCCTGCTGCAGCTCATGCACGAGGTGATCGAACCCCATGCCGACGTGAAGGGCGTGCGGGTCGAGGCGATCGTCTCGGGCGCCCCCGGCGTCGCCGCGCCCGACATCTGGCGAATGCCCGAGGTCCTGCACGCCATGACCTCCTTCGTCGAGAACGCCGTCGACTTCGCCACCTCCGAGGTGCTGATCACTGTCCGCTTCGACGCCGACACCGTTGGGATCGAGGTGCGCGACGATGGTCCCGGCTTCGCTCCGGAGGTGCTGGCCAAGCTGGGAGAGCCCTATGTGACCAGTCGCGCCGGGGTCGAAGGGGGCCGTACAGGCCATATCGGAATGGGTTTGGGCTTCTTCATCGCCAAGACCCTGCTGGAACGGACCGGGGCGATTGTGACTTTCCAGAATGGCAGGCCGCGCGGCGCTATTGTCGCCGCCCGCTGGCCGCGCAAGCGGATCGAGGTCAAGGGCGCGGACGAACAAACGTGAAGGCCCTTGCAGATACCCTGCAAGCAGCGACATGATGCCGCAGGAGGCGCATCTGCAAAACGCCCCTATCGGAGGTTGCGAATGACCGATCTCTCCGCCGATATCGCCGCCCTGCCGGACAAAAGCTTGCTTGTCCTCGACGACGACGCGCCGCTGCGCACGCGGCTCGGACGCGCCTTGGAACAACGCGGCTTCGAGCCCGTGCTGGTCGGTAGCGTCGGCGAGGCCCTGGCCGCCGTTAAGGCCCACCCCCCCGCCTATGCGGTTCTGGACATGCGGCTGGAGGACGGCACCGGCCTGAAGGTGGTCGAAGCCGTTCGCGAGGCGCGGCCTGACGCCAAGGTGATCATGCTGACCGGCTACGGCAACATCGCCACGGCCGTGGCCGCGGTGAAGTCAGGCGCGATCGACTATCTCTCCAAACCCGCCGACGCCGACGACGTGGCCCGCGCCCTGCTCGCCCGCAAGGACGAGGTTCCGGCCCCGCCGGAAAACCCGATGAGCGCCGACCGCGTGCGTTGGGAGCATATCCAGCGGGTCTATGAGCTTTGCGGCCACAACGTCTCGGAAACCGCACGGCGCCTGAACATGCACCGCCGCACCCTCCAGCGGATCCTGGCCAAACGGGCGCCGCGGTAGGGACCTACCCCTCCAACTGCGTCACCACGACGCCAGCCGCGCGCATCGCCGCCATCCGGCCGAAGGCGATGGTCAGAGCCTTGCGCCGCGCCGGCGCCAGGGGCGTCAGCGGCGCGTCACGCAGCACCGCGCCGCCGAACCCGTCGCAGACCATCAGTCCGGGGTCATCGGGCAAGATCTCACGCGGAAACTCCGGCGCCACGGCGAAGGCGAAGCTGTCGCAATAGGGCAGGTATTCATGCCACTTTCGATCGACACGGAAATCGTCCAGACCCGACTTCACCTCGACGATGGCGATCTCGCCCCGACGGCCCACGGCCATCAGGTCGGCGCGGCGCCCATTGGGCAAGGTCACCTCGGCGAGCGGCGCATAGCCGAGATCGGTCAGCAGCCGAGCGGCGCCGCGCGTGACGTTGAGGGTGATTTCCGGTCGGGTGACCGTGACGATCGTGACGTCCATGGCCAAAACCATGTTCCGGTTTCGTTCGGGAGGCAAGAGCCCTGAGGACGGCTTCTCGGCTCAGTTCCGGGCGGGTTGGGGGAATTCCAGCCGGCTGACGTCGTAACCAAGCTGCTTCACGCGCGCCATCGCCTGGGCCTTCACGCCCGCCGAAAGGGTCGGACGCTGCGACATCAGCCACATGGATCGGCCGCCGGGCGTGCCGAGGATCAGCCAGCCCTGATCGGGGCGATGGTCCAGCACCCAGTATTCCTGGCGCACCAAGCCGTTGAAGAAGGTCATTTGCAGCTTCGCGTTGGTCGAGCCGTCGAGGACCTTGGCCTTGGCCTTCCACTCGGTCACCGGCGCCGCCAACGAACCCTTGTGGCAGGCCTGCACCACCGCATAGCCGTCGCCGGCCTTCCGCCAATCGGAGGTTCCGCCTTGGCAACCGGTCTGGATCTTGTTGGGCAGGCGAGCCACCTCGTACCAGCGACCCATCATCTTGGTCAGATCAATCCGCTGCGTCGGCGCAGGCGGGGACGCAGCGAGCGCGGGAGCGGCTGTCATGACGGCGGCGGCGATGATTGCTGTGGCGAGGGCGCGCATGGTCGAAACGGATAACTGCTGTTCGATGAAATGAAAATGTCCGCGAGAATTACCCGCGGGCACATGAACGGGATGGGAATAAAATGGGGCTATTCGGCGGCGATCATAGCCCGCGCGACCATCGGCCCTTGCGGATCGCGCGCCCGTTGTCCGGACAAAATGGAAGGCGGCGCTCCGGCCTAGCCGCGGCGCCGCCTAGCCTCCGGCTATCGCCGGGACAAGCCGATATTGCGCGGCCCTATTCCGCCGCGATCGAGACGTTGGCG
>NZ_JAURWM010000154.1 GCF_030654915.1 Phenylobacterium sp. | reverse complement strand
CCACCCTATCCACACGCCGTCACTGGGGAGTAGCCGCCCGTAGCTCCAACGGGGGATGCGTCAACAAACTTGCCGACGGCCGTCAGGTCCTAGGCATGGTGCATCCAGCAAGTGCTTGGCGAGACCTTTGGCTTTCGTGTGCCGGTCCATAGCGGGGTCGGCGGCGCGGAAAGCCATTGGTATGTCTCGACCCCGCCCGGACGCCTGCTCCTATGGAAGCCTTCCTCGTCTCAACCGGCCTCGTGGCCGTCGCCGAAATTGGCGACAAGACACAGCTACTGGCGATTTTGCTGGCCGCGCGGTTCCGCAAGCCGGTCCCCATCATTCTCGGCATCCTGGTCGCGACCATGGGCAACCATGCCCTGGCCGCCATGGTCGGGGTGGCCGCCGGCCAATTCCTCCAAGGCCCGTGGATGAAGTGGGCCCTAGGCTTCGCCTTCATCGCCTTCGCCGGCTGGGCGCTGATTCCCGACAAGTTCGAAGACGGCGACGCCCCGCGCGAGAAGGCGGGCGCCTCGATCTTCATCACCACCATGGTGGCGTTCTTCTTCGTGGAGATGGGCGACAAGACCCAGATCGCGACGGTCGCCCTGGCCGCCAAGTTCGACCAGGTGCTGATGGTCGCGGCCGGCACCACGCTCGGCATGATGATCGCCAATGTTCCGGCAGTGCTGATCGGCGAGGCCGCGGCCACGCGCCTGCCGCTGAAGTACATCCGCTGGGCGGCCGCCGCCTCGTTCGCGGCGATCGGCATCTGGATCCTGATCGCCGGGTAGCAGGCGGTGGCTGACGCCGGCCATGGCGCGGTAGACGTCCTCCGGCCCAAGATCCGGAAGGACGTCGCCGCTGGCGACGGCGGCCCGCGTCAGCCGGGACGCGGCCGCTTAGAACGTCGCGGTCATTGGATTGGGGCCGATGCGGCCGTCCGTCTGATCAAGGCCGGCGATCGCCGCCATGTCCTCGGCGTCGAGGGCGAAGCCGAACACGTCGAAGTTCTCCACGATCCGGCTGGGGGTGACCGATTTCGGGATCACGATCAGACCGCTGTCCAGGTGCCAGCGAATGATCACCTGGGCCGTCGTGCGGCCGTGCTTGGCGGCGATCCCCGTGATGATCGGGTCGGTCAGCAATTGGCCTTGGCCGAGCGGGCTCCAGGATTCGGTCTTGATGCCGCGCTCGGCGTGGGCGGCGCGCAGGGCCGTCTGCTGGAAGCGGGGGTGAAGCTCGATCTGGTTGAGCACCGGGGTCACGCCAGTTTCGCCGATCACTCGGTCCAGGTGTTCGACCTCGAAATTCGAGACGCCGATGGAGCGGACCTGGCCCGCTTCCTGGGCCTTGATCAGCGCGCGCCAGGTGTCGAGGTAGAGACCCCGATGCGGCGCCGGCCAATGGATGAGGCAAAGGTCGAGTTGATCGAGCTGCAACCGCTTCAGGCTGCCCTCAATGGCCTTCAGGGCGTTGTCGTAGCCCTGGTTCTCGTTCCACACCTTGGTGGTGATGAAGACCTCGTCGCGCGCCACGCCCGAAGCGCGGAGCCCTGCGCCCACACCCTTCTCATTCTGGTAGGCGGCGGCGGTGTCGACATGGCGGTAGCCGGCGTCCAGCGCGGCCTGCACCGCGGTGACCGCGACGTCGTCCGGGGTCTGCCAGACCCCGAGACCGACTTGGGGAATGGCGTGGCCGTCGCCTAGCTCTACGCGCAGTTGCTTGGTCATGGGGAACTCCGGGATGTTTTGGGGCGCGGGACCGGGCTTTGGCCGCCTTCCAACTTCGGGATCGCGGGCGAGGTTCTCAAGGGCGCGGCCGCATCGACATCGGCGTCAGTGCGCGGTCAGGGGCCAGAAGTAGGCGATCAGCGGCGTGCCGAGCACCAGGACCAGCAAGGTCAGCGGCGCGCCCAGCTTCGCATAGTCTCCGAACCGATAGCCGCCAGGGCCCATGACCAGGGTGTTGCACTGGTGGCCGATGGGGGTGAGGAAGTCGCTGGCCGCGCCAACCGCCACCGCCATCAGGAACGGATCGGGATTGAGGCCCAGCTTGCCGGCCAGGCTGGCGCCGACCGGGGCGACGATCAGCACGGTGGCGGCGTTGTTCAGAAATGGCGTAGCCGCCATCGCCACGGCCATGATCGAGACCAAGGCGATCACCGGCGACTGGTCGCGGAACACCATCGAGAGCCAGGCGCCGATCAGGTCGGCGCCGCCTGTCGTCTGAATGGCCTCCGACACCGGGATCAGGGCGGCGATCAGCACGATCAGCGGCCCGTCGATGGCGGCGTAGGCCTCGCGCATCCGGATCGAACCGACCAGGATCATCAACACCGCCGCGCCGAAGAAGGCGATCGCGACCGGCACGAGTTGGAAGGCCACCAGCACCATGGCCGCGGCGAGAATCATGGCCGGGGCGAGGGTGTGGCGGATGCCGCCAAGGCGCACCTCGCGCTCGGCCAGCGGCAGGAAGCCGAGGGTCGACAGCGCGGCGGGCAGGCTGCGCTCGCCGCCCTGCAGCACCAGAACGTCGCCGGCGCGCAGCCGCACCCGGCTGATGTGCTGCTTGAGGCTGTAGCCCGAGCGGCTGACCGCCAACAGATTGACCCCGTGCAGGCCATAGAGGTCGCTCTGCTGGGCCGATTGCCCGATCACCGACGAGTCGGCCGAGACCACCGCCTCCACCACGCGGGCCTCCTCGGTCGGCTCGTCCATGGCGACGGGGCGATCAGAACGCATCAGCCGGAGCTTGGAGCGGGTGATCAGTTCGTCCAGGGCCTGGGGCTCGCCCTGCAGCAGCAGGACGTCTCCGGGCAGGATCTTGAGGTTGGGATGCGGGCGGGCGCGGCGACGCCCCTTGCGCAGCAACAGCATCACCTGGGCCTCGCCGTGGGCCAGGGCGTGCAGGTCGGCGACCCGTGTCTTGGCCAGCGACCAGTCCTCGGGGGCCTCGACCTCGGTGAAATAGGCGTTGGCGGCCAGGGCCGCGTCGATGCCGGCGCTCGGCGCCCGGTCGGTCGGCAAGATCTTGTAGGCGAAGGCCTGGTACACCAGGCCGATCACCGCCAGCGCCAGGCCGTCCGGGGTGTAGTCGTACATCCCGAACGGCTTACCGAGGATCTCCTCGCGCACCTGGGAGACGATGATGTTCGGGGCGGTGCCGACCAGGGTGACGATCCCGCCCAGCATGGCGCCGAACGCCATCGGCATCAGCAGGCGCGAGGGCGATGAGCCGGTGCGGCGGGAGATCTGCAGGGCGACCGGCATCAGGATGGCCAAGGCGCCGACATTCTTAGTCGCGGTCGACAGCAGGGTGACCGCGGCTGTCAGGACCGGAACCTGGCTGCGTTCGGTCTTCAGATAGGGAATCAGCGGGCGCAGCGCGGCCTCGACGATCCCAGACTTGGCGAAAGCGGCGCTGACGATCAGGGCCGCGCCGATGATGATGGTGATGTCGTTGGACAGGCCGTCGAAGGCGCTCTTGGCTGGGACAACGCCAATGACCACGCCGGCCAGCAATGCGCTGAGCGCGATCACGTCATAGCGAAAGCGGCCCCAGATAAAGGCGGCGATGGTCAGGCCGATAAGCCCGAAGGCCAGCCCCTGCTGCAACGTCATATAGGCCCCCACGTCGTCGAGTTTGGACAACGCAAGACCGCGTTGAAGGCTGCGCCACAAAGCAAAAGAGCCCGGCCTTTCGGCCGGGCTCTCCGCTAGATCGGCTTAGCGCCGAAGATCGATATCTTAGAAGTTGATGTCGATCGTCGAACGGCGGTTCAGCGGTTCTTTCACGCCATCCGGGGTCGGAACGGCGAGATCGGTTTCACCCTTCCAATCCACTTGCAGCGTGGACTGACCAACGCCCAGACCAACCAGCGCATCGGCGGTGGCCTTAGCGCGGCGTTCCGAGAGACGCATGTTGTAGTCAGCCGGGCCCGACGTATCGGTGTGGCCGACCACGATCACGCGGGTCGCATTGCCGCTGGTCGCGTAGGTCGCAGCTTCCTGAACCACCGCCTGGGCTTCCGGCGTCAGGACGTACTGATCGAACGGGAAGTAGACGACGAATTGCTTAGCCTCGGCAGCAGCCGGAGGCGGCGGCGGCGGGGGCGGAGGAGGCGGCGGGGGCGGCGGGGGCGGCGGAGGCGGCG
>NZ_JAURWM010000193.1 GCF_030654915.1 Phenylobacterium sp. | reverse complement strand
TGGTCTTCGTCACGGACTATGGCGAGCTGTCGCTTGATCGTGTCACAGAACTGTCCCGGGGCGCCTCGTTGGTCGCGGCCAGGGCCGAAGGCAACGATTGCACGAGCATCGTCTGGGGCTATGAAGACGGCCGGCAGATTTGGTCTGTCGCAACCGAAACCGCAGGCGAGACCGAACGCCTCTACGACGAGGAGGTCGGGGACAACCTCATCGTGCAGGGTGACCCACCTAGCGAGTTCGCGGTGATCCGAGACCGCCATCTTGCGAAGCGGGACCCAGACGACGACGATTCAGAGGACTTCCTATCCATGGCTCCCTTGGAGCTCGCAGAAGCCCTTGGCGGCTGGGAGCCCGAGGGCGAGATCGGCCAGAATCTGCAATTCTTTAGGGTCGCCAGCAACCGGGCCGACGCCCCCGCTTCCAGCGGAACCGGAAAGGCGCCCTTGGTCCTGGGTCTGGTGATCCTGTTCCTCGCCATCGTCGCGATTCTGATCTGGGCTTCATAGCACCTTGCCTGAAACGGAACGGGAACATCATATGGGGTGATGGCCGACGCCGCGGCGACCCCGCCCGATCTCTTGCCCGAGAAATTCGCCGCCTGGTTCGAGAGCCGGGGCTGGAGCGCGCGCGCGCATCAGTTGGAGATGATCGCCAAGGCGCGTGAGGGCCGCGACGCGCTGCTGATCGCGCCGACCGGCGGCGGCAAGACCCTGGCGGGGTTCCTGCCCAGCCTGATCGACCTGGCTCAGCGGCCGCCGTCCAACACGCCGCAGGGCATCCACACCCTCTACATCTCGCCGCTGAAGGCGCTCGCCGTGGACGTCGAACGCAACCTGATGGCGCCGATCCTCCAGATGGGCCTGCCCATCGCCGCCGAGAGCCGCACCGGCGACACCGGTCAGGCGCGGCGTGCGCGCCAGCGGGTCAAGCCGCCGGACATCCTGCTGACCACGCCTGAGCAACTGGCGCTGTTCTGCGCCTGGGAGGGCGCGCGGCTCTATTTTGAAAACCTGTCCTGCGTGATCCTCGACGAGATCCACACCCTGCACTCGACCAAGCGCGGCGACCTGCTGGCGCTCGACCTCGCACGGCTGCAGCAATTCGCGCCAAACCTGCGGCGGGTCGGGCTGTCGGCGACGGTGGACGATCCCGACGTGATCCGCCGATGGATGGCCTATGGCAGGATCGAGGAGGACGGCTCGCCAACCCCTCCCCCGCACGAAACCGTGGACCTCGTGCGCGGCCCGCCTGGAGCGCAACCCGTCGTCGACATGCTACTGTCGGAGGGCCGCGTCCCATGGGCTGGCCATACCGCCAAGCATGCGATGCAGGAGGTCTATGACACCATCAAGCAGGCCAGGACCGCCCTGGTGTTCGTCAACACCCGCTTCCAGGCCGAGTTCGCGTTCCAGGAGCTGTGGCGGCTGAACGAAGACAGCCTGCCTATCGCCCTGCACCACGGCAGCCTCGCCGCCGAGCAGCGCCGCAAGGTTGAGGCGGCGATGGCGCGGGGCGAATTACGGGCCGTGGTCTGCACCTCGACGCTCGATCTGGGCATCGACTGGGGCGACGTCGACCTGGTGATCCAGCTAGCGTCGCCCAAGGGCGCTTCGCGGATGGTCCAGCGGATCGGCCGCGCCAACCACCGGCTGGATGAACCCAGCCGCGCGCTGTTCGTGCCGGCCAACCGCTTTGAGATGCTGGAGTGCCAGGCCGCCCGCGAGGCCATCGCAGAGAACCGCTTCGACGGGGAACCGACCCGGATCGGCGCGCTGGACGTGTTGGCCCAGCACGTCATGGGCTGCGCCTGCTCCGAACCGTTCGACCTGATCGCGCTCTATGACGAGGTCCGCTCCGCCGGCCCCTACCGCGACCTGATCTGGGAGGACTTCGAGCAGGTCGTCGATTTCGTCTCGACCGGCGGCTATGCGCTAAAGACCTATGATCGGTTCCGCAGGATCGTGCAGGGCCAGGACGGGCTCTGGCGGGTGCGCAACGCCGAGACCGCCCAACGCCACCGCCTCAACGTCGGGGCCATCGTCTCGCCGGCCATGCTCACGGTGCGGATCGCCATGGGCAAGGCGCGGCGCGGCGGTCGCAAGATCGGCGAGGTCGAGGAAGGCATGCTGGAGATGCTCGACCCCGGCGACACCTTCGTATTCGCCGGCCAGGTCTGGGCGCTGGTCGGCGTCACCGGGACCGAGGTGCTGGTCAGCCCGGCGGCCAATCGCGATCCGAAGATGCCATCCTGGGGCGGTTCGAAGTTCGCGCTCTCGACCTTTCTCGCCAAGCGAGTCCGCGAGCTGATGTATGACCAAGAGCACTGGAAGGTGCTGCCCGCCGACGTCCGTGAATGGCTGGAAATCCAGCGCGACCACTCGCTGATCCCGCCGGCCGACGACCTGCTGCTGGAGACCGTCCCGCGCGGCAAACGCCACTTCATGGTGGTCTATCCGTTCGAGGGACGCCTCGCCCACACCACGCTCGCCATGCTGCTGACCCGGCGACTGGAGCGGAAGGGCGCTGCGCCGCTGGGCTTCGTCTGCAACGACTATGCGATGGCGATCTGGGCGTTGAAGCCGATGGACGGACTCGATTTCGACGAACTGTTCGCCCAGGACATGCTGGGCGATGATCTGGAATCCTGGCTGGCCGAAAGCTTCATGATGAAGCGCGCCTTCAAGGGCTGTGCGATCATCTCGGGCCTGATCGAGCGACGGTTCCCGGGACAGGAGAAGACCGGGCGCCAGGTGACCTTCTCCACGGACCTGATCTACGACGTGCTGCGCCGACACCAACCCGACCACCTGCTGCTGCGCTGCGCGCGCGAGGACGCCGCGACCGGCCTGATCGACGTCGCGCGCCTGGGCCTGCTGCTGGAGCGCATCCAGGGCCGTATTCGCCACTCGCCGCTAGACCACCTCTCGCCATTCTCGGTCCCGATTCTTCTGGAGATTGGCAAGGAACGCTCGCCTGGCCAGGCCGGTGAAATGATCCTGGCCGAGGCCGAGGAAGACCTGATCGCCGAGGCCCTGGCGTGAGCGCGCTCGCCTCTCCGTCGCCCGCCTACGCCTTCGCGGCCAGCCCTTGCGGCGGCCTACGCACCAGGCTGAACGGCGCGGCCGTGACCCTGCGGGCCAGCGGCGCGCTGTGGATCGAGGACCAGCGGATGCTGGTGGTCGCCGACCTGCACCTGGAAAAGGGCTCGGCCTACGCCATGCGCGGCCAGATGCTGCCGCCTTACGACACCCGCGAGACCCTGCGCCGCCTGCAGGTCGAGGTGATGGCGACCCTGCCCGACACGGTGGTTCTGCTGGGCGACACCTTCCATGACCGCAAGTCGGAAGATCGCCTGGCCCGCGACGACGCCCAGACGCTTAGGTCCTTGGCCGGGGCGACTCGGCTGATCTGGGTGATCGGTAATCATGACGCCGATGGACCACGCGCCCTGCCGGGAAATGTCGCCGATGAGATCGCTATCGCCGGCCTGATCCTGCGCCACGAGCCGCTCCCAGGCCCTCAGATCGGCGAGGTCGCCGGCCACTTGCACCCTTGCGCCCGCGTCGTCGCCTCGCGCGGCAGCGTGCGACGACGTTGCTTCGTCACGGATGGCTCTCGGATGGTGGTGCCAGCCTTCGGCGCCTATGCCGGCGGGCTGAACATCAGGGATGAGGCTTTCGCAGGCCTGTTCTCCCAGGCCCCGCTGTGCGGAGCCCTGGGCGCCGACCGGGTCCACGCCGTCGGTTGGCGATCGGTCGCGGGCGACTAGCGCCCTACATCCGCAGCGCCTGCTCCAAGGCCAGCGCCAGAGAGATGCAGGCGCCGAGCGTCAGGGTGGTCATCAGGCGCGGGTAGCGGGCCGGAACGTCCGGTGCGGCGTGGTCGTACAGCCATTGCAGGATGAAGGCCGCCATGAAGCCGCAGAGCAGCCAGGCGGTGTCGATGGAGCCTCGGGCGAACACCAGGGCCCAGGCGGCGCTCGGCGAAACGATCGACATCGCCAGCCGCGTCCAGCGCGGCGCGGCGCGGGCGCTCTCCAGTCCCCAGCGGATGCCGCCCAAAAAGCCCAAGACCACCGCCGACCAGGTCAGCAACACCGTCAGCGCCGGCCCGGTCACGTCGGCTGGCCCGAACACATAGGCCACGGCGGAAATCGGGAACGGCGCCAGGCAGAGCAGCGCGATGGCCCAGAGCGCCAGGGGCGCCGAGGCTTCGGCATGAACGTCGTTGTCGTTGCGGATGTCCAAGCGGTCAGTTCCTCCGGAAGACGACCGAGGCGGCCCAGCCGGCGGCCAGCGCGATCGCCACCGAGACCAAGCCGTAGGACCATGGCCGGTTGTGGGCGAAGAGGTAAAGCGCGCGCTCAACCCCAGCCTTTTCCACGGTCAGGCCACGCATGCGCCGCGACACCGGCTGGCCGTTCTGAAACAGGAATATCTCGGCGGTATAGACGCCGATGGGGGCGGCGGTCGGCAGGTCGATCTCGGCCTTGAACAGGCCGCGGTCCACAAAGGTCACGCCCCGTTCGTCGGCGGCGTAGAGCCCGCTTTCCTCCTTCAGCCGCACGACTGCACGGCGCCAATCCAGGTAGTCCTGACCCAGCCGGCTGACCACCACGTCGCGCACGCCGTAGCGGGTCTCCGTCCGCTCCTCGAGCGGGGCGTTGATCGCCAGGTGGTCGACGCCGGCGCCCAGCCGCCGGAGGGTTCCGAAGCTGGCGATCTCGCCCAGCGGCCGGGTGGAGGCGGCCATGTAGAAGCCAGGCGCGCCTTCGAACACCACCGGCCGGGAATTGACCCAGACGCCGGCCACGCGGGTCTTGCGCGCCAGGCGCAGCGGCGCGTCGGGACCCCGCACGATGACCACCACGTCGCTCGGCTGGGTGGTCGGATCGAACACCGCGCCGTAGAGCACGATGCGCGCGCCGCGAAAGCTGGACGTGACCCGCACGTTGGTCGTGGTCAGGGCGGCTGAGATGGCCGCGGGCGGGGTCTCTGGCTGGGCGGCGTAGGGCATCAGCCGTTCGCCGTCATCAGCACGAAGGGTTCGGAAGGCGTGAAGAACAGCCCAAGGCCCATGCGCAGGCCGACCGCCAGCACGATCAGCGCCAGCAGGGCGCGCAATTCCTCGGCCCGGAAGCGCGAAGAGGCCCGCGCCCCGACCTGGGCGCCCAGCACCCCGCCGATCAGCAGCAGGGTGGCCAAAACCACGTCCACGGTCTGGTTGCGGCCGGCCTGCAGCACGCTGGTCAGCGAGGTGGTGATGATGATCTGGAAGAGGCTGGTCCCGACCACCACGCCAGCCGGCATGCGCAGGATGTAGACCATCGCCGGCACCAGGACGAAGCCGCCGCCGACCCCCATGATCGCCGACAGGATACCGACGAAGACGCCCAGCACGATCGGCGGGATGACGCTGATATAGAGCCGCGAGCGCGGGAACCGCAGTTTGAACGGCAAGCCGTAGAGCCAGGGCGGCCGTCGATCCTTGCGACGCTTTGGCGGATCGCCACGACGGCTGCGCAAGATCGAGGACAGGGATTCACTGAGCATCAGCGCGCCGATGACGCCCAGGAAAATCAGATATGAGAGCGACACCACGAGGTCGGCCTGGCCGAGCAGGCGCAGCCAGCGGAAGATCTCGACGCCGATGATCGACCCGACGGCCCCGCCAGCAGCCAGCACCCCGCCCATCCGGAAATCGACGGCCTTGCGCCGGGTGTAGGAGATGACGCCGGAGGTGGAGGAAGCCGCAACGTGATTGGCCTCGCTGGCCACCGCCACCACCGGTGGAATGCCCAGGAAGATCAACACTGGCGTCATCAGGAAGCCGCCGCCGATGCCGAAAAGGCCCGAGATGAAACCCACCGCCGCGCCAAGCGCGATCAGCAGTGGGGCGTTCACCGATACCTCGGCTATGGGCAGATAGATGTCCAAGAGCGCCCCTTACTCGGCGCGCGTCACCGCGTGAAGACCTGCAACCGGGAAACCGTCGCCTGATCCAGGCCACCGTTCGCCACCAAGCCCTGTTCGCGCTGATAGGCGGCGACCGCCATGGTCAGGGCGGGCGATGACACGCCGTCCATCGGCCCTTGATAGAAGCCGAGCCGCGACAACACCCGCTGGGCGGTGACCACGGCCGCGGCCGGGGCGACCGCGACTTCAGCGCCGGAGGCCGACGGGTTCACGGCGGTCGGCCGGAAGCCCTGGGCCGCACGTTCGGACACGCTGCGCGCCTCGGGCGATAGACCGGCGCGGACGCGGGCGGCGCTCTTGCGGGCTTCCTCGTCCCCCGTGCGGGCGGCGACCAAGTACCACTTGTAGGCTTCAGCGGCGTTCTGGGTCTCGCCCAGGCCCTGCTCGTAGAGCGCGCCCAGATTGTACTGGCTGTCGACCAGGCCCAGATCGGCGGCGCGGCGGAACCATTGGCCGGCCAGCGTCGCGTTCTTGGGACCGCCCTTGCCTTCGATCAGGGCGATGCCGAGGTTGTGCATGGCGTGGCGATTGCCGCCCTGGGCGGCGCGCTCGGTCCAGCGGCGAGCCTCGGCCGGGTCCTTCTTCAGACCTGCCTCGCCGTTCTCATAGAGCTTGGCGAGATAGAACTGGGCCGGCGAGTGCCCAAGATTGGCGGCCTTGCGTAGGCTGTCGAGGCCACCGGGCGCCTTGGTCTCGATGGCGCGGACCGCGTCCGTATAGAGGTTCGCCAGTTCAGCCGACTCGGTCGCCGCCACCGGAGGCCGGACCGTGCCCATGGGTTGAGGCGTGATAGCGATCGCCGCCAGCGGCGTGGTGTCCGCTTCACCAGTCGAAATTTCGCCGGCCCTATCGCTCTCGGCGACCGCCAAGGCGTCGGCGACACGCTGGGGCTGATCGCCGCGCGGTTGGCCGTCAGCGACGAAGTAGCTCGCCGCCCCCAGGCTCAGGAACGCCGCGCCGCCCGCCACCAACAGGGCGGTTTGCAGGGATCCGCCGGCCACGCGCTTGGGGCGCAGGCCAAAACTCGAGAACAGCGAGGCGCTTGCGGGCTTGTTGAGCTTCTCGACCTTGGCGCCGGGCTTCTTGCCTTCGCCGCCAGACGCCGCACGAGCGGCCGCGCGGGCCTGCTCGATCACTTCACGTGTGGTGAGCGGGCGCTCGGGTTGAGGCTCGGCCGCCGGCTCTTCCAGTTCAGCGTCGGGCGGCGCGAGATCGAAGGCCGCGGCGTTTAGCTCATTTGTTTCCGGCTCGGCCACTTCCGGCTCGGTGGCTTCTGGCTCAGGCGCCGCGGCGATCACCGGCGCCGCTTCAGGCTCCGGGGCGGCTTCAGGCTCAGGCGCGAGCTCCAACTCGGCCTCGTCAGCCTCGGCCTCGACGCTCGGCGCGACCGGTGTGAACCCGTCTGCGGCCTCATAGTCTTCAGCGTCAAAGGCTACGGCCGCCGTGGTGTCGGGGAACACCGCGACGCTGGTCTCAACGCCTTCGCGCAGCGGAGCCTCGGGTGCATCGACCTGCGGCTCCGCAACCGCATCGCCACCGGCGAAGGCTTGCAGCGCTAGCGGATCGCCCGACGGTTCGGCCGGGCCAAGGTCGTGAAGCGGATCAGCGGCGAAGGGAGACACCAGCTCATCGCGCACCAGGCGCGGAGCCGGCGCGGCGGCCAGCGCCTGTTCGGAGAGCCGGCGCTGGGATTCAGCCAGGCTGTGATCGACCTTCGCCCGCGCCTCGTCCAGCAGGCGGGCCGTGCGCTCTTCGCTCTGGCGAATGCGTTCGACTAGGTCCTCGGAAGAGCGTTCCTGGCGTTGGCTGAGCCGCTCGCTCACCTGAGCGACCTGCTCGCCGACATCGTCGATGGCTTGGGCGGCCCGACGTTCGGAACTGCCGATCCGTTCGGTCAGACGCTCGGTGATCTTGGCGATCTCGGAGCCGAGCTTTTCCAGCGCCTCGGCGTGGTCGCCTTCCGAACGACCAAACCGCGCTTCCATCGCCTGGGCGATGCGCGCGACCTCGCCGCCGACTTGCTCGATGGCGTCGGCGCTGCGATTCTCGGCGTCTTGGACTCGACGGTTCAAGGTGTCGGCCATGGTCAGGACCTCGCGGCCCATCTTCTCAATGGCCTCGCTCGATACCTGTTCCGCCGCATGGGCGGCCATTTCGCCGAGCTGTTGCTCCATGCGGCCAAAGCGGCCGTCCGCGGAGGCCTGCAGTTTCTCGGCGATTTCCTCGCGGACCACATCGACCCGCTGCGACAGCGTCGCGGCCAGGTCTTCCAGCCGGCGGTCAATACTGGCCGCGCCGCCGCGATCGACCGCGTCCACACGCTCGTCAAGATGAGCGAACGCTTGGCCAAGGCTGACAAAGGCGTCGGCGGTGCGGGCTTCGGCGTCGCTCAGGCGCGCATCGACCCGGTTGACGACTTCTTCGATCAGAGCGGCGGCGGACGCATCATCCTGGGCGCCGATCTCTTGCAGGCGGCGCTCCATCACGGCGATGGTCTCGCGGGTGCGGCCCTCGCCCTCATGCAGGTGACTGGCGATCTTGCCGAGCGCCGCTTCCAGCGAACGTAGCGCCTCGGCCGAACGCGGCCCGGCAGCTTCGGCCTCGACACGCCGCAGTCGTTCGGCCAGTCGCGAATTCTCGGCGCGCGCTTCGTGGATCGCGCCCTCGAAGCGCGCGGCGACGGCGACATGCTCGCGCTCGGCCGCCTCGATGCGGGCCATGGCCTGACGCATCACCACTTCAGCGGCGATGGCGGCGGGGGTCTTGCGGATCCCCTCCTGCTCGACGCCGCCGCCCAAGCGATCGAGGGCGACCGCGACGCGATCAGGTTCAGAACCTTGCGCTTCGGAGGTTTCGACAAGACGTGGCGTGAATTGCGGACGATCCGGACGCCCGGCGCGCTCGTCGAAATAGGTTTGAGACGTGATCTCCTCGGGACCCTCGTCCTCAAGGATCACCCGATTGAGCCATTCTCCAAGTGTCATACCGGAGCGGCGAGCGAGGTCTTTTGCAACCTCCCGCGCCTTGGGGTCGATCCCCTTGACACTCCAGGGCGCCCCCGACGTCATATCGAATCGTTCTCCCAGCCCAATTGCGAAGCTAGCACCGATCCGTGGTGTGTAAACGGATCCTTAACACCAGATATTGCGCCTAGGGCGAAAGCCTGTGGATTACAGCGTGTAGCATAGGAACAAGACGAAATTCGGTTAATGCCGAGTTAAGGGTTAATAGCGGCTTCACCTTTACCGCCCCCATCCGCTGGGGTAGGCGCAGCCGGGATGACCCTGAACGTGACCCTGGCGCTTTGCGCCGCGCTGCTCTTCATCGCGGCCTTCGCCGGCTGGCGCGGATCCAAGCCGCCGGACGTCATGAAAGGCCCCCGGCTGATCCCCTGGCGCTTCATCATGGTCACGGCGGCGGCCTTCGCGATGTTCCTGATCGTCCACGTCGTGAACCTGCTGGGCGTGAAGACCGGCCGCTAGCGCTCGGCCTTCGGGCGCTTCGCCAAGCCGGCGACGCCACCCGAGGTCAGCAGCCCCATATCGGCCAACACCAGCGGAATCGCCCACTTGTGGGGCGCGGCGATGTAGCGCGGGCGCCAGACCGGATCGTACTTGCCCTTGTAGGCCCGCACGCCCTGGAAATTATAGACCTCCTCGCCGCGCTCGAAGATCAGCGCGCCAACCCGCGACAACACCGGGGCCAGGGGGCGATCCTCCAGGCCCGACAACGGGGCCATGCCGAACTCGATAGCCTGGTAGTTCTCGCGCCGGCCCCACTCGATCAATTCAACGAACAGGTAGTCCATGATGCGCCTGGGCCCCTCTTCGATGTAGCGCATCAGATCCATGGAAAAGGCGCTCTTGCACGCCGTGGTCCACAGCGTCGCGAAGGCGATGATCTTGCCCTCGAACCGCACGACCGCGACCGGGAACTCCGCCACGTAGGAAGGGTAGAAACCACCCATCGAGAAGCTCTTGTCCCCGCCGGCGTGATGCACCAGCCAGGCGTCGGAGATCGCCTGGAGCTGCGGCATGATTTCGTTGACACGCTCGGGCGGAAACACCTCGAACGACGCCCCCGCCTCGCTCGCCTGACGCCAGGCGCGCCGCAGATTGCCGCGTTTGGTGCCTTCGATGGTGAAGGTGTCCAGCGCCACGGCGGCGCTCTCTCCGACCTTGTGGATTGCAAAACCCAACTCGACCACGTCGGGCAGGTGCTCGGCGTCAAGGCCGTAGAACCCAGGCCGGGCGGCATGGGCGTCAGCCAACTCCCGGAACCGCCACATCAGATCCATGCGCTCGTCGGGCCGGCCGACGGGCGCGCCGAGCGAGATCCAGGAGCGCCCCCGCACTCCGAACATCAGGAAGCTCTCGCCCGACGCCGAGAACAGGAAGCGTTTGTCGCCAAGCAAAGCCAGGTTCGAGCCAGGCTCAGCCTCCTCAGCCTTGGCCAAGATCGCCCGCACCCGCTCAAGCTCGGGATCGTCCTCGCCCACCACGCGCGGGGTGGCGGCCGAGGCGAACATTCGCCAGATGCCGAAAGCGAACAGCAGGATGGCCGCGCCGACCCAGGCGCGAATGGCGCGGGCGGCGTCGTCGTCGGCCATCACCCGCCAGAACGGCTGGTCGCCGAAGTCGGCATGCTGGAACGACCAGAGACCGAGCAGCCCCGCCCCGAACACCACCGCGAAGGCCGAAAGCAGCCAGCCCGGCGTGACCTCCATCTGCGACAGCCGCGCCTTGCGCGGGAACGCGCCGCGCAGCGGGATCAGCACGGCGGCGAAGATCGCCAGCGTCGCCGCCTCCTCCCAGGCGAAGGCCTTGAGCAGCGCCAGCGGACTGGCGATCAACAGCGTGGCGACCGTCGCGGCCCAGGCGCCGTCCAGCCGCGCCCTGAGCCCGAAGGCCAGCAGCACCAGGATCAGGCCGAGGATACTGGACAAGAAGTGGCTGATCTCGATCAGGACGACTGGCGTCACTTCATAGATGCGCAGGAACCGGTCTGGGATCGTCGGCGTGGCCCCCGAGGCCAGCAGCATGATCCCCGCAAAGAGGGCGAGAACGGCCGCCACGGTGGGCGCCGCGGCAAATAGCGCCGGTTTAACTTCCCGCCAGAATTTCATTCGCCCACCAACAGCCGCCCCAGATGGCCGGTATATAGCCTGATTTGGCGTCTACGCAGCGCGCTACCGCCACGTCAAACAACCGTTTCGTTCCCCTTGCTCTTGAGGCGCCCGACGCTAATGTGGCCGGCGTAAAAGCAGATCCGATCACGGGAGGATTCCATGGCCGATTTCGGCGCCGGCGATCTCGAGGCGTTCCGCGCCGAGGTGAAAGCCTGGCTGGAAGCCAACTATCCGGCGGAACTCCGCGACCCGAAGGTCAAGAGCGATCCGGAAGCCATGTGGGGCGGTCGCGCCTTCGCCGGCTCCTCCGACCCGCAGATCGTGTGGATGCGCAAGATGGCGCAACAGGGCTGGACCGCCCCGACCTGGCCCAAGGAATACGGTGGCGGCGGACTGACCGCGCCGCAGGCCCGCGTGCTGGATCAGGAACTCGCCGCTGGCCGCTATCACGCGCCGCTCGCCTCGTTCGGCATCTGGATGCTGGGTCCGGTGCTGCTCGAATACGCGACCGAGGCGCAGAAGAAAGAATACCTGCCCAAGATCATCAATGGCGAGATTCGCTGGTGCCAGGGCTATTCGGAACCGGGCGCCGGCTCCGACTTGGCCTCTCTGCAGACTAGATGTGAAGACAAGGGCGACCATTGGCTGATCAACGGCCAGAAGGTCTGGACATCCTATGCAGACAAGGCCGACTGGTGCTTCTGCCTAGTCCGTACTGACACCACGAAAAAGCACGAAGGCATATCGTTCGTACTGATCGACATGTCCAAGCCCGGCGTGGAAACGCGGCCTATTCAGTTGATCTCTGGCGAAAGCCCATTCTGCGAGACCTTCTTTACTGACGTGAGCCTGCCGAAGGACGCGTTGGTCGGCAAGGTCAACGGCGGCTGGGAGATCGCCAAGCGGCTGCTGCAGTATGAGCGCCAGAACATCTCGGGCGGCTTCGGCGGCGGCGGTGGGGCCGGCGGCGCGGCGGGCGACCTTGGCTCTATCGCCAAGACCTACGCCGGCGTCGATGAAGCCGGCCGCATGGCCGACCACGACCTGCGTCAACGTGTCACCCAGAACAAGATGAACTTCCAGGCGCTCGGCCAGACCATCGCGCGCACGGCCGCCGAGGCGAGAGCCTCCAACGGCCCCAGCGCCGCGACCTCGATCATCAAGTACGCCGCCGCCTCCTTCGCCCAGGAGCGCTCCGAACTGATGGTGGAGGCCATGGGCCACCAGGGCCTCGGCTGGCAAGGCGACGGCTACGAGCCCGGCGAACTGCTGGCGGTCCGCGGCTGGCTGCGATCCAAGGGCAACTCCATCGAGGGCGGCACCTCGGAGATCAACATCAACGTGGTCTCCAAGCGCGTGCTCGGCCTGCCCGACCCCAAGTAAACGTGACGGACGCCGCCCTATTTTCGGGCGGCGTCTTTGTTTTGATCGACGACATTTCTAGAGGCGAATTTCATGGCTGACTTTGGCGGCGACGACACCGAGGCCTTCCGCAGCGAAGCGAAGGCGTGGCTGGACGAAAACTTCCCCGAGGCCCTGAAGGCCGACCCTGCCGCGCAGCTCGCGGCCCAGGGCGGCGGCAAGGAAAGCGCCGACGCCAAGGCCTGGCGCGAGGCCATGGGCGCCAAGGGCTGGGGAACTCCGACCTGGCCGGCCGAATACGGCGGCGGCGGTCTGACCCGCCAGCAGGCCCGGGTCCTGCACGAAGAGATGGCCAAGATCGGCGCCCGCAACCCGATCGGCGGCATGGGCGTGATGATGTTCGGCCCAACCCTGATCGAGTACGGCACCGAGGAACTGAAGCGCCAGCATCTGCCCGGCATCATCACCGGCTCGGTGCGCTGGTGCCAGGGCTACTCCGAGCCTGGCTCAGGCTCGGACCTCGCCTCGCTGCAGACCCGCGCCGAGGACAAGGGCGACCACTACCTGGTCTCGGGAAGCAAAATCTGGACGTCCGGCGCAAATACCGCCGACTGGTGCTTCTGCCTGGTGCGCACCGACACCTCCAAGAAGCATGAGGGCATCAGCTTCCTGCTGATCGACATGACCTCGCCCGGCGTCGAGGTTCGGCCGATCCTGCTCATCAACGGCACCTCCCCGTTCTGCGAGACATTCTTCACCGAGGTCACGGTTCCGAAGAACCAACTGTTCGGTCCGCTGAACGGCGGCTGGACGGTGGCCAAGCGGCTGCTGCAGTTCGAGCGCGACAACATCTCGGCCGGCCTCGGCGGCGGCTCCATCGGCGCGCCGGTGACGGCCCTGACGGTCAAGCAGGCGGCCAAGGACTATGTCGGCCTCGATGAAAGCGGCCGGCTCGCCGACGGCGACTTCCGCCGCCGGGTGACCGAGCACCTGATGGAGGTCCAGGCCTTCCAGCAGACCGTGCGTCGCGCCGCCGACGAGGCGAAAGCGGGCAACGGTCCGTCGGCCGCGACCTCGATCATGAAGTATGCCGGCGCCAAGGTGGCGATGGACCGCAACGAACTGATCGTCGAAGCCCTGGGCTCGGCTGGCCTCGGCTGGACCGGCGAAGGCTTCGCCCAACCCGAACTCGCGGCCGTGCGAACCTGGCTGCGCTCCAAGGGCAACTCTATTGAAGGCGGCACCTCGGAGATCAACCTCAACGTCGTCTCCAAGCGTGTGCTTGGCCTGCCCGATCCCAAGTGATTTTTCACCCCCTCCCGGTGGGGAGGGGGACATGCTACAATATTGCTAACATAATGAATAATTAGGGAGAATTTTCATGGCTGATTTTGGCGGCGCCGATTTGGAAGGCTTCCGCGCACAGGCCCGCGAGTGGCTTGAAGCGAATTTCCCGAAATCCCTGGGCAAGGACGTCGAGGGGCAGCAAGCCGCCTTGATGAGCCCTGAAAAGCCGGTCGGCGACCATGCGCTCTGGAAAGAGCGTATGGGCGCGAAGGGGTGGG
Organism: Phenylobacterium sp.; assembly: GCF_030654915.1. Lineage (GTDB taxonomy): Bacteria > Pseudomonadota > Alphaproteobacteria > Caulobacterales > Caulobacteraceae > Phenylobacterium. Next base: position 4,382 of record NZ_JAURWM010000193.1, on the reverse strand, counting down.
GCACCCCCACCTGGCCGGCGGCCTACGGCGGCGGCGGCCTCTCCCCGGCCGAAGCCCGCGTGCTGGCCCAGGAAATGGGCGCTATCGGCGCGGTGAACCCGATCGGCGGCATGGGCATCGGCATGTTCGGCCCGACCCTGCTGGAATACGGCACCGAAGAACAGAAGAAGAAGTACATCCCCGACATCGTCACCGGCAAAATCCGCTGGTGCCAAGGTTTCAGCGAGCCCGGCGCAGGTTCCGACCTCGCTTCTCTGCAAACCAAGGCGGAAGACAAGGGCGACTACTGGCTCGTCAACGGTTCGAAGATCTGGACGAGCGGCGGCCAATACGCCGACATGATCTTCTGCCTGGTCCGCACGGACTTCACCAAGAAGCACGAAGGCATCTCCTTTGTTGTCTTCGAGATGCACCAGCCGGGCATTGAAGTTCGGCCGATCAAGCTGATCGCCGGCAACTCGCCGTTCTGCGAAACCTTCTTCACCGACGTGAAAGTGCCGAAGGAAAACCTGGTTGGCCCGTTGAACGGCGGCTGGACCGTGGCCAAGCGCCTGCTGCAGCACGAACGCTCGGGCATGAACGGCAGCCGCGGCGCCACCGCCGCCCGTCCCGACGCGCTCGGCGTCGTCGCCAAGAAGTATGTCGGCGCCGACGAGCAAGGCCGGCTGGCCGACAGCGACCTGCGCACCCGCATCGTCATGAACGAGATCGACCAGCGCGCCCTGCAGCAAACGGTTCGCCGCGCGGCGCTGGAAGCCCAGGGCAACTCGGGTCCCTCGGCGGCCACCTCGATCATGAAGAACGCCAATATGAAGGTCGCCCAGGACCGCGCCGAACTGACCCTGGAGTTCATGGGTCACCAAGGCCTCGGCTGGGACGGAGCCGAATTCACCGACGAGGAACGCACAGCGGTCCGCTCCTGGCTCTCGGGCAAGGCCGGCTCGATCTATGGCGGCTCCAACGAAGTGCAGAACAACATCATCTCGAAGCGAATCCTGGGACTCCCAGACCTCACGCAGAGCCACTAGGGTGACGCCAACACCCGGTCGCGCGAGCCAATTAGGTTCAGCGACCGGGGATGTGCATAACGACTTTCAGACGACCTGATTTTTAAGGAGACGATTTAAATGGCTGATTTTGGCGGCGGCGATCTCGACGCCTTCCGCGCGGAAGCGCGGAACTGGATCGAGGCGAACTTCCCGCCGGCCCTGAAGGGCAAGGCGAATCCGATGATGCGCGAAGAGCGCAGCACCCCCAGCGCCGACCAGGAAACCTGGCGCAAGGCTATGGGCGAAAAAGGCTGGGGCGTTCCGACCTGGCCGGCGGCCTACGGCGGCGGCGGTCTGTCCTCGGCCCAGGGCCGAGTGATCCAGCAAGAGCTGGGCCGCGCGGGCGCCTACAACCCGATCGGCGGCATGGGCGTGATGATGTTCGGCCCGACCCTGCTGGAGTACGGCACGGAAGAGCAGAAGCAAGAGCACATCCCGCCGATCGTTCGTGGTGATCTGCAGTGGTGCCAAGGCTTCAGCGAGCCGGGCGCAGGTTCCGACCTCGCTTCGCTTCAGTGCAAGGCTGAAGACAAGGGCGATCATTACCTGGTCAACGGCCAGAAGATCTGGACCTCCGGCGCTCAATACGCTGACTGGTGCTTCTGCCTGGTCCGCACCGACACCTCCAAGAAGCATGAAGGCATTTCCTTCGTGCTCTTCACGATGGACCAACCGGGCGTCGAAGTTCGCCCGATCCCGCTGATCGCCGGCAACTCGCCCTTCTGCGAAACCTTCCTCCCCGACGCCAAGGCGTTGAAGAAGGACCTGGTCGGCCCGCTGAACGGCGGCTGGACCATCGCCAAGCGTCTGCTGCAACACGAACGTTCGGGCCTCAGCGGCGCGGGCGGCGGCGGATACGGCGGCGCCAAGCCGCTGCCGAAGCTGGCCAAGGACTATGTGGGCGTCGACGAAGCCGGCAAGCTGGCCGACAGCGACCTGCGCACCCGCATCATCATGAACGAGATCGACGGCCGCGCTTTCCAGCAGACCGCCGTGCGCGCGATGATGGAAGCCAAGGGCAATTCGGGCCCGTCAGCCGCCACCTCGATCATGAAGAACGCCGGCACCCGCTGGATGCAGGACAAGGCCGAACTAACCCTGGAAATCATGGGTCACCAGGGCCTGGGCTGGGAAGGCGCCGACTTCGCGCCGGAAGAGCTGACCGCTGTCCGCTCGTGGCTGGGCGGCAAGGCCACGACCATCTACGGCGGATCGCAAGAGGTGCAGAACAACATCATCTCCAAGCGCATCCTCGGCCTGCCCGACCTGACGCAACATAGCTAAACATCAGAACAACCACAGATTTTTAGAGAATAGGATTTCGAAACATGGCCGTTCTGAACGAAGAACAGAGCATGCTCCGCGACGCGGCGAAGAGCTGGGTCCAGGAAAAGAGCCCGGTGACCGCCTTCCGCAAGATGCGCGACTCGGGCGTTGAACTTGGCTACGACGCCGCCGCCTGGAACGAGCAGGCGGAAATGGGCTGGGCCGGGGTCATCATCCCGGAAGACTTCGGCGGGTCGAACTTCGGTTACCTGTCGCTGGGCCTGATCCTTGAGGAAATGGGCCGCACGCTCACCGCCTCGCCGCTGCTGGCCTCGGGCCTGGCGGCCGCCAGCGCCCTGATCCTGGGCGGCAACGACGCCCAGAAGGGCGAGTACCTGCCCAAGATCGCCGACGGTTCGCTGGTCGCCACCCTGGCGGTCGACGAAGGCGCGCACCACGCTCCGGAAAAGGTCGCGCTCAGCGCCACCAAGTCCGGCGCCGGCTACGTGCTGGACGGCAAGAAGACCTTCGTCCTGGAAGGCCCGGGCGCTGGCCTGTTCGTGGTCTCGGCCCGCACCTCGGGCAAGCCGGGCGACAAGGACGGCATCAGCCTGTTCCTGGTTCCCGCCGACGCCAAGGGCGTGACCAAGACCAACCTGAAGCTGGCCGACAGCCGCGGCGCCTCGAACGTCTCCTTCGACAAGGTCGAAGTCGGCGCCGACGCTCTGATGGGCGCCGAAGGCAAGGGCTGGGACGTCCTGGAAAAGACCCTCGACCGCGCCCGCGCCGGCGTCTCGGCTGAAATGCTGGGCGCCGCCGTCCAAGCCTTCGAGACCACCCTCGACTACCTGAAGGTCCGCGTTCAGTTCGGCCAGGTGATCGGCTCCTTCCAGGCGCTGCAACACCGCGCCGCGAAGATGTTCACCGACCTCGAACTGGCCCGCTCGGCCGTCGAAGCCGCCCTGGCGGCGATCGACGCCGACAGCCCGGACGTGCCGGAACTGGTCAGCCTGGCGAAGGCCAAGATGGGCGACACCTTCCACCTGGTGTCGAACGAAATGGTCCAAATGCACGGCGGCATCGGCATGACCGACGCCCACGACTCGGGCTTCTACATGAAGCGCGCTCGTGCGGCCGAGGCGGCCTATGGCAGCCAGTCCTACCATCGCGACCGCTACGCGAAGATCCAGGGCTACTAAGACCCACAGGCCGCAAGAGCCTGAAACTCGAAGCCCCGCCGGTGCGAACCGGCGGGGCTTTTCATTTGTGCTCCGGTCGATCAGAAGCGCGTCGGTGATTTTCTACGGAACTAATCGCCGACAAATCCGCTCATTGTCCCAGACCAAACACCGGACGATCCAAGCACCGCATATCAGGCGGGGTTGGCCTCTCGGATAGCTTGCCCTGGAGAACAGTCATGAACAGCATTATTTACATCGTTGGTCTTGTGGTTGTCGTTGGGGCGATCTTGGCGTTTGTATTTTAACTCACGCAGGATCGCGCTCAACTTAAGCGGCGCACACGAACAGATATATACAACCCCGCCGATGCAAACCGGCGGGGTTTTCATTTGTGGAGCTTGGCGGCGAGCGTCTGCGCCGGGCCGAGGCGGACGCCCAAACGGAAGCGCGGCAGAGCCGTTCAATACGACGAGGAAGGCCGCTGGCGCTTTCAGAGATGAGCACCGCCAGCGTGCTTGACGCGTAGGGCCATCCCGATAGAGGCAGTACCGGGTTTGGCCCGAGCAGAGACGCGATGATCACCTTCCCCGACGATATCTTCACCGAACCGCAGGACGTGGATCCCGACACCCTGGCCAATCTGGGACCGCTGGCGCGGTTGGCGGGCGTGTGGGAGGGACGCAAAGGCGTCGACCTGAACCCGAAGGCCGATGGTCCCGAACGCCGCGACTATCTCGAGCGAATCGAGATGCAGCCCATCGATCCGCAGGCGAACGGGCCGCAGCTATTCTACGGGCTGAGCTATCACGTCCATATCGTCGCGTCCGACGAGGACTCTACCTTCCATGACCAGGTCGGCTACTGGCTGTGGGAACCGGCCACCGGG
>NZ_JAURWM010000192.1 GCF_030654915.1 Phenylobacterium sp. | reverse complement strand
AACGCCAACTCCGGGGCCCAGCCGGGCCGCAGCTACCAGGGGCCCTACGGCTACGTGATCGAATGAGCGCACCTCGTTTCATCGCCCTGGCGCTGACCGTCGCCTTGTCGGCCTGCGCCGCGACGCCGCCGCTCCAGGCTGGGCAGGCGCCCACGGCGCGCACGCCGACCGAACTCTGGAAAGCCGATGTCACCACGCAGCCGGAGGAGATTCGGCTGGCGGTGCGGGCTCAGGGTCTGTCTTCGAACCAGGCGGGCGCCCTGACTACATTCGCCGACACTTGGCGTAGCTCCGACGGCGGCGAGGTCGTCGTCCAGGCCCCGGTCGGCGGTCCCGATCCTGGCGCCGTCTCCCGCTCGGGCGAGAACGCGCGATCCTTCCTGGTCGAGCAGGGCGTGCCCGCCAATGCGATCCGCCTGATTGGCTACGACGCCAAGGGCGAGGCCGCGGCCCCCCTGATCGTCGGCTTCCTGCGGTATGCAGTGATTATCCCGTCTTGCGGTCGGTCCTGGACCAACGTCGCTCACTCGATGACCAATGAGGTTCAGCCGAACTTCGGATGCGCGGTCACCGCCAACATGGCCGCGCAGGTCGCCAATCCCGCCGACCTGGCCACGCCGCGGACGCTCGATCCGGCCGACGCCCAGCGACGCGCCGTCGTGCTCGACAAGTACCGCAAGGGCGAACTGACCTCGTCGGAGGCGGACGAGAAGGCCAAGGGTACGGTCTCTCTGGTGGTGAAGTGATGAAGCCGCAGCAGGGCCAGGACCCTTTCGACCTGGATTTCGAAGCCGACGACGACTTCTCGGTGTCTCAGACCGACGCTTGGCGTGAGCCGCCGCCGTCCGCCGCGGCGGCGGAAGATCCGTTCGCCAGCTTGCCGCCCCTACCGGACGTCGAGCCGGAGGTACAGGCGTTCGATGATCCCCGCGCAGAGCCTGAAACCGTGGTCTTGCCGCCGCTTCCGGCTCAGGTCAGCCATCCGGTCCACGACATGCTGGTCGGGGCGGAGGCCGCGTTCGGCGAGACGCCCGTGCCGCGGATCACCATCCACATCTTCTGCGTCGCCGCGGAAACCGCCGAACTCGCCGAGCGCGCCGCCTTGGATCGACGGATGGAGCGCGCGACCGTCGTGACCCGCATGGGCGGCCTGCCGGCGGCTGTCGCGACCTATCAATCCCAGCCGACACCGTCGCTGGTCATGGTCGAGAGCGCCGATCCAGGTCCCGAGTTGCTGACGCTGCTGGATCGCTTGGCCGAGGTCTGTGATCCGGGCACCAAGGTCCTGGTGATCGGGGCCGCCAACGACATCGCCCTCTACCGCGAACTGATGCGCCGCGGCGTCTCGGAGTATCTGGTTCCGCCGCTCACGCCACTGCTGCTCGTGCGTGCGGTGACCGGCCTCTATTCCGACCCTTCCGCTCCGTTCATCGGCCGGCAGATCGCCTTCTGCGGGGCCAAGGGCGGATCGGGTTCCTCAACCATCGCGCACAACATCGCCTATTCGATCACCGAGCGGCTGCAGACCGGGGCCGTTTTGGTCGATCTCGACCTACCCTTCGGTACCGCCGGCCTCGACTTCAACCAGGACCCCTTGCAGGGGGTGGTGGACGCGCTGTCCCAGCCCGACCGCCTCGATCCTGTGCTGATGGATCGCATGATGGCCCGCTGCACCGAGCGGCTGTCGCTGTTCGCCGCGCCCGCCAGCCTGGACGGCGACTACGACATTTCCGCCGAGGCGTTTGAAGAAGTTACTCAGAAAATCCGCGCCGCCGCCCCGTTCGTGGTGCTTGACCTGCCGCACGTCTGGACCGCCTGGAAGCGCAAGATCCTGCTGTCGTCGGACGACCTGGTGATCGTGGCGACACCCGACCTGGCTTCGCTGCGCAACGCTAAGAATGTGATCGATCTGGTGCGCCGCGCCCGACCCAACGACGCCCCGCCGCGTCTGGTGATCAACCAAGTCGGCGTTCCTGGCCGCCCCGAGATTCCGGTCAAGGACTTCGGCGAGGCGCTAGGCCTGACGCCGGCTCTGTGCCTCCCGTTTGATCCGAAGCTGTTTGGCCAGGCCGCCAATAATGGCCAGATGCTGACCGAAGTGAACCCCAAGTCGCGTTCGGCCGAAGGGATCGACCACCTGGCCGAGCAGATCGCGCGACGCGAGCCGCCGGCCCAGCAGAAGTCTTCACTGCTCTCCGGCCTCTTCAAGAAGAAGTAGCATGTTCGGCAAGCGCCCCTCGGCGAACGAGGCCTCGGCTCCGCGCCAGGCACCGCCCCCACCAGGGGATGACGCGGGCGTCGCCGTGCGTCCAAAGCCAGAGCCCGCCGCGACTATCCAAATTCAGCCGAAGGCCGAGCGCGGCAAGCCGGTCGCCGGTCCGAAGGCGACGCCGGCCTTCGAACAGCTTCGGGCCGCTCAAGGGCCTGCGCCCACGACCCAGGTCGTGCGCGAGCAGAGCGACTACTACCACTCGACCAAGACCGTCATCTTCAACGCCCTCATCAACACCATTGATCTGGCTCAGCTCGCGCAGCTGGACACCAAGCAGGCGGCTGAAGAAATCCGCGACATCGTCGCCGAGTTGGTGGCGATAAAGAACGTTTCGATGTCGGTGGTCGAGCAGGACATGCTTGTCCAGGACATCATCAACGACGTCCTGGGCTATGGGCCGCTGGAGCCGTTGCTAGCGCGGGACGACATCGCCGACATCATGGTCAATGGTGCGGGCCGCGTGTTCATCGAGGTCGGCGGTAAGGTCCAGCTGACTAATGTCCGCTTCCGCGACAACGCTCAGCTGATGAACATCTGTCAGCGGATCGTCAGCCAGGTCGGACGCCGGGTCGATGAAAGCTCGCCGATCTGCGACGCCCGTCTGCCGGACGGCAGCCGCGTGAACGTCATCGCGCCGCCGTTGGCGCTGGACGGCCCGACCCTGACCATCCGGAAATTCCGGAAAGACAAACTGACCATGAAGAACCTGGTGGAGTACGCCTCCATCAGTCCGGAAGGCGCCCGGGTCCTAGGCGTCATCGGCGCGTGCCGATGCAATCTGGTGATCTCCGGCGGGACCGGCTCTGGCAAGACCACCCTGCTCAACACCCTGACCGCCTTCATCGACCCGGCCGAGCGCGTCATCACCTGCGAGGACGCCGCCGAACTGCAATTGCAGCAGCCCCATGTGGTGCGCCTGGAGACCCGGCCGCCGAACCTGGAAGGCCAGGGCCAGATCACCATGCGCGACCTGGTGAAGAACTGCCTGCGGATGCGCCCGGAGCGGATCATCGTCGGCGAAGTCCGCGGCCCCGAAGCCTTCGACCTGCTGCAGGCGATGAACACCGGCCACGACGGCTCAATGGGAACGCTGCACGCCAACAGCCCGCGCGAGGCGATCAGCCGGATGGAGTCCATGATCACCATGGGCGGCTATGGCCTGCCCTCGCGGACCATCCGCGAGATGATCGTCGGATCGGTCGACGTGATCATCCAGGCCGCGCGCCTGCGCGACGGCTCGCGACGGATCACCCACATCACCGAGGTGGTGGGGCTGGAAGGCGACGTGATCATCACCCAGGATCTCTTTGTCTACGAGATCACCGGTGACGACGCCGACGGCAACGTCCTGGGACGGCATAGGTCGACCGGCATCGCTCGTCCGCGCTTCTGGGACCGCGCCCGCTACTACGGCCTGGAGCGCGAACTCGCCGAAGCGCTCGACGCGGCGGAATAGCGATGCTCCTCACCCTGTTGATCGCGGTTCTGGGTTTCATCGCCATCGCCGGCGTCGGTTTCGCTCTGGCCGGCGGCTCGGGATCGGCCGACGCCAAGACCATGAAACGCGCCCAGGCCATCGTCGGCGGGGGCGAGGCGGCACGCGATGCGCGTAGGCGCCCGGCCGCGGCTCAGGACCAGCGGCGGAAACAGATCCTGAAGACCCTGCGCGATCAGGACCGCCAGCAGAAGAAAGCCACGCTCAGCATTTCAGCTAGACTGCAGCAGGCTGGGCTGGGGATCAGCGTCCGGACTTTCTGGGTGATCAGCGCGACCGTGGGGCTGGTGACGTTCGGCTTGGTGATCGCCTTGGGCCAATCGCCGTTGATCGCCTTGGGCCTGGCTTTCGCCGGCGGCCTTGGTCTGCCGCGCTGGGTGGTGGGGTTTATCGCGAACCGGCGGATCAAGAAGTTCACCTCGGACTTCCCCGACGCCATGGACATCATCGTGCGGGGCATCCGGTCCGGGCTGCCGGTCCATGACAGCCTGCGCGTCATCGCCCAGGAATCTCCCGAGCCGCTCGCCAGCCAGTTTCATCGACTGGTCGAGAGCATCAGCATGGGCGTCTCGGTCGATCAGGCGCTGGAGAAGATGCACGAGAACATGCCGACCTCCGAGGTCCGCTTCTTCGCCATCGTGCTGGCCATACAGCAGAAGACCGGCGGCAACCTCGCCGAAGCCCTGTCCAACCTCTCCACCGTGATTCGAGCCCGGAAGCTCATGCGTGAAAAGGTCAAGGCGCTGTCGGGCGAGGCGGTGGCCTCGGCGGTGATCATCGGGTCGCTGCCGCCGGCGGTCGCGGGCCTGATCAGCATGACGGCGCCGGACTATATGAAGCCGTTGTTCACCGATCCGCGCGGTCACATGATGCTGATGGTGGGGGCGTTCTGGATGACGCTTGGCATCGTCAGCATGCGCAAGATGATCAACTTCAAAATGTGACCGGCCAGCGAACATGATCTCCATGCTCACCAATCCGGACAACATCCTGGCGGCCTTCGTGGCGCTGGTTTGTTTTGCGACGATCGTCTCCATCGCCACGCCGATGTTTGGCCGTTCCAACCTCGAGAACCGGCTCAAGTCGGTGTCTACTCGCCGTGAGGAACTGCGGCGAAAGTCTCGGGAGGCCCTGGCCACCAAGGGTGGGCAAAGCAGCCTGCGGCATACGGACGAGGGTATGTACAAGCGGGTCGTCGATCGCCTGCAGCTATCCCGGCTGCTGGAGGACCCGAAGGTGGTGGAAAAGCTCGCCCAGGCCGGTTTCCGCGGACCGCGTCCCGTTTCGACCTTCTACTTCTTCCGCTTTGTCCTGCCGTTCGCCTTCGGAGCGATCGTCGCGGTCTACCTATTCCTGATCAACGATTTCGGCTTGCCGAGCATGCAACGGATCGCTCTGTCCGTGGGCGGCCTCGCCCTAGGCTACTACGCTCCGAACATCTTCATCAGCAATGTCGCCCAGAAGCGGCGTGACTCGGTGATGGGCGCGTTTCCCGATGCGTTGGACCTGCTGCTGATTTGCGTCGAGAGCGGCATGTCGATCGAGGCGGCGATCCAGAAGGTCAGCCAGGAAATCGGCGGTTCCTCCATCGAGCTGGCGGAAGAACTGACCCTGCTGACCGCCGAGATTTCCTATCTGCCGGAACGCCGTCAAGCCTATGAAGGCCTGGCCCGGCGAACCAACCACCCGGGGATCAAGTCGGTGACAACCGCCATGATCCAGGCCGAACGCTATGGCACCCCGCTGGGCTCGGCCCTGCGGGTGATGGCCAAGGAAAACCGCGACATGCGGCTGGCCGCCGCCGAGAAGAAGGCGGCTCAGCTTCCGGCCAAGCTCACCGTGCCGATGATCCTGTTCTTCCTGCCCGTCCTGTTCATCGTGATCCTGGGGCCGGCGGTGATGACGGTCATGGACATGATGGCCTCGGGTGGCGCGCCCAGCTAGGGGCGGACTAGTGCAGCGGGCCGCCGGCGATGGTGATGCGGTGCATCAGGCGGCGCTGGCCCTGATAGTCGTTCATGGCCAGGTGCCAGGTGGCGCGGTTGTCCCAGATCGCCATCGAGCCGGGCTTCCACTGGAAGCGATGGACGAACTCCGGCTTGATCGCGTGCTGATAGAGGTAGCCGAGCAGGGCGGCGCTCTCCTCGCGGCTCCAGCCTTCGAATCCCAAGGTGAAGGCCGGGTTCACATAGAGCGCCTTGCGGCCGCTGCCGGGGTGGGTGATCACCGCCGGGTGCACCGCCCAGGGGTTCTCGGCGTGCCCGGCGAGGTGGGCCTGGTCGGTTTTCCCGTAGACGCCTTCCATGCCGTAGATGTGCTCGGAGGCGTGACGCGCCTTCAGGCCTGACAGGGTCGCCTTCAGCCCGTCCGACAGCGCCTCATATGCCGCGTACATGTTGGCGAACTGGGTGTCGCCGCCAGTGGGCGGGGTCTCGATGGCCAGCAGGACCGAGCCCATGGCCGGGGCCTGGTCGTAGCTGTGGTCGGTGTGCCAGCCGCCGCCGATGTTGGTCTTCTGCTCTTCGGTCTTCTCGACCTTGGCGATCTGCGGATAGCGTTCGGTCTTGGGGAAATAGCGGTTCAGCACGATCGGGCCGATGCGCTCGGCGAAGGCGATCTGTTCTTCGGGCGTCAGGTGCTGGTCGTGCAGGAAGGCGACGCCGCGATTGTAGACGGTGTCGCGGATCAGGTTGATCTCGGCGTCGGTCGCCTTCGGCACGGCGATGTTGGCGATCTCGGCGCCGCAGCCTTCGGTCTCGCGGACGATGGCGGTCATGGTCGCCTCCCTGGCGGTGTTTGTTTCACATAGTGTATGCCGGCGTTGGTCTGTGATTGTCACTTGGGTTACAATGTGGCCATGAGCGAGGATCGGGATCAGGCGCTGGGGCTGTTGCACGCGGCGCGTTGGCTGGAGGCCTATGAGCCGGGCTTGGCCGAGGCGCTGGTGGCGGAGGGGGCGCTGAGCCGTCTGCGGGCCGGCCAGTGGGCGCAGGCCGAGGGCGACGAGGAGACCGGGCTGATGGTGGTGATCGAGGGGGCGGTCGATCTGTTTTGCCAGGCCCCCGGCGACCGGGAGGTGCGGATCAGCCACGCGGGGGCGGGCGCCGCGCTGGGCCAGACCATGCGGTTTGGCGGCGGTCCGCGGCTGGTGACGGCGGTCTGCGCCGAGCCGAGCCTGCTGCTGCGGGTTTCCGATGCCGGGCTGGAGCGGATCGCGCGCCTGCGGCCCGACATCTGGCGAGCGATGGCGACCGTGGTCTATTTTCAACTCCGCAACGCCTTGCAGATGGCCGCCGAGGTCGCCGCCCTGCCGCCGCGCCAGAGGCTGGCGTCGCGGTTGCTGATGCTGGCGCGGGGCCGCGCCGCGCCGGCCGTGCTCAATATCAGCCAGCAGGGCTTGGCGGAGATGATCGGCCTGACCCGCAAGACCGTGAACGGCCATCTGGCCGTCCTCCAGCGGGAGGGCGCGGTGCGGCTCGACTACGGCCGCATCTGGGTCGAGGACGTCAGGCGCCTGCAGGCGGTCGCCGACAGCTAGGGCTGAGCGGCGCGCACGCCTTCCCAGGAGCGGCCCGAAGCGGCTGGAGCGCTGGTCGCTCCGCGCAGCCAGGCCATGTTGTTGTCGACGGTTTCGGGCGGCAAATCCTGGCGGGCGAGGCGTTCGGCCTCGGCGAGGCGGCCCTGCAGACCCAGCACAAGGGCCAGGTTTTGACGCACGACAATGGGCGCGTCGGGCTTGGCGGCGGCCTGGCGCAACATCGTCTCGGCCTGGGCGGCGTCGCCGTGGGCGGCGTGGTAGAGCGCCAGATTGCTGATCGCCGAAGGGTTCTCAGGCGCGAGGCTCAGCGCCAGCCGATGGGCGGCGAGCGCCTCGTCGGGGCGCTGGGCCTGCTCATAGGCCACGCCCAGCAGCGAGGGGATGCGCCAGTCGCGCGGCGCCAGGGCCTGGGCCTCGCGCGCTGGCTCGATGGCGTAGAACCCTTGGCCACGACCGATGTGGGCGCGGGCGATCTCCAGCTTGGCCTCGATGTTCCGAGGCTGGGCGAGGGCGACCTTCTGGGCCGCGACGATGGCGTCGGGATAGTTGCCCATCTGACGCAGCGCTTGGGACAGTTGCAGCCCGGCCTCGGCGTCGGCTGGATCGTTGCTTGCCTCCCTGGTCCAGAAGGCGGCGCGGGCGAGGGGATCGAGCCCCTTGATCTGGGCTCGTTCCTGCGGCGTGGCCTTGCGCGACGCGCTCGCAGCGTCCGCGACGCTCGCCGCCTTGTCAGGCTTGGCCGCCAGCGCAGGGCCAGACGCCAGGCAAAGGGCGAGGGCGGTTGCGGCGAGGGCCGACATGCGACACATGAAAGTCTCGGGCTCCGGATGATGGCCTGGCCACCATCCCTTGCCCGCTTAAAGGAAGCGTTAAGTATAATGCCGCCGAGTGGGCGGCCTGGAGAACGCCATGACCGAAGTCGTCGTCGATCACACCGAGGACGCCGTCCCGGTCCACGCGCTCTACGAGAAGGACGTGCCGGGCTTCCTCGCCGGACGCCAGGCCTTCGTGAAGGCCTTCGCCGAGCTTTCCGATTTCAAGGGCAAGGCCGGCCAGGTCCTGGTCACGCCCAACACCGAGGGCGGGATCGACCGGGTGCTGTTCGGCCTGGGCGAACGCGCCGACGCCATGACCTTCCGCGCCCTGGCGGCCAAGCTGCCGGCTGGCGATTATCGGATCGCCTCCGCGCCGCCTGAAATCGCCGCCGAGCAGATCGCCCTGGCCTTCGCGCTCGGGAGCTACCGGTTCGACCGCTACAAGAAAAAGAAGGACGATCGCCCCCGGCTGGTCGCCGCCGAGCAGGTCAATGTCGCCGAGGTGCGCAGCATCGCCCACGCCTGCGCCCTAGCCCGCGATATGGTCAACACCCCGCCCAACGACATGGGCCCGCTGCAGATCGAGACCATCGCCCGCGAGATCGCCGAGCAGTACGGCGCCTCGATCACCGTCGTGACCGGCGAGGGCCTGCTGGAAGCCAACTATCCCGCCGTCCACGCGGTCGGCCGCGCGGCGGTTCCGCACCGCGCGCCGCGGATGATCGAGATTTCCTGGGGACGGGCCGGCCAGCCGCTGATCGCCCTGGTCGGCAAGGGCGTGGTGTTCGACACCGGCGGCCTCGACATCAAGCCCTCGGCCGGCATGCGCAACAGGAAGCAGCACCTGGGCGGCGCCGCCCACGTCCTGGCGCTCGGCCGCATGATCATGGCCGCCAACCTGCCGGTGCGGCTGGCGATCCTGATTCCGGTGGTGGAAAACGCCATTTCCGGCGACGCCATGCGGCCGGGCGATGTGCTGGACAGCCGCAAGGGCCTGACCATCGAGGTAGGCAACA
>NZ_JAURWM010000187.1 GCF_030654915.1 Phenylobacterium sp. | reverse complement strand
GATGGCGGTGGTGGCCAGTCCTTCCACACGACAGGCCATCCCGGCGACGATCATCATCAGCAGACCGGTCAGGGCGCACATCCAGGCCAGGCTCGATCCGCCGAACAGCTTGCCCCATGTCATGGCCCAGGGCTTCAAGGCCGAGAGGCGCTGGAAGTCCCAGGTGCGGTCGGCGATCTCGGCCAGGATCGAATTGCCGCTGGCGCGCGCGCCCCACAGCATCGCGCAGGCCACGAACACCACCGCTCCGACCCCGCCCAGCGCCGGCAGGGCGCCATAGGGATTGTTGCGGGTCAGGGCCACGGCCGCGCCGTAGATCAGCAGCAGCACGACGCCGGCCCAGGCGATGCGGCGAGGCGAGGCTTCAAGCCAGAGGTTGCGCTGGAATTCGGGGTTCATCGGGTGACCTCGGCCAGATAGGCGTCTTCCAGGGTGCGGCGGGCGGGCTGGAACGCGCGAACCTTGAGGCCGGCGCCGACCAGCCGGGCCAGCAGGGCGGCGTCGTCCTCGCCGTCGGGGGCCAGCAGCAGGACTTCATCTCCCTCATGGCGCTCGAGGGTGACGCCGATGGCGGTGAGCCGCTCGGCGAGATCTTCCGGCGGATCGGTGAAGGCGACACTGACCCGCAGGCCGTCGCGCGCGCCCGAACCGGCCGCCACCACGCCGCCGCCGGCCACCGCGCCCTCGCGGATCATCAGCATGCGGGTCGAGTAGTCTTCCAGCTCGGCCAGGATATGGGAGGAGACCACGATGGTCATGCCCTCGCCGGCCAAACGCAGGATCAGGTCCGACAGCGAACGCCGGGCTTCCGGATCAAGGCCCGCCGCCGGTTCATCCAGCAGCAGCACCCGGGGCCGATGGACGATGGTCTGGGCGATGGCTAGGCGCTGCTTCAGGCCGCGGGACAGTTCGCCGGCCCGCATCTCGAGCCGGTCGGTCAGCTGCACCCGGCCGGCGGCCTCATCGACCGCCTGGGGCGTATCGGCCAGCGACATGCCGCGCGACCGAGCCGCATAGGTGAGCGCCTGGCGCACGGAGAGTTCTTCATAGAGGCCGAAGAAGTCGGGCAGATAGCCGATGGTCGCATGGACGCCGCGCGGATCGCCACGGGTGTCGAGGCCCGCGACGGTGATCTCGCCCTGCGTGGGGTTGTCCAGCGCCGCCATGCAGCGCAGCAGGGTGGTCTTGCCCGCGCCGTTCGGGCCGACCATGGCCAGGACCGCGCCCGCCTCCACCGTGAACGACACCCCGTGCAGCGCCCGGGCTGTGGGGTAGTCGTAGACGACGCCGCGGACGTCGATCATTGGCGCTGCCGTCATGCTGGCGCGAGCTCCGGTTGTAGGAAGGCCATCAGGTCGTCCCCGGGGAACAACAGCCCCCGGATTCCCGCTCGGCGAGCGGCTTCAAGGTCTGACGGCTTGTCGCCGATCATGATCGAGCGATTAAGATCGACCGGCCATTCGTTCAGCGCGCGCAGGATCATGCCGGGGTTTGGCTTGCGGTCCGGCGGGTCGGGGTGGCGATAGGTATCGAGGGCCGCATCCGGGTGCTGTGGGCAGTAATAATAGGCGTCGATGCGCGCGCCGACCTGCGCCAGGCTCTCGGACATCTTGGCGTGCAGGGCGACCACGTCGTCCTCGGCATAGTAGCCGCGCCCGACGCCGGACTGATTGGTGACCACGAATACCCACCACCCGGCCTCATTGAAGGCGGCGACCGCCTCCCGCGCGCCGGGAATCCAATGGAAGTCCTCCCAGCGGTGGACATAGCCGGGGTCTTCGTTCAGCACGCCGTCACGGTCGAGGAACAAGGCCGGGCGGGGCGGGGCGGTACGGGTCAGTAGCGGGCTCACATTCGCCATTCTATAGCGCCAGACGCAGGTTGCGGCGCGTGGTTTCGCAAAGCCTACATCGCGGGCTATGGTCCGCCTCTTCTTTTCAGCGTCGAGGTCGCTTTGGCCGTTCCTGTCCTTTCCATCGAAGACCTCAAGATCGACTTCCAGACCTATGACGGCGTGGTCAACGCGGTCCGGGGGGTCTCGTTGAACGTCGAGCGCGGCGAGGTGCTGGGCGTGGTCGGCGAGAGCGGGTCCGGCAAGAGCCAGACCTTCATGGCCGTGATGGGCCTGCTGGCCGCCAATGGCCGGCTCTCCGGCTCGGCCAAGTTTCAGGGCCAGGAAATCCTGGGCCTGAAGCCGCGCGCCCTGAACAAGATCCGCGGCTCGAAGATGACGATGATCTTCCAGGACCCGCTGACCGCCCTGACACCGCATGTGCGGATCGGCGAGCAGATCGCCGAGCCGCTGCGCCTGCATCTGGGCATGTCCGACAAGGCCGCCCGCGCCCACGCCAAGGATTGGCTGCAACGGGTGCGCATTCCTGACGCCGCCCGCCGACTGGACCAATATCCGCACGAACTGTCGGGCGGCATGCGCCAGCGGGTGATGATCGCCGGGGCCATGGCGTGTTCGCCGGAACTGCTGATCGCCGACGAGCCGACCACCGCGCTCGACGTCACCGTCCAGGCCGAGATTCTCGACCTGATGGCCGAACTTGGCCGCGAGACCGGCACGGCCATGGTGCTGATCACCCACGACATGGGGGTCATCGCCCGTCTCGCCGACCGGGTCTGCGTGATGAAGAGCGGCGCCTATGTCGAGGAGGGGCCGGCCGACGCGATCTTCGCCGCGCCGAAGGATCCCTATACCCAGGCCCTGCTGGCGGCGATCCCGCGCCTGGACCGCGCCGACCGGGGCGGCCGCCCGACCCTGGAGCCGGTCGCCGCCGATGCGCCGGTGGTGGTCGAGGCCAAGGACATAGAGGTTCACTTCCCGGTCAATCACGGACTGTTCGGCGGTCACAAGCTGTTGCGGGCGGTGGACGGCGTCTCGTTCAGGGTGCGGCAGGGCGAGACCTTGGGGGTGGTCGGCGAGAGCGGCTGCGGCAAGTCCACCCTATCGCGGGCGGTGCTGAACCTGATCCCCCCGACCGGCGGCGTGGTGACGGTGCTGGGTCGCGACATCACCAATGCTGACCGCGAATCCATGCGCGCCGCGCGCCGAGATCTACAGATCGTCTTCCAGGACCCGCTGGCCAGCCTCGACCCGCGCATGCCGATCGGTGACTCGATCGCCGAGCCGCTGCAGGTGTTCCGCCCCGGCCTCAGCCGCGAGGACCGCCGCGCCGCCGCCGCGGCGATGATGGAGCGCTGCGGCCTGGCCCCCGATCTGGTCAACCGCTACCCGCACGAACTCAGCGGCGGCCAGAACCAGCGGGTCGGAATCGCCCGGGCGATGATCCTGGAGCCGAAACTGGTCATCTGCGACGAGGCGGTCAGCGCCCTGGACGTGTCGATCCGCGCGCAGATCATCGACCTGCTGATCGAGCTGCAGAAGCAGCTGGGGATGGCGATGATGTTCATCAGCCACGACCTGGCCGTGGTCCGCGAGATCAGCCACAGGGTGATGGTGCTCTATCTCGGCCGGGTCATGGAACAGGCCAGCCGCGAGCAGCTCTACGAAGACCCGCGGCACCCCTATACGAAGGCCCTGCTGTCGGCGGCGCCCATCCCCGATCCGAAGATCGAGCGCACCCGCGACCGGGTGCGGCTGACCGGCGAGCCGCCCTCGCCCCTGGACCCGCTGGCGGCCCTGCGCTTCCTGCCGTCGAAGCGGCCCATCGATTCGAAGGGCCCGGTCTATGCGCCCCAGCTGAGGGAGGTCGCGCCGGGCCACCTCGTCAGCGAGTTCGATCCGGTCTGACCGAACTCGCTGGCCAGATCTAGCTCAGGACGACGATCGCCACGCGCCGGTTCTGGGCCCGACCTTCGGGCGTGTCGTTGGGCGCTGCCGGCGACTCCTCGCCATAGGAGATGGTCGCCATCCGGTTCAGCGCGACGCCGGCCTTATTCAGGTAACGGCGAACAGCCTCGGCCCGGGCTTCACCCAGGCGTTCGTTGTGGGCCGCGTCGCCGGTGGCGTCGGTGAAGCCCTGGATTTCCAGATAGACGTTCCGGTTTTCGCTCGCCAGACGCTGCGCCAGCTCGGCCAGCCTCGCCTCCGCTTCCGGCGACAACGCGTTTTCGTCGACCGGGAACTTCACCGAGTCATCCGACAGGACGACCTGGTAGAGGAACTTGCCCTCCGCCAGCTGCTGGGCCGACTTGGCGCGATCGAGCGCCTCGCGGGCCGTACCGTCGACCTGCGCCACGCGCGTATCGACCACCGCGACCTGCTCGCGCACGAAACCCTTCGTGGCGCAGCCGCTTCCCATGAGCCCGACCCCGAGAAGCACGCTTCCCGTGGCGGCGGCTTTGAACATTGATCCAATCAAGACAACTTCCTCCGCACTGCGCGAGACAGACGCTCGCATGCGGCGGCAGATAGCTTTTAATAAATGTCTCAACGATGGCAAGTATCGGACACAAAAATGGCAATCAATAGAATGTATGTGATTTGAAAATAACGTCACATCTCATTGGAACTAATTATAACGCCCGGCGTTCGCGCCGTGCGGGACATTGTAAGCATTAGACTTGACTTACATCATTTTATGATGTGGGGAGTTATATTCTTTGGAACTAGCCACGACGTGGCCATGATACGGACGCGGCCGGGTGTTTTCAGAACGGCGTGGACCCTTCAATCAGAAACACGAACACCTCGGCCCCGCCGAATGGCGAAAGCCGATCCAGACGAGCCCTGCCGCCGCGTCTGGCGGCGGGCATGCTGGCGGCAGCCTTTCACGCCGCCTTGCTGGCGCTGATTCTCGCTGGATCGCCCGTCTCGCAACCGCCGGACCTTTCGCCCGAGCAACCCGCCTTCGTCACGATCATGGTCACGCCCAGATCGCCGCCGCCGCCCCCGCAGCCTGACCGTCCCGACCGGTCGGCCGGATCGCCGTCGCGCACAACGCCCGCGGCCTCACCTCCAAAGCCCGCCCCGGCGGCGAAGGTCGCCACGCCCCTGCGGCCTCGCCCCCCGCGTGAGACGCCGCCGCCGCTGGTGGAACGACTTGTGGCCAGTGCCGCGCCGCCTGAACCGGG
>NZ_JAURWM010000184.1 GCF_030654915.1 Phenylobacterium sp. | reverse complement strand
TCGATGCGATTGCGAATGGGCGGCACCCAGACATTGGTGAGGCCCGGGACCTTCACGGCCCGGTCCAGTTCCTCGACCAGCTTCTCCGGGGTCATGCCCGGCCGCCACTGCGACCTCGGCTTGAACTGTATGGTGGTCTCGAACATCTCCAGCGGGGCGGGATCGGTGGCGCTTTCGGCGCGACCAGCCTTGCCGAACACGGTCTTCACCTCCGGCACGGTCTTGATCATCCTGTCGGTCTGCTGAAGCAGTTGCGAGGCCTTGGCCGCCGATAGGCCCGGCAGGGCCGAGGGCATGTAGAGCAGGTCGCCCTCGTCGATCTGCGGCATGAACTCGCCGCCCAGCTGGCTGAGCGGCCAGGCGGTGGTGGCGAAGGCCAGGGCGGCGATAACCAGGGTGGTCCGAGGCTTGCGCATCACCCAGTCGAGCGCGGGCCCGTAGGCGGCCGTCAGTCCGCGATTGAGCAAATTGGCGTCCTCGGCCGGAATACGCCCCCGGATCAGCCAGCCCATCAGCACCGGGACCAGGGTCACCGAGAGGATCGCCGCGCCGGCCATGGCGTAGGTCTTGGTGAAGGCCAGCGGCGAGAACAGCCGCCCCTCCTGACCCTGCAGGGAGAAGACCGGCACAAAGCTCAGCGTGATGATGATCAGGCTGAAGAACAGCGCCGGCCCCACCTCGACGGCGGCGTCGGTGATCACCTTCCAGCGAGCCTCGCCCATCAGGGTCTCGCCGGGATGATCGTGCTCCCAGCGCTCAATCTTCTTATGGGCGTTCTCGATCATCACCACGGCGGCGTCGACCATGGCCCCGATGGCGATGGCGATGCCGCCTAGCGACATGATGTTGGCGTTGACCCCCTGCATGCGCATGACCAGCAACGCGAACAGCACGCCGAGCGGCAGGGTCAGGATCGCGACCAGGGCCGAACGCGCGTGCCAGAGGAACAGCGCGCAGACCAGGGCGACGACGATGAACTCCTCGATCAGCTTGCCGCGCAGGTTGCCGATGGCGCGGTCGATGAGCTGGGAGCGGTCATAGGTGGGGACGACCTCCACGCCAGGCGGCAGGCCCGCTTTCAGTTCGGCGAGTTTGCCCTTCACCGCGGCGATCGTCTCACGGGCGTTCTTGCCCGAGCGCAGGATCACCACCCCGCCGGCCACCTCGCCCTGGCCGTTGAGCTCGGCGACGCCGCGGCGCATCTCCGGGCCGATCTGGACGGTCGCCACATCGCCCAGCCGAACCGGC
>NZ_JAURWM010000178.1 GCF_030654915.1 Phenylobacterium sp. | reverse complement strand
TGGAGCCTGGTGAAGATGGGCACGACGGCGGCGCAGAAGAAGCTGTTCTTCAACCTGCGTAAGGCCAAGAGCCAGATCAGCGCGTTCCAGGAAGGCGACCTGCATCCCGATCAGGTCAGCGTCATCGCGACCAAGCTCGGCGTCCTCGATTCCGAAGTGATCTCGATGAACCGCCGGCTGTCTGGGCCCGACGCCTCGCTGAACGCGCCCCTGCGCATGGACGGCGAAAGCGAATGGCAGGATTGGCTCGAGGATGAAACCTCGGTCAGCCAGGAGACCTATGTCGCCGAGAACCAGGAACGTACCCAGCGCATGGGTCTGTTGGGCGATGCGATGACGGAGCTCACCGACCGCGAGCGTCATATCCTCACCGAACGCCGGCTGAAGGATAACCCGACGACGCTTGAGGAACTGGCCGCACAATACGGCGTCAGCCGCGAACGCGTGCGTCAGATCGAGGTCCGCGCCTTCGAGAAGCTGCAGAAATCCATGCAGGCCGCGGCCGTCGAAAAGAACCTCGTCAACGCCTGATAGGCGCGTGAAGAGACGCTAGGACTTCCGAAGCGGTCTAGCCCCAGGCTAGGCCGCTTCTTCTTTTGAGGGTTCGTCCTTGGGCAGGAAGGTCAGCAGCGGCGCGGCTCGCTCCGCGACTTCCGCCGCAACCAGCACGCCGCTTTGCGCCGCCTTCGCCAGGAACAGCTGGAACTCCACGGTCGCCCTGGCGAGCGCCGCGTTCTTCGTCACCACCGAAGCCCGTTGCAGTTCGACCATCTGGGCCAGCATCGCGCGCATGGCCTGGGCCGGGTCGGTGGCGACGGCGGGAACCGCAGCTCGAACGATCTTCAACGCCTGGATGATCCGCGTGGCTTCTGGCGTCGCCTCGGTGTCCGAGCGCCGCTTTAGCGCACCTTTATAGTCCCCTGAATTGAACCGCCGCCGATCAGGCCCGATGTACTCCACCGCTTCGACCCAATCGCGGGGCCGAAGCGTCACCGCTTCCAGACGCCGCAACAGGTCCTTGGTGGTGTAGGGCTTGCGAAGAAACTCATGCACGCCGGCGTCGCGGGCGCCGACGATCGCCGCCGCCGTGGCGGTCGCCGTGATCATGATCACTGGCGCCTGCCGACAGACCATCTCGGACTTGCGGAGCAGTTTGGTGAACTCGATCCCGTCCACGTCCGCGCTCGCGAACTCGACAAAGATCAGTTGCGGATTGATTGCACGGGCCGCCTCCAATCCCTTGCGGGTGGTGGGGGCGGTCCAGAGCTGCAGCGGCGTGATGCTGCGCATCAGGTCGCCTAGCATCCGCGCGCTGGCGGGGGCCGGGTCGACGATCAGCACCTTCCGCATCAGCGGCGACATGCGCTGAATCTGTTTCAGGTCTTCGGTCAACACGAGAGCGGGGCTCCGAAAGATTCGGAGCCCACACTGCACCCAACGTCCTTAAGAACGCCTTGACGACTAGTCCTGGAAGGGGTCGCGCACCATGATGGTGTCGTCACGCTGCGGGCTGGTCGAAACCATCGCCGCGGGCGCTCCGATCAGTTCCTCGACCCGGCGGACGTACTTCACGGCGTTGGCCGGAAGATCCTTCCAGGAGGTGGCGCCGGCTGTGCTCTCGCTCCAGCCTTCCATCTCCTCGTAGACCGGCTCGATCGCCGACTGGTCCTTCAGACCAGCGGGCAGATAGTCGAGGATCTCGCCGCGCAGCTTGTAGCCGACGCAGATCTTCAGGGTGGGCAGGCCGTCGAGGATATCGAGCTTGGTGAGCGCGATGCCGTCGATGCCGTTCAGAGCGACGGACTGGCGCACCAGAACCGCGTCGAACCAGCCGCAGCGGCGCGCGCGCCCGGTGACCACGCCGAACTCCTTGCCGACCGTGCCCAGGTGCTGGCCGATCTCATCGAACAGCTCGGTCGGGAACGGACCCTCGCCGACGCGGGTGGTGTAGGCCTTGACGATACCCAGCACGAAGCCCGGCCCCTTGGGACCCAGGCCCGAACCGGCGGCCGCCTGGCCGGCCACTGTGTTGGACGACGTCACATAGGGATAGGTGCCGTGGTCCACGTCCAGCAGCGCGCCCTGAGCACCTTCGAACAGCACGCGCTTGCCCGACTTCACGACGCTGTCCAGCAGGCGCCAGGCCGGCTGGGAGAACGGCAGGATCTTCGGCGCGATCTCTTCCAAGGCGGCGAGCAGCTCGGCGCCGTCGTATTCCGGCAGGCCAAGACCCGCGCGCAGCGGCGTGTGGTGGGCCAACAGACGGTCGATCTTGGCTTCCAGCGCATCGCGGTCGGCCAGGTCGCCGACCCGGATCGCCCGGCGGCCGACCTTGTCTTCATAGGCCGGACCAATGCCGCGGCCGGTGGTGCCGATCTTGTTCACGGCGGCGGCTTCGCGCGCCTGGTCCAGGTCGCGGTGCAGCGGCAAGATCAGGCAGGCGTTGTCGGCCAGCACCAGCAGTTCCGGGGTGATCTTCACACCCTGGCCGCCCAGCTTGGCGATCTCTTCCAACAGGTGCCAAGGATCGACGACGACGCCGTTGCCGATCACCGACAGCTTGCCCTGCACCACGCCCGAGGGCAGCAGCGAGAGCTTATAGACCTGGTCCCCGACCACCAGGGTATGGCCGGCGTTATGGCCACCCTGGAAACGCACGACGACATCGGCCCGGTTCGAAAGCCAGTCGACAAGCTTGCCCTTGCCTTCGTCGCCCCATTGGGCGCCGATCACGGTCACATTTGCCATTAGATACGATTTCCCGGCCTGCCGAGCGGGTCCAACCACGCCCTTCGACAGGCTCTCGGCGGGTGGACTGGATCGATTTTAGGAAGCAGATGCGCGCCCGACGGGCAGCGGCTATCCGTTCGCTTGGGGTAAACCAGTGGCGGGCTCAGCAGTCAACCCCGC
Source organism: Phenylobacterium sp. (assembly GCF_030654915.1). Taxonomy (GTDB): domain Bacteria; phylum Pseudomonadota; class Alphaproteobacteria; order Caulobacterales; family Caulobacteraceae; genus Phenylobacterium. The sequence goes on along the minus strand of NZ_JAURWM010000178.1, from coordinate 15,733 downwards.
GCCGGTGCAAGCGCCGTTCTCGGTGGCCCAAGGTCGCGCCCTCCGGCGCGCCCGGCTATGGTGCCTGCGACATGACCGTGACCCTTTCCGACATCGAAGCCGCCGCAAGCCGCCTGGCCGGCCATGCCGTCGAAACGCCGCTGATCGAGAGCGCGGCCTTGAACGAACGGCTGGGCCGGCGCGTCCTGATCAAGCCGGAGACCCTGCAGCGGGTCGGCGCCTTCAAGTTCCGCGGCGCCTACAACCGGCTAGCCCAGCTCTCGCCGCAGCAGGCCAAGCAAGGCGTCGTCGCGTACTCGTCCGGCAATCACGCCCAGGGCGTGGCGCTGGCGGCGAGACTGCTGGGCATGCCTGCCTTGATCCTGATGCCGTCCGACGCGCCCACCGTGAAAATCGAGGCGACGCGCGGTTATGGCGCGCAGGTTCAACTCTATGATCGGCTGGCCGAGAGCCGCGAGGCGCTGGCCGCCACGGTCGCGGCCGAGCGCGGCGCGGTGATCGTCCCGTCCTTCGACGACCCCGACATCATCGCGGGCCAAGGCACAGTCGGACTGGAGTTGGTCCGGCAGGCGGCCGCGCGCGACGCGATCCTCGACGTCGTGGTCGCGCCGATCGGCGGCGGCGGTCTGATGGCCGGACTGTCAACCGCCGTGAAGGCGCTGTCGCCGTCCACCGCCATCGTCGGCGTGGAGCCGCAGGGTTTCGACGACACTCTGCGCTCGCTGCAAAAGGGCGAGCGGATCAACATCAGGCCCACCACCCGCTCGCTATGCGACGCCCTGGAAAGCCCCGCGCCGGGCGAACTGACCTTCCCGATCCTGCAGCAAACGGTCGCCGACGTCGCGGTCGTCACTGACGCCGAGGTCGCGCAAGCCATGCGCTACGCCTTCGCGGTCCTGAAGCTGGTGGTCGAGCCCGGCGGAGCCGTCGGCCTCGCCGCCCTGCTGGCCGGAAAGGTCAAGACCGGGGGCGAGGGCGCAACCGGCCTGGTGCTGTCCGGCGGCAACGTCGATCCCGAGCTCTTCGCCCAGGTCCTGCGCCGAGAGATCTAGAGCCGATCTTCCGGCGCCGGAACCGGCGCGGCGTCGCGAGGCGTCACCAACTTGGCGAGCTTGGGCTTCAGCCAGTTCTCGAAGTCATCGACGAACTCGTAAACCACCGGCACCAGCACCAGAGACAGCAGGGTCGAGGTGATCAGGCCGCCGATCACGGCCACCGCCATCGGCTGACGGAACTCGGCCCCCTTCTCCAGCGCGAAGGCGGTCGGCAGCATGCCCGCGGCCATGGCCAGGGTGGTCATGACAATCGGGCGCGCCCGTTCGCGGCAAGCCTCGATCAGCGCCTCGCGCTGCTCCATGCCGTCGCGCTCCCGCTCAATGGCGTACTCCACCAGCAGGATCGAGTTCTTGGCCGCCAGACCCAGCAACATCAGGAAGCCGATCAGCGAAGGGATGGACAGCGACAGGTCGAAGATCAACAGGCCCAGGAACGCTCCGCCCACCGCCAGCGGCAAGGCGGACAGGATGACGATAGGCTTGAAGAACGACCGGAACAGCAGGACCAGGACGCCGTAGATCATCGCCACGCCGGAGAAGACCGCCAACCCGAAGGAGGCGAACAGCTCCTGCATGGCCTCCAACTGGCCGGTCTCGGCCGGGGTCACGCCGGCCGGCAGGTTCTGCATGATCGGCAGCTTGTCGACGGCCTGGTTGGCGGTGCCCATCTCGACCCCGTTCAACTCGGCCTGGACCGTCTGCTGGCGCATGCGGTTCAGGCGCTCGATCCGTGCGGGACCGGCCTGGAACTCGACATCGGCCACCGCCTCCAGCGTCGTCACCGCGCCCGACGAGGTCGGGATGCGCAGCGACTTGATCCGCTGGATGTCGGCGCGGGCGTCGGCGGGCAGGCGGATGCGGATCGGCAGGCGCCGCTCGCCGTCCGTCAACTTGGCGACATTGGCGTCGATATCGCCGACCGTCGCCACCCGGGCGACCTGGGCGATGGTGTCGGCCGAGACGCCAAGGCGCGCGGCCTCGGCCTCACGGGGCCGGATCACCACCTCAGGCCCGACCGGGGGGGTCGAGGGCCGTGGATCGGCGATGACGTTCAGGGTGCGCATCTGCTTTTCAAGCTCGAGCGCGGTGGCCTGAAGCTTGGCCGGATCGTTACTCTGCAGGATCTTTTGAAGACCCGCCTCGCCCTGGGACCCCAGGAAGCTGACGCGGGCGTCCGGGATGGCGAGCAGTTCAGCGCGCATCTCCTTGCGCAGGTCCGCCCCGCTGATGTTGCGGTCCCCAGACAGCAGGACCGTCATGGTGCCAGACCTCAGATCGCTGCCGCCGCTGCCGCCGCCGCCAGGACCGCCGACGGAGACCGTCGAGCCGATCTGGGCGAAGACGCCGGTGACTTCGGGGCGATTCTTGAACAGGACCGTCAGTCGCTGAACCACATCTTCCATGTCGGTCGCCGTCGCGCCGGGCGGACCCTGAACGTTGACATAGAGGTAGTCAGGGTCGCCCTCGGGCTGGAAGCCCTGCGGCAACAAAGGCACCAGGAACAGGGAGCCGACGAAGATCACGCCGCCGATGACCGAGGCGATGATCCGGTGATCGAGCGCCCATTCCAGCGTGTTTCGATAAAAGCCTTCAAACGGCTTGCGCGGCTTGGGGTGGGTGACCGGCTTGAGCAGATAGGCGGCCATCAACGGGGTCAGCAGCCGCGCAACCACCAGCGAGAACAGCACCGCGATCGACACCGTGATGCCGAACTCCCGGAAGAACTGCCCGGCCATGCCGGCCATGAACGAAACCGGCGTGAACACCACGACGATGGCGAAGGTGGTCGCCACCACCGCCAGGCCGATGGCGTCCGCGCCCTCCATCGCCGCCTGATAGGGCCTCATGCCGCCAGCGACGCGTTTCTCGATATTCTCGATCTCCACGATGGCGTCGTCGACCAGGATGCCGATGACCAGGGTCAGGGCCAGCAGGGTCACGACGTTCAGCGAGAAGCCGAACAGGTTCATGAAGAAGAAGGTGGGGATCAGCGAGACGGGCATGGCGAAGGCGGTGATCGCCGTCGAGCGCCAGTCGCGCAGGAACAGGAACACCACCAGGGCCGCCAGGATCATGCCTTCCAGCAGCACGTGCTGGGTCGCGCGGAAGCTGGCTCGCGTCTCGTCGACGCTGGAGAAGATCTTGGTGAAGGTGACGCCCTTGTACTGGCCTTCGGCCTTCTCCAGGGCGGCGATGATGTTGTCCTCGACCGCGACGTCGCTGGAGTCGCGGGTCTTCATGACCATGAAGCCGACCACCGGCTGGCCGTTCAGGCGCGCGAAGCCGCGCACCTCTGACGAGCCGTCCCCGACCTCGGCGATATCGGTCAGCCGCACATGGCCGCCATTGCCGGTGGAGATGGTGAAGTCGCGCAGCGCCTTCAGCGTATTGACCGAGCCGAGAACCCGCAGGGTTTGCTCGCGTCCGCCGACCTCGATCCGCCCGCCGGGGGCGTCGAGATTGGCCGCGCGCAGGGCGTTGTTGACCTGGGCCGCCGTCAGCCCGCGGGCGTTCAGCTTGTCCGGGTCGATGATGACGTTGATTTCGCGGGTCACCCCGCCGACGCGCGCGACCTGGGCCACGCCCTTTTCGCCCTGGAGCAGACGCCCTAGAGTGTCGTCCACGAACCACGACAGCTCGACGTCCGACATCTCCGGCGCCGTCACCGCATAGGTCAGGATCGGCTGGCTATCGAGTTCAACCCGGGTGACCGTCGGCTCGTCGATTTCGCGTGGCAGCACCGCGCGCGCCTGATCGACCCGCGAGCGGACCTCGTCGGTCTTCTTCTGCAGATCCTCGCCCAGCTCAAACTCGATACTGGTGCTCGAGACGCCCTGGGTGACCGTCGAATAGATGTTCTTGACGTTCGGGATGCCAGCCATGGCGTCCTCGATCGGCCTCGTGATCTGGGTCTCCATTTCCCCCGGCGCGGCGCCGTTCTGCGTGACCGTCACCGACACCATCGGGAACTGCACGTTGGGGAACATTTTCACGTAGAGGCCGGAATAGGCCACCATCCCGGCCAGCAGCAGGGCTACGAAAAGCACCGCGACCGGGACTGGATTCTTGATGGCCCAGGCTGAAATCTTCAGCCCGTCGCCACCACCGCTGGCGTGACCGTCACTCATTGCTTCTTACCAGGCGCTGGAGCGGCCGCCGGCTTGGCGGGCGCGGCGGCGGGGGGCGCGGTCGCATCCATCGGCTTGACGACATCGCCGTCGAGCAGGAAGGCCGCGGCGTTCTGGATCACGCGGGTCCCGGCCGGCGGCCCCCTGACCAGGGTCACCAGGCCTTCGCCGCGCGCGCCGGTCTGGACGATCACGCGCTTGACCCGGTTGCCAGAGTCCACGGTCATCACGCTGGCGCCGTCGGCGTCGTAACGGATGGCCGTCTCGGGCACCGTCAGGCCCTGGCCCGCCGCGTCGTTGAAGATCGCCCGGCCAAAGCCGCCAGCGCGGATATCGTCGCGAACCGGCAGGCTGATACGCACCGAGCCGAGCTTGGTCTGGGTGTTCACTTCGGGGGAGACGATCCGGACCTGCCCCTCCGCAACCCCGCCCGAGGGCAGGGTGACGGTGGCGCGCTGACCAACCCGGACCCGGGCCATGTCGTCCTCTGGAAGTTCGGCGTCGAGTTCGATCTTTCCATCGCGCGCGATGCGGAACCACGGCGTGGCGCCGCCGGCGGCCAGATCGCCTGGCCGCACGGTGCGCTCCAGCACCAGGCCGGAGACCGGCGCGGTCACGGCGAGCTTGCCGGCCCGTGTCTGGGCGTCGCGATAGGCTGCGGCCTGGGCGTTGGCGGTGGCGCGGGAGGCCTTGGCCTGGAAGCGGCGCTGCTGCAGCGCCTCGTCCGACAAGACGCCCTGGCCATCGAGGCCGGCGACCCGCGCGGCTTCGGCTTCCGCCTGATCGGCCTGGATCGCGGCCTGGGCGGCGAGCGCCCTCTGCTGTTCGACCTGGGCGGCGATCAAGGCGCCGTCGAGCTGGGCCAGCGTCTGGCCGGCCTGGACATAGGCGCCCTCATCGACCAGCACGCGCGACACTCGGTAGCCGGTGACTTCAGGCGCGACAGCGGCTTCCTCACGCGGGATCAGCGAGCCCGACGCGGTCAGCGAACCGGTGATGGCGCGGTTCTCCACCCGCACGACCCGGACCGTGCGAGCCTCGGCCGCGGGGTCTTTCTTCGGCGGTTCCTTGGCGCCGCAGGCCGATAGGGCCAGGGCCGACACGAGGCCGACCGCGAGCGTCAGATAGGTCTTGGATCTCGACACGTCAGCGAGCCTCTTGGTTGGTCGGGGCCGACTGGAGCGGCCAACCGCCTCCCAGGGCCTTGTAGGTTTGAACCGCACGGCGCAGCGCCTGCACCTGAGCGGCGGTTTCCTGGGTGCGCACGGAGCGCCACGCCTGTTCGTTATTGAGCGTCGTCTGCAGGTCGGTGACACCGGCCACATAGCCCTTGCGGGAAGCTTCATAGGCCCGTTCGGCCCGGTCCTCGCCAGCGTCCAAAAGCTGCACGCGGCGGCGGTCGGCGGCCAACAGCACCAGTGAGTTCTCGGCTTCGCCGAAAGCGGTCTGAACCGCCTTCTCATAGGCGATCGCCGCCTGCTCGGTCCGCGCGTCCTGAGCGTCGAGTTCGGAAAGCAGACGAGGGATATCGAGCACCGGGATCGTCACATTCGCGCCGATGGTCCAGCTCTGGACCACGTTGGACAAGGTGGGCTGCCTTGTGTCCTGCAAGCCGATGCCAGGGGTCAGCTTGAACGTCGGGAAAAAGGCGAGCTTGGCGTAGTCCAGGCGTCCCAGCGCCGAGACCAGCATGGCTTCGGCCTGGCGCACGTCCGGCCGGCGCGCGAGCAACTCGCCCGGAATGGCGACAGGGGCCTCTGGGATCGCTCCGACCTGGGCGTCCACCGGCAGGTTCGCAGTAGGTTCGATCCCTCGGCCGACCAAGATCAGCAGCGTGCGACGTTGCGCCTGGAGGTCAGCTTCCAGGCCCGCCACTTGGCTCTCGGCCGTCGAAAGGTCGCCCGCGACTCGATCGGCGTCAGAGGTGGCGGCGATTCCGCGATCGACCCGCACCTGAACAATGCGCAGCAGTTCGCTCTGAATGCGGAAGGTCGCCCTGGCGTCCTCGAGCTGGATCGCCAAACCCCGCGCCTGGAAGTAGCTATCGGCGACGTTGGCCGCGAGGCTCGCGCGGGTCGCTTCATAGTCGAGCCGCGCGGCGGCCATCTCGGCATTGGCCGCGCGCCGCGCCGCAAACACCCGGCCGAACAGGTCGATTTCCCAGGTCACGTCGAAATTGACGCCGTAGCTTTCGCTTTCGCCGACCGTGGAGAAATCCGGAAGGCTGATACGCGTGCCGTCGATCACCCGGCTGTCGGTTTTAGATGCGGTTCCGCGAATGTTGCCCTGCGGGAGGAAATTGGTCAGGGCGCCCTGGCGCGTGGCGCGGGCTTCCCTCAGCCTGGCCGCCGCCGTGCGGGCGTCGGGGCTGGCCGCCAAGGCCTGCTCGATCAACGCGGTCAGCTGCGGATCGTTGAACCCGGTCCACCAGGTATCGAGCGCCACGGCGCCGGCCGGGGGCGCGACGGGCGCCTCGAAGGCGGCGGGCAAGCGCGTATCGACGCTCCGCGTGGAAGCGCAGGCCGTTAGGGCAAGGCAGGCCAGAGCGACCAGCGGAGTGGTCGCGGAAGAGGCTGAACGCATCATTCTTTTCGTCATTGCGGTCCGCGAACGCTCACTGAGCCTGATGGCTTTCGCGCGGCGCCGCCCCAGACCTCGATACCGGCGTTTCGTACTTAGTCGGGTGCGGGTGCGCCGTCGATTGCAGAGCCGAGACAATTGGCATTGGCCCCCGGCACTGTGGCGTGTTGGTCGCAGCCCCCTGGCGTTACCTAAACCATCGAATTACGGTCCCGCGCAAACTCATCCCACATCTGGAATGTTCATGAAGCAGTTTCTCCTCGCCAGCGCCGCGGTTTGGGGCGTTTTCGCCACCCCGACCCTGGCCGCTGATATCGCCCCAGCCAAGATCGCCGAACACGTTAAAGTTTTGTCATCCGACGCTTACGAAGGCCGCGCACCGGCCACCGAGGGTGAGAAGAAGACCGTCGCCTACATCATTGAGCAGTACAAGGCCGCGGGCCTGCAACCAGGTGGCGACCTGAAGGACGGCCAGCGCGCCTGGACTCAGGACGTGCCGCTCGCCCGCTTCGAAACGCAGGGCCCCGTGGCGGTCAGCGTCAATCTCGGCGGCAAGGCCCAGACCTGGACCCAAGGCGAGGAGGTCGCCCTTCGCGCGGCCCAGACCGGAGCCGACCGCGTCACGATCAAGGACGCCCCGATCGTCTTTGTCGGCTACGGCGTCACCGCCCCGGAACGCAACTGGGACGACTTCAAGGGCCAAGACCTGAAGGGGAAGATCGCCCTGGTGCTGGTCAACGACCCCGACTTCGAAATCGGGAAAGGCGACTTCGGCGGCAAGGCCATGACCTACTACGGCCGCTGGACCTACAAGTTCGAAGAAGCCGCCCGTCGCGGCGCCGCCGGCTTCCTGGTGGTCCACGAAACCGCGCCAGCCTCGTATGGCTGGGCGACGGTCAAGAACTCGAACACCAACACCTTATTCGACATCATCCGCGACAAGCCGAGCGAAGCTCACGCCCCGCTGGAGGGCTGGATCCAGCGCGACAAGGCCGCCGAATTGCTCAAGGCGTCCGGCCTCGACTTCGAGGCGCTGAAGAAACAGGCCCAGACCCGCGACTTCAAGCCGGTCGAACTGAAGGGCGTGACCTTCTCCACCGACTACGCCGTCGATGTGCAGAGGATCATTTCCAAGAACGTGGTGGGCCTGGTTCCCGGCGCCAAGCGTCCCGAGGAGATGGTGATCTACTCCGGGCACTGGGACCATCTCGGCGTCGGCCTGCCGGACGCCAAGGGCGACACGATCTACAACGGCGCGGTCGACAACGCCGACGGCATCGCCACCATGATCGAGATCGGCCGCGCCTTCGCCCATGGCCCGCAGCCGGACCGCTCGGTCCTGTTCCTCGCGGTGACCGCCGAGGAAAAGGGCCTGCTCGGCTCGGAATACTATTCGGCCAACCCGCTCTATCCGTTGGCCAAGACCGTCGCCAACATCAACATGGACGCGCTCTCGCCGGCCGGCCCGGCCAAGAACTTCACCTCGTCGGGCGACGCCGCCTCGACCTTGCAGGACGAGTTGGTCGCGGTCGGCAAGGCTCAGGGCCGCTACTACTCCCCCGATCCACGCCCGGAGGCGGGCATCTTCTTCCGCTCCGATCACTTCCCGTTCGCCAAGCGCGGCGTACCGGCGATTTCGTTCGGCTCGGGCGACGACCTGGTCAATGGCGGGACCGCCGCCGGCCAAGCGTTCAGCAAGCTGTACACCGCCGAGCGCTACCACCAACCGGCGGACGAGTACGATCCGTCGTGGAACCTTGAAGGGATGGCGCAGGACGGCCAACTGATGTTGGATCTCGGCCGCAAGCTGGCCAATTCGACCGACTGGCCGGAATGGAAAGCGGGCTCGGAATTCAAGCTGACCCGGGACGCCACCGCGTCTCAGCGGAAATAGCAAACGAGGGCGACATGGCGCAGGCGGGTTTGATCCGTACCGGGATCGGGGGCTGGACCTTCGAACCCTGGCGGGGCGTGTTCTATCCGGAAGGACTGAAACAGGCCGATGAACTCGCCTACGCCAGCCGCCACCTGACGACGCTGGAGATCAACTCCACCTACTATTCCAGCCAAAAGCCCGAGACCTTCGCCAAGTGGGCGGCCGCCACCCCGGACGGCTTCGTCTTCTCGGTGAAGGCCTCGCGTTTCTGCACCAACCGCCGGATCTTGGCTGAAGCGGGCGAGTCGGTTGGCAAGTTCCTCAATCAGGGCGTCGTCGAGCTGGGCGACCGGCTAGGGCCGATCAACTGGCAGTTCATGGCCACCAAGAAGTTCGATCCGGACGACTTCGCCGCGTTCCTCGAATTGTTGCCGAAGAAGCTGGACGGCCTGGCCCTGCGCCATGTGGTGGAGGTGCGCCATCCCAGCTTCGCCGACCCGGCCTTCGTGAAGCTATGCCGCGATCATGACGTGGCCATCTGCGTGGCCGAGCATGAGACCCACCCGTTGATCGCCGACATTACTTCAAGCTTCGTCTATCTGCGGCTGATGAAGGGTGTCGACGAGATCGAGACCGCCTATCCGCCGGAAGAGCTCGACGCCTGGGCGGGGCGCCTCACCGACTATGCCAGGGGCCAGGTGCCCGGCGACTTCAAACCGCTCGATCGCACAGGCCCCGCCGAAGGGCCGCGCGAGGTGTTCGCCTATGTGATCCACGAGGGAAAGATCCGCGCGCCGGCCGCGGCCCAGGCGCTGAACGCGCGCGTGAACAGGTAACCACAACGCAAAAACGCCCCCGGCCGAGGCCGAGGGCGTGAAATGCAAGAATACGAATTCTTGGTCGGGACGCTTACGCGCCGCCGGGGAAGCGCATCGGCACCTTCACGGTGCCGGTCTTCGAACCCATTGGCAGAGCGTCGGCCACGCACAGGGCGGCCTTGTCGAAGCCCTTGCCGGCCTTGCTGTCTTCCAGAACCTTGCAGCCCGAGAGCTTACCGGCGTTGGCGCTGCATTCCAGCATGACAACAGCCGCTTCGCGGGTGTTGGCGTGCTTGGTCAGGCACTTGGACATGCTTTCCTGGAAGTCGGCGGCGGACGACGCACCAGCAAACGCCAGGCAGAGAGCAACACCGGCTCCGAGTTTAATGAGATTCTTCATTTCCCCACTCCTTATGTAGATAACGGACGCAACGCCGTTATGGGGGATTCAGGTTAAAAGAATCTGATGCTGGCGAAATAGATGTGGTTAAAGACAAGTAAACAACTGAATCACAAATTCCGTGTCTTTGTATATACACGCACGCGCAAGTCAGAAAAACCCTGACGCCAGTGACGTTTGGTTAGCAACATCACGGCATCTTCCCCGAAAGGCTAATGGCTTCGGGGGAAAATTAGTGAAGCGCTTTCGGCTTGTAGACGTGCCGCTGATCGTCAAGATCGGCTTCGCACCTGCTTTCGCACTGGTCATGCTCGCCCTGACGGCGGGCGGCGCCGTTGTTATCCAACGCGGCCAGGCCAGCGACCTTCGCCAGGTCGTCCACACCGATCTACCCAACAGCCTGCGCCTGCAGAAGGTTTCGGAGCGGATCACCGGCGTTCACGGTGAACTCTACTTCCTCCTGACCCACCAGGCCGCCGCCATTGAGGTCGACAAGATCGAAGGCCGAAGCCAAGCCCTCCTGACCGAAGTCGAGGCCATCACCACGGAAGTCAAGGCGATCGCCGCCAAGGCTCCGCCGTCGCAGAAGAAGTCCTTCGACGAGTTGACTAAGGCTCTGCAGCAGACCCGCGACGCGCTCGACGTCATCGCGGCCATGATCACCACCGACTTTGGCACGGCCGCCGGCTTCGCTGCTCCCTTCGAGGAGGAGTATACGAAGATGAGCGGCACCCTGGCCAAGATCGTCGCCGCCAACAGCACCCTGACCGACGCCAACGCCAAGGCCAGCGAAGACCGCTCGCAGGCCGCGCAGATGGTCACCATGGTCGCCGCGCTCGCGACCCTGCTGATCGCCGGGGCCCTGGCCTGGGCGCTCACCGCCATCCTGCGGGGCGACGTCAAGAAGATCGCCGGCGCCACCGAGGCCCTCGCCCACGGCGACAACGCCATCAACCTGGACGTCCTGGCTCGTAAGGACGAGCTCGGCGCGATCGTCTCCTCACTGACCATCTTCCGCGACAACCAGCTCCACCTTGAAAAGCTGCGCGTCGAACACGAGCAGACCGAGGCCGCCGCCGAGATCACCCGCCGCCAGAACGCCGAAGCCGCCGAGGCCATCGCCGAAGAGCAGGCCATGGTGGTCAATTCTCTAGCCCAGGGCCTCGACAGCCTCGCCGCCGGCGATCTGACCTATCGCCTCGACCGCGAGTTCCCAGGCGACTACCGCAAGCTGCGCGACGACTTCAACGCCGCCTCCGCCAAGCTTGAGGAAGCCATGCGCGCCATCGCCGGCGCCACCGCTTCCATCCAGTCCGGCGCCGGTGAGATCAGCCATTCGGCCGACGATCTGTCACGCCGTACCGAGCACCAGGCCGCGACCCTCGAAGAAACCGCCGCGGCGCTCGACGAGATTACCGCGACCGTCAACAAGACCTCTGAAGGCGCCTCGCACGGCCGTGAAGCCGTCGCCGCCGCCAAGACCGACGCCGAAGAAGGCGGCTTGGTCGTCGGCCGCGCCATCGAGGCCATGGGCCAGATCGAAAGCTCGGCCAAGCAGATCAGCCAGATCATCGGCGTGATCGACGAGATCGCCTTCCAGACCAACCTGCTGGCCTTGAACGCCGGCGTCGAGGCCGCCCGCGCTGGGGAAGCTGGCCGTGGTTTCGCGGTCGTCGCCTCCGAAGTCCGCGCCTTGGCTCAACGCTCGGCCGAAGCCGCCAAGGAGATCAAGACCCTGATCTCGGCCTCCAGCCAGCAAGTCGCCTCCGGCGTGAGCCTGGTCGGCGAGACCGGCAAGGCCCTGGAACGCATCGTCCGTCAGGTCGGCGAGATCTCCAACGTCGTCGGCGAAATCGCCGCCTCGGCGAAGGAAGAGGCGCTCGGCCTCGGCCAGGTGAACACCGCCGTCAACCAGATGGACCAGGTCACCCAGCAGAACGCCGCCATGGTCGAGGAATCGACGGCCGCCAGCCGCGTCCTCGCCGACGAGGCCGAGGAACTGGCTCGCCTGGTCGCCCGCTTCAAGGTGGCCGGCGGCGGGGTGCAGACCGCGACCCGCAGGTCCGCGCCTCCCCAGCAACGCCAGCAACAACGCCCGCCGCAACGTCCAGCTACACGTGGCGCCACGGCCCTAGCCTATGCTCCCCAGGCCGACGATGAGACCTGGGAAGAATTCTAAGAACAAGACGTCCAGGAACAAACGAAGGGGTCGCCGCGAGGCGGCCCCTTTTTCGTTGGCGGCCCGATGGTCTTCCGCCGCGAAAGGGCGCCTGAGCACTACCTGGCGGGTAATCGATCCGGACGCTGGGAGAGGCCATGTTCGTGGAACTGAGGCCCCTGACCACGAGGTTCCTATGTCCACCTACGCCATCGCCAAGCTCCGCAACGTCGTGATGGGTGAAGCCATCGCCGAGTACCTGCATCGGATCGACGCCACCCTGGGGCCCTTCGGCGGCAAGTTCCGGGTCCATGGCGGCCAGGCCGAGGTGCTGGAAGGCGACTGGACCGGCGACCTGATCATCATCGAGTTCGCTGATCGCAGGGCGGCGCGCGACTGGTACGCATCGCCCGACTATCAGGCGATCTTGCCGCTGCGGACCCGGCACTCCGAAGGCGACGTGATCTTCATCGACGGCGTTCCGGAGGACCACCGCGCCCACGAGGTGCTGCCGGCTTGACCTACGCGGCGTAAGGGGCCGCGACATCCTCTAAACATATGCGGAGGACGCGCGATGGCCGAGTTGACCCAGGACGACCTGATGTTCCGTCCCGGCCTGATGAAGGGCGAGCGGATCCTGATCACCGGCGGCGGCACGGGCCTTGGCAAGGTGATGGCCGAGGCCTGCCTGATCCTGGGCGCCGAGGTCTATATCTGCGGCCGTCGCGGCGGGGTCGTGGAGGCCACCGCCAAGGAACTGATGGCCGCCCATCCCCAGGCTGGCGGCAAGGTGGTCGGCCTGGCTTGCGACATTCGCGTGCCGGAGGCGATCTCGGACATGCTGGATACGATCTGGAGCGACGGCGGCGCCCTGACCGGCCTGGTCAATAACGCGGCGGGCAACTTCATCAGCCGCACCCAGGACCTGAGCCCGCGGGGTTTCGACGCCATCGCCAACATCGTCTTCCGCGGTTCGTTCTTCGTCACCCTCGACTGCGGAAAACGCTGGATCGCCGAGGGCAAGCGGGCGTCGGTGGTGTCGATCCTGACCACCTGGGTCTGGAACGGCGGCCCCTTCACCGTGCCTTCAGCCATGTCGAAGGCGGGGCTGGCCACCATGAGCCAGTCGCTGGCGGTCGAGTGGGGCGACTACGGTATTCGCTTCAACAACATCGCGCCTGGCCCGTTCCCCACCGAGGGTATGAGCGCCCGGCTCAACCCTAGCCAGGCCGAGGACACCGGCGGCGCCTATTCCGACATGGCCGGCAATCCGATGGGCCGGGTCGGCGATATGCGTGAGCTGGCCAATCTCGCCGTCTATCTGCTGCATCCGCTGTCGGCCTATGTGAACGGCCAGACCATCGCCATCGACGGCGCTGCCTGGCAGGCCACGGGCGGCAACTTCTCACGGTTGCGCAGTTGGGGCGACGCCGAGTGGACAGCGGCGCGGGAGGCGATTTCGGCCACCAACGCCAAGGACCGCGCCGCGCGCACGGTATGACCTAGCCGGCAGGTGGCGCGCGCCAACGCCCAGCCTTTGCTTCAAGCCCCGGCTGGCCCTACAATGACGGGCGTCACGTTTCTTGAGTCATAGCTAAATGTCCGAAGTCGCCTACCTGCCAGCCGGCAAACGCGAACTGACCAAGGTCGCCAACCGGCAGGCCATACTCGACGCCGCGCGCGAGGTGTTTGGAGAACTTGGCTACGAGACCGCCACGGTGCGCGACATCATCCGCCGCACCGGCTTGGCGGCCGGCACCTTCTATAATTACTACCGGTCCAAGGACGAGGTGTACCTCGCCCTCTCGGCCGAAGGCGCTCGGCAGTTCGCGCCGCTGCTCAAGGCCCAACGCGCGCAGTCGGCCGATTGGAGCGAGTTCGTCCGCGCCGCCATCGGCGCCTACTTCCTGTTTCTAACCGACGCCCACAAGACCTGGCTGGCGCGCCGCCCGCCCGAGGAGGTCGTTCCGCACGTTCATGGCGAAACACCGGAAATGGCCGCGGTGTTCAACGAAGTGCGTGAAGCCATCGTCGAGGAAATCGCCAAGGGCCGGGCGCCGGCGGCCGATCCCGACTATGTGGCCGCGGCCTGCATCGCCATCGCCCGCGACGTCGGCGAGAGAATGCTGACCCGGCGCCCCATCGACACTGAGGGCGCGACTGAATTCGCGGTGGCGATGATCCAGGGGGGCCTGCAGGGCCTTCCGCAGTCCAAGGCCTGAAGGCGTGCGGGACGGATCGGTTCAGCGGCTCCTCGCCCGCACCGTCCTGTCATTCCCCGCACCGGCCACGCGGGGCTGGAGGGCGTGCTGAGCGCCTTCCGGCACGTTCGCGCACACGCGGCCCGCATTGGGGCTCGCGCCGGTCACGCGGCGATTGGCGGCGTTTCCATGGACTGCGGCCTCGGCGCGCCGATCATCTATCGTTGCCGTGAGAGTCCGGCCCACGGGTTCACCATCGTGGTTCCGGGCGCCTATGTGGCTTACGGCGAAATTGCGGGCCTGGTCCGCGAAGGCCTGGAGGGACGGATTGCGCGCGCTGTTGGTTGAGGAACTGGCCCCCGAGTACGGCGGCTGCGTCCTGAAGGAGATTGAGACCCCCGCCCCCGGTCCGGGCGAGGTGCAGATCAAGGTGCGCGCGGCGGCGGTGAATTTCCCCGATCTGCTGCAGACCCGCGGCGAGTATCAGCACAAGCCGTCCTTGCCGTTCATTCCCGGCATGGAGGTCTCCGGCGAGGTCTCGGCCCTGGGCGAGGGCGTAAGCGAGTTCCAGATCGGCGACGCCGTGGTCGGCGGGGCCAAGATCGGCGGCCTTTCCGAATATGCGGTCACCCCGGCCACGGTCCTGCGCAAGAAACCTGACAGCCTGTCGTTCAGCCAGGCGGCGGGGTATTCGACCGCCTACCTCACCGCCTATGTCTCGCTGGTGCGCCGCGCCCAGGTCGAGGCCGGCGAGTGGGTGCTCGTTCATGGGGCGGCCGGCGGCGTTGGTCTGGCCGCCGTCGACATGGCCAAGCACCTTGGCTGCAAGGTGATCGCCGCCTCGGCCTCCGACGAGAAGCTGGCCATCCTCCAGGCCGAATACCAGCCGGACGCCGTGGTCAACGTCACCGGCGGCTTCCGTGAGAAGGTCAAGGAGATCACCGGTGGCCGCGGCGCCGACGTGATCTACGACCCAGTCGGCGGCGACGTCTTCGACGAGAGCCTGCGCTGCATCGCCTTCAACGGCCGCATCCTCTCAATCGGCTTCACATCCGGCCGCCAGCCGGTGCTGCCGGTCAATATCGCCTTGATCAAGGGCTTCTCTGTCATGGGCGTGCGGGCCGGTGAATACGGCCGCCAGTTCCCCGAGAAAGGCCGCGAGAACACCGCCGCAATCTGGGCCATGGCCGACCAGATGAAGCCCCGCGTCGACCACGAATATCCGCTCAGCGAATGGCGTGCCGCCTTCGATTCGCTGGCGACCCGCAAGGTGGTCGGCAAGACCATCGTGCGGCCCGATCTGTAGGAACAGCGTTCAAGATGACCATTGAAAAAGAAGAAGAACTCGAAGGCCTGAAGGCCGCCGGCCGGCTGGTGGCCCGGACGCTGGAGGCGATGGGCAAGGCGCTGGAGCCCGGCATCACCACCCGCGAGCTTGATCAGTTGGGCCGCCAGATGCTGGAGCTGGAGGGCGCCCGCTCGGCCCCGGAACTAACCTACAAATTCCCCGGGGCGAC
>NZ_JAURWM010000164.1 GCF_030654915.1 Phenylobacterium sp. | reverse complement strand
GGCCGACGAAGGCCGGGGCCAGGCCCAGTTCGACGCCCAGCGCGCGGACCTCGTCTTTGAACAGTTCGCGCAGTGGCTCGACCAGCTTCAGCTTCATGTAGTCCGGCAGGCCGCCGACATTGTGGTGGCTCTTGATCACCGCCGAGGGACCGCCGCGCGCCGAGACGCTCTCGATCACGTCGGGATAGAGCGTGCCCTGGGCCAGGAAGTTGGCGCCGTCGATCTTGGCGGCTTCTTTGTCGAAGACGTCGATGAACAGACGCCCGATGGTCTTGCGCTTGGTTTCCGGGTCCGAGACGCCGGCCAGTTCACCGAGGAACAGGTCGGCGGCGTCCACGTGGACCAGCGGAATGTTGTAGTGGTCACGGAACATGGTGACGACCTGGGTCGCCTCGTCCTTGCGCAGCAGGCCGGTGTCGACGAACACGCAGGTCAGTTGGTCGCCGATCGCCTCGTGGATCAGCACGGCGGCCACCGATGAGTCGACGCCGCCGGACAGGCCGCAGATCACTTTACCGTCGCCGACCTGATCTCGGATCTTTTGAACCATCTCGCCGCGGAAGGCGGCCATGGTCCAGTCGCCCTTCAGCCCGGCGATCTTGTGGGTGAAGTTGCGCAGCATCAGCGCGCCGCGCGGGGTGTGAGCGACTTCCGGGTGGAACTGGATGCCGTAGAAACGGCGCCCTTCATCGGCGATCACGGCGAAGGGCGAGCCCTCCGACGAGGCCACGACGTGGAAGCCCTGCGGGATGGCGGTGATCTTGTCGCCGTGGCTCATCCACACGGTTTCCTTGGCGCCGACCGCGCCCAGGCCGTCCAGCAGCGGGCTCTCGCGCTCGATCAGAATCTCAGCCCGGCCGAACTCACGGGTGTGGCCGCCCTCGACCGCGCCGCCGAGCTCGGCGCACATGGTCATCTCGCCGTAGCAGATGCCCAGCACCGGAACGCCCAGTTCAAAGACCTTCTTGGTGACGGCTGGACTCTCGTCCTCATGGACGCTGGCGGGGCCGCCGGACAGGATCACGGCCTTGGGTCCGAAGGCCTCCAGCATCGCCTCGACCTTGTCGAAGGGATGAACCTCGCAATAGACGCCGCTCTCGCGCAGACGGCGGGCGATCAGTTGGGTGACCTGGCTGCCGAAGTCGACGATGAGGACGCGTTCGTGGGCCTGTTGGCGGGCTTTTTCAGTCATTGCGGAGTCCATTTGGCGCGCTCAAGCACAGCGACGAAGAACCCGTCGGTAGCCGAGCTGCGGGGCGAAAGACGAAGATAACCCTCCGCCGTCAGGTGGCGAAGGAGGTCGGGATTGTTGGTGGCGGGCGTCACGCGGAAGTCCATCCAGCGCTCGAGGAAGGCGGCGACGCGGTCCTCGTCCTCCTCGGGCAGCACCGAGCAGGTGACGTAGACGATCCGGCCGCCCGGCTTCACGTATTGAACGCCCAGGTCCAGCACCGCGTCCTGGTCGGCCATGCGCTGGGCCAGGAGGGCCGGCTTCAGACGCCACTTGGTGTCGGGGTGACGGCGCCAGGCGCCGGTGCCCGAGCAAGGCGCGTCGATAAACACCACGTCGATCTTGTTCTCCAGATCCTTCAACGGATTGGGATAGATCGGCGAGCGGACCTGCAGGTTGCGCACACCTGCCCGCTCGGAGCGTCGGACCGTGTCGGCCAGGCGACGAGCCTCGCTGTCAAAGGCGTAGATCTGGCCCTTGTTGGCCATGGCGGCGGCCAGGGCGAGCGTCTTGCCCCCGCCCCCGGCGCAGAGATCGAGCACCTGAGCGCCCCGGATCTCGCCGGCCGCTTCGGCGGCGATCTGCGAGGCCAGGTCCTGAACCTCGAACCAGCCCTTGGAGAAGGCCGGCACGGTTTCCAGCGAGGCTGCGCGCTGGCTGGGATCAGGCGCGGCCATGCGCAGCGCGTTGGGCAGGACGCCGGTCGGCTCGGCGTTGAGCGGACCAAGCGCCTTTAGCGCCTGTCCGACGTCGGTCTTCAGGGTGTTCACCCGCAGATCGACCGGCGCGCGCTCGGACAACATCGCGCCTTCCAGCGCCGCGTCGTCGCCAAACGCGCGAACCAGCGAAGGCTCCAGCCAATCGGGATAGTCGCCGCGCACGGCGGCGGGCGCCTCGGCCAGATCGCGAGGCTGCGCCAGCGCGGCGCGTTCGGCGTCGGTCAGGGCGCCCGGACCATGCGGCTCATCGCCGGCGGCCTCGGCCACCCGCTCGACCGGCCAGTCCCAAAACACATGCAGCGCGCAGAGCGTCGCCGCCCGCGGGCTATCGTCGCCCATCCGCCAGCCGAGCGAACGGCGGCGGCGCAGGACGTCGAGCACCAGGCCCGAAACCCAGGCGCGGTCCTTGGATCCAGCAAACCGAGAAGCATCACCCCACGCCTTGAGCGCCAGCTTCACAGGCCGGTGGCGCGTCTCGACGTCGGTGAGGATCTCGATGGCTGCGGAGAGGCGTCCGCCGTCACGCAAGGGCTCTACTCACAATCATAGGAAAATAGCGGCGATGATCGCCAGGGTGCCGCCGAAGCCCACGAACCAGACCAGGCTGCGCAGGAACGGGATGGCGGCGACATAGAGGATCGGATGCAGGGCGCGCGCAATGACATAGAACGCCGAGCCCCACAGGGTCAGGGGACCCAGCTTCGCCGCCAGATAGGCGACGATCACCGCCGCGGCGTGCAGCGGGAAGGTCTCCATGAAGTTGGCGAAGGATCGCTCCAGACGCGCCGCATGGCCGGTCAGGGGATGAGGCTCGTCGCGCGGCCCCCTCCCCCAATCCAAACCTTGCTGGCGCCGAGCCGCGGCCGCCGCCCAGAGCAACTGGACGACACCGACGATGACGGCGGCCCCCAGCAGCTGAAGTTCGACGGCCGTGGTCATCAGACAGGGCTCGTGTAGTTCGGCGCCTCGCGGGTCATCATCACGTCATGGACGTGGCTCTCGCGGAGCCCCGCACCGGTGATGCGGATGAACCGCGCCTTGCTGCGGAAGGTCGCCAGATCGGCCGCGCCCACATAGCCCATGGCCGCCCGCAGGCCGCCGACCATCTGATGCAGGATCGGGGTGATCGGTCCCTTGTACGCGACCTGGCCCTCAATGCCCTCGGGCACGAGTTTCAGGGCCGAGACCTCCTTTTGGAAGTAGCGGTCGGCCGAACCATTGGCCATCGCGCCCAACGAACCCATGCCGCGATAGGCCTTGTAGGAGCGCCCCTGGTACAGGAACACCTCGCCCGGCGCCTCGTCGGTGCCGGCGAAGGCCGAGCCCATCATGGCCACTTGGGCGCCCATGGCGAGCGCCTTGGCCAGATCGCCGGAATACTTGATCCCGCCGTCGGCGATGACCGGAACGTCGGTGCCGGCGGCGGCGCGGACAGCGTCGGCGATGGCGGTCAGTTGGGGAACGCCCACGCCCGCCACGATGCGCGTGGTGCAGATCGAGCCAGGACCGATCCCGACCTTCACGGCGTCAGCGCCAGCGTCGATCAGGGCGCGCGCGCCGTCATAGGTGGCGACGTTGCCAGCGACGATCTGCACCCGGTTGGTTTCGCGCTTGAGACGCTCGACCGCCCGGGAGACGTCGGCGTTATGGCCATGGGCGGTGTCGATCACCACCACGTCCACGCCCGCTTCGACCAGGGCCATGGAGCGCTCATAACCGGTGTCGCCGACCGTGGAGGCCGCGCCGACCAGCAAGCGCCCTTGGGCGTCCTTGGCGGCGCTTGGATAGGCCTGGGCCTTCTCCATGTCCTTGACGGTGATCAGCCCGACCGCGTGATAGTCGTCGTCGACGACGATGATGCG
>NZ_JAURWM010000150.1 GCF_030654915.1 Phenylobacterium sp. | reverse complement strand
TCGGAATAGCCATTCGGGGCCATGGTCGCCTGCAGAAACGGACGGTCCATTACGTAGACGCGAAGCTCCGGGCAGTAGGCCTCTGCGACCTTGCACATGACGTCCCGGACATAGCCGTTCAGCGCCGCGTCCGTGTTGCGGTCGGCGCGAGTCTTGGCTTCCGCCTCCGCCCTATCCATCGTCGACCAGAGGCCGCCTTCAACCGACGCGACGTCGGGGCGCAAGCCTGGCGCGCGCTGCTGGGCGACGGCGGGCTGAGCGACGGCGAACGCCGCCGTCAGGGCGATGATGGAGACCGCGCGGCGCATCATGGCCTAGAGCGGCGCGTCCTTGAGCACAGCCTTCACCAGTTCGGCCGCGCCCTCGGCCTTGCGCATGTCCGAGGTCGGACCGGTGCTGACCACGTTGAACCAGACCACACGGCCGGTCTTCAAATCCACCAGCGAGGCGAAGCTCTGCTGGCCGCCGATCGGCACGCCCACGCCCAACGCCGCCAGGCCGATCGCCGTCACCACCCGCGCCCCGCTGGCGTAGTTGCCGCGGCCATAGACGAACAGCGCATAGTCCGCATCATAGGCCGAGCCGAGCGCCTGCGCGCCTTCGCCCAGGGTCCAGTCGAAGGAACCCTTCTTGGTCGGCAGGGCCACCTGGCCATAGTTGAACATCATGATCGACTGACCGACCGCCTCGTGCAGCCTCAGCAGCTGACCGGTCCGGCCGGCCATGGCGTCGTCCGGGTCCAGCAATCGATAGGTGTGCGCCCGCGCCTTCATCTGCCGCTCGATCTCGGCGGAGACATTGGCGTGGCCCTGCGTGCTCCAGTCGGCTCTGGGCTCCTGGATGCCCGCCGCGGTGAGCACCGCCAACTCGATGTCCGGATCGACGAGCACGATACGCGCGCCGGGCGCCGGCTTGGTCGAATTGACCGCCAGCTTGGTGTTGGTCGTGGTGCAGGCGGCCAGCAGCAGACAAGCTGCAACGGCCGCAATCAAATGTCTCATGACGCCCCCCAGCGGCCCGCACAGCCGTGCGGGGCGAGCACAATCTATGCGGGCTTCATTAAACTTGTCGATGAGCAATTAGCTTCACCTTACGGAACCAACGCCCCCAAGCGGCGCCGATCAAGGCGGGGCGCCTGCCAGCTGCGCACAATCGGCGCGGACCGGTGTTCGGCGCATTCTGGTCCTATTTTGGCCCAGGGGAGCCCGTTAGGCTGACGGGGCTCGATCCCAATTAGGTTAGGAAACCCTCCGTATGCGTATTGCTATTCTGGCCGCTGGCCTGCTCGGCGCCGCGACCTTCTCCGCCTCGGCTCAAGCCCAAACCGCTCCGGCCGCTGAAGCTCCGGCCGCGGCCGCGCCCGCCGCCGGCGGTTTCACCGACGCCGAACTGAAGTCGTTTGGCGCTGCCATGACCGAAATTCAGAAGATCAACGCCGAGTACAGCCCCAAGCTGGCCGGGGCCGACGGCCCGACCAAGGCCACCGTCCAAAAGGAAATGATCGGGAAGATGAGCACGGCCGTGCAGGCCAGCGGCCTATCGCCCGACAAATACAACCAGATGTCGGCCGCCGTCCAAAAGGACAACGCCCTGCGCCAGCGCCTGACCCAGGTGCTGAACGCCGAACCGGCCGCCTAAAGCGACGCGCGTCGCTGTTTGTCGAGGCGGACCACGATGTCGGCCCGCCTCGGCATTTCTTCCAATATCCAGCGCGTGAGCCGCTCGTAGTGCGCGATGAAGGTCCCCACCTGCTCATCGCTCATCACGCGGGAGGCGTCGCCTCCCTCGCGGGCCAGACGTTCGCGCAATTTGCGCTCCTGCTCGATCCGCCAATCCAGCACAGCCTCGAAGCCGGGCGCCTGCAGAAGCACCAACAGGTCGAGCTTTGAGAACAGTTCCTGATAGGGTCCCGCCAGGGCCGTATTGGCATAGGTCCGCCAAACGCCGTCAGGGTCCAGGTCGCGCTCGAGAGCGTTGAGCGGCCGCGCCAGGGCGACATCCTCCTGCGGGCGGGCGCCGACGCACCAGCCTTCGAACAGCACCACGTCGGCCGGCCCCTCGAACGGCGCGCCTGACTTGCGATCATCACTGGCCTTGTCAAAGGCCGGCAGCAGGGTCTGGCGTGGCGCGCGCAGATCGGTCAGCAGCGCCTGGCCCCAGGCGACATCGTGGGTGCCGGGAACCCCGCGGGTGGCCAATAGCGGATGGACATTCCGCGCCAAGGCCTGGCGCTCGGCCCGTGTCAGGTAAATGTCGTCGAGCGAGAACAGCGCGACCCTCAGGCCGCCCGCCTCCAGCAGCCGCTTCACCACCGCCGTCAGGGTCGACTTGCCGCTAGCCTGGGGGCCGCAGACGCCGACCACCACCCCGCCCGATCGCGCGGCCTCCGTCTCGATCCGCTGGGCCAGCGGCACGGCCACCGCCTCGATGGTCCGCGCGTAGGAGGCCGGCAGCCGCTCGGCGGCCAGGAAGTCCGCCATCCAATCACCCATCGACGGATCCACGCGGCGATCTCCTTGAGCTGCTTCCGGCGCGGCGAAGCCGATCGCCAGGTCACGGCCAACGTCCGGTTGGGCTGCTCTCGGAATGTCGGCATTGCGATCAGATAGCCTGATCACCGCCCGACTGTGAACTGGGCGCCGGCGCTCAGGTCCGGTGCGTCACTTCGCCCTCGCCGAACGTGAATATGGGACTGGCGCGGCGCGCAGACTCGGGCTCAACTCAGAGGCGTTCGATGTGCACGTCGCACGCGAACTGGTCGAGACCTAGCTTCGGCTCCTAAGACGGCCCGCGGTGATCCGAGCTCACCGCGGGCCTTTTCATGTGCGTTCAGTAGGCCTCCCGATCGCGGTGCTTGAGCCGCTGACGCGAGGCCTTGTGGCGCTGGGCCCAGAGCTTGCGGTTCTCGATCTGGGCCTGTGGGTCGTCGCGGCGATCGAGGTGGGCCAATTCGCGCTGGAGCTTGCCGTAGCTCTTCCACCGCCCCTCATCGAGGTCTCCAAGCTCCAGGGCCGCCCGCACGGCGCAACCAGGCTCGGCCTGGTGACCGCAGTCGCGAAACCGGCACGCCGCGCCCAGGGCTTCGATATCGCCGAAGGTCGCGGCCACCCCCTCGTCGGCGTCCCATAGGCCAAGCTCGCGCATGCCCGGCGTATCCAGGACCAACGCGCCCGTCGGCAACACGACCAGTTCGCGGTGGGTGGTGGTGTGACGTCCGCGCGCGTCGTCCTCGCGGATGCCGCCGGTGGCCATCAGCTCGGCCCCGGCCAAGGCGTTGACCAGGGTCGATTTGCCCACACCCGAAGATCCAAGCAGCACGGCGGTCTTGCCGGGCGCCAGCAAGGCGCGGACTTCGGCCACGCCTTCGCCCGTCACCGCTGACACAGCGTGGACGGGAACGCCGAAGGCGATCGCCTCGACTTGCGAGATCAGGGCCTCGGCGTCTTCGCAGGTGTCAGCCTTGGTCAGCACGATCACCGGCTGGGCGCCGCTCTCCCAGGCGGTGGCGAGATAGTGTTCCAGCCGACGCAGGCTGAGGTCGGCGTTGAGCGAGGCGACCAGCAGGACCAAGTCCACATTGGCCGCCACCACCTGCGAGCCGCCGCCCGGCCCCGAGGCCCGGCGAATGAAGACGCTGGAACGCGGCAGCAGGTGATGGATGGTGGCCGCCCGTTCCTGTGCGCGGACCGTGCAAGCGACCCAGTCCCCGGCGACCGGGTGGTCGCCGATCAGGGCCTCATGGAGAAACTTTCCGGAAGGCTCGGCCGAAACCTCGCCCAGCGGCGTGGCGAGCCGGTAGAGCCCGCGCTGTTGAACAATGACGCGGCCGGGCGAGAAGCCGCGCGCCGCGTGGTCGGTGAAATGGCGTTGGAGCGTTTGGCTCCAGCCGTATGTGTCTAGCAAGGCTAGGCATCCTTCGGTTCGAAGGCCTGGTCAGGCGTTCGCCGAAAGTCCTACGGTATCAGGATACCTGTTCGGCGACGCAGCGGAGGGCGGTGCGGCTGAGAACAATCATGGCTACCCTCCTTTTCGCGTCGCATTGGGGACCCGCAAAAACTAGGCGCGGGCGCCCCACGGGTCAAGGAGGGCGCAGCGACCGTCAGATCCCGCGGACCCGGTTCTGCGCCGACGCAACGGTCAGCCTTGCGCCGGTGGGCGCGGCGAAGGCGAAACTATCGGTGAGCAACACGGGCTGGCCGCCAGAGGTGACGCGGCTCGCCGCGGTGGAGAACTGCGCGATCAAGCAGGGACCGCCGGCGTCCGGCGGCAAGGGACAACCAGCGATCGGCCAGGGACCGGCCAAGGTGGCGATCGGCGCGCCGCCAACCCGCACGCGGGCGTTTGGACCGGCTGGATGGGCCAAGCCGCCGTGAGCGCACATCACCACCGCGGCGGCGTCGAGGAGCGGGCTAGGCATCAGACGATCTCCAGCGCGCCGCCGTTGATGGTGACCGCCGGTCCGTTCAACACGATGCTGGCGCCTTGCCCGTTGTCGATGGTGATGCCGGCGTCGGTGACGCGAATGGTGGCGCCCGAGGCGCTCTGCAGCATCACACCGCCGGCTAGGCCGGGCAGGTCGCTGATCACCAGGCGGTTCTGCAGGGCGCTCTGCAACACGATGGGCGGTCCCGACGGCGATGCAGCCTGGGAGGCCGCGGGCGTCTCGGCCGCGCTCGACCAATAGCCGCCGACCCACACGGGGCGATCCGGATCCCCCGCCTCGAACTGAAGCCAGATGCTCGCGCCGACCGGCGGCACGAAAACAGCGCCCATGCCGGGTCCCGCCAATGGCAGGCAGGGCATGGCCCAACCGGGGACATCGGACACATCGGGACAGGCGATCGAAAGGCGGCCCACGCCTTGGGGATCCAAGTTCGCGACCACGACGCCCCGGTATAGGCCGAAGAACTTTGCGGCCGCCTTGGGCCGGGGTCTCGGAGGCATGAGCAGTTTCCTCGCGGCGGACTCGTCGCCGCCTGAGGAAAGCTAACCCCACATGGCGCCGACGTCCCGTGCTTAGCTCGCTGCGGTCGCGCTCAGATCAGGTCGCGCAACCAGGCGACCAGCGGCTCGTCGGCCGGCGGCATCGGATAGTCCGCGAGCTTGGCCGGCTTCACCCAGGCGAGGTCATCGTGCTCCTTGGCGGTCACGAAGCCCTCCCATCGCCGACACAGATAAAGCGGCATCATCAGGTGGAACGTCTCATAGGCGTGGCTGGCGAACACAAACGGCGCGAGGCAGGCGTGCGACACCTGGATCCCCAACTCCTCGTCGAGTTCGCGAATCAGGCACTGCTCGGGCGATTCGCCCGGCTCGACCTTGCCGCCAGGAAACTCCCACAGACCGGCGAGTTGCTTGCCTTGGGGGCGCTTGCAGATCAGCACGCGGCCGTCGGTGTCGATCAGCGCCGCGGCTGCGACGAACAGCATGGGTTTGGTTTCAGCCATGCCATTTCCTCGCGGTCTAAAGGCGAAAATGCAACAGGCCGCAGATGCACATACCCGCAGATCCCGGTTCTTCTTGACTTTTGGCCCGTGAACCGGCATTTCGGCGCTGCGCTGCAGCAATAGCGGCGCTATCGGTGCTCCAGCCGCGTGATGGGTTCTAAGAAAAGCCCAGCCTGTCGAGCGCCCTGAAGAGATCGCATAGATCGCCCCGCCACGCGGGGGCTTTCCACAACTGACCCGCGCCCCCGCGACCCTTGGCACAGCCAAGCGGCCGGGCACGGCGCATATGTGAAAGACACATACGTTTTGACCAAGTTTACAGACCTCGGCCTCGACAAGTCCTTGCTCAAGGCCCTGGCCGACGAGGGCTACACCACGCCCACCCCGATCCAAGCTCAAGCCATTCCGGGCGTGCTGAGCGGCCGCGACCTGCTGGGCATCGCCCAGACCGGGACCGGCAAGACCGCCGCCTTCGCCCTGCCGATCCTGCACCGCCTCGCCGCCGACCGTAAGCCCGCGCCCCGTCGCGGCTGCCGCGTGCTGGTGCTGTCCCCGACCCGCGAACTGGCCACCCAGATCGCCGAAAGCTTCAAGACCTACGGCAAGCACATGGGCGTCTCCGTCGCCGTGGTGTTCGGCGGCGTGAAGTACGGCGGCCAGATGCGCGCCATGGCCTCGGGCGTCGACGTGCTCGTCGCCACGCCCGGCCGTCTGATCGACCACCTCGGCGAGAAGTCCATCACCCTGGGCGGCGTTGAGATGTTCGTCCTCGACGAAGCCGACCAGATGCTGGACATGGGCTTCATCCTGCCCATCCGCCGGATCGTGAAGTACCTGCCCAAGGATCGCCAGAACCTGTTCTTCTCGGCGACCATGCCGACCGAGATCGGCAAGCTGGCCAGCGAATTGCTGAACCCCAACCCGCACAAGGTGGCGGTGGCCCCGGAATCGACCACGGTCGAGCGCGTGACCCAGAAGGTCATCTTCGTCGAGACCGCCCGCAAGCGCGCCCTGCTCTGCGAACTGTTCGCCGAGAAGAACTTCAAGCGCGTCATCGTCTTCACACGCACCAAGCGCGGCGCGGACCGGGTGGCCAAGTCGCTCGAAGCGGCCGGCGTCGAAGCCGCGGCCATCCACGGCGACAAGAGCCAAGGCCAACGCGAACGCTCGCTGGCGTCCTTCAAGGCCGGTGAGGTCCGCGCCCTGGTCGCGACCGACATCGCCGCCCGCGGCATCGACGTCGACGCCGTGACCCACGTGGTTCAGTACGAACTGCCCAACGTGCCGGAATCCTACGTCCACCGGATCGGCCGGACGGCCCGCGCCGGCGCCGGCGGTTCGGCCGTGGCCTTCTGCGCCGACGACGAACGCAACCTGCTGCGCGACATCCAAAAGGTGACGCGTCAGACCATCCCGTCCTTCGACCGCCGCAACGACAAGGGTCTGCACGTCATGACCCAGGCCATGCCGGAAATCGCCATGGAGCGCGCTGAAGCCGGCCGCAACAACAACGAGCGCGGCGGTGATCGCGGTCAACGCAAGCCGCAGAACCGCAGCGACCTGCCGGGCGGCCTGCGCCAGCAGCGCAACCGTCCGAGCGCCGGCGCCAAGACCGGCGGCGGACAACGTCAGGGCCAAGGCGGCGATCGCCATCCGCACGGCGCCCGCACCGGCGGCGAACGCGCCTCCACCACGCCCATCGCTCAGAGCCAGTTCAAGGGTCCGCAGCGCGAAAAGGCTCAAGCCCAGGGCGGCCAAAGCGCCCCGGCCAAGCGCTGGACCCCGCTGGACTAAGGTCCCTCATCATCGCCGCGGAGCATTGAAATTGCTCCGCGAGCCTTGAGCCTATCGATCCCCGGCCCGCTCACGCGGCCGGGGATTTTGATTCCAGGGGGGTCTTAGGAGCGATAGTCGCCGTTGATCGCGACGTACTGCTTGGTCAGGTCGCAGGTCCAGACGCTGGCCGTGCCGCGCCCGACGCCGACATCGACCGAGACCTCAAGCTCCTGGTTCTTCATGTAGGCGCTCATCTTGGCCTCGTCGTAGGTCGGCGAGATCAGGCCGTCCTGGGCGGCGATCAGGTCGCCGAACTGCACCTTCACACGGTCGCGGTCGATGGGCTCGTCGGCCCGGCCCACGGCCATCACGATCCGGCCCCAGTTTGCGTCCTCGCCGGCGAAGGCGGTTTTCACCAGCGGGCTCTCGGCGATGGTGCGGGCGATCTTGCGGGCCGAGGCCGGGGTCTCGGCGCCGGTCACGTTGATCTTCACGAACTTGCTGGCGCCTTCGCCGTCGCGGACCAGTTGCAGGGCCAGGTCCAGCAGAACCGCTTCCAGCTTCTCGCGGAAATCGGCCAGGCGCTTGTCGCCGGCGCGGCTGATGTTCGGGGCGCCGGACTGGCCGGTGGCGAACAGCAGCAGGGTGT
>NZ_JAURWM010000155.1 GCF_030654915.1 Phenylobacterium sp. | reverse complement strand
TCTGAGTTCGGCGGCGTCCGTCGGCCGGTACTGTTCGATTGCGGCGGGCCGGAGCGGAGAACCGGTCCAGGGTGCCAGGCCAAGGTGATGACATGCTTGGAGCGGGCGATGGGATTCGAACCCACGACATTCAGCTTGGGAAGCTAGGCCTAAGCTATAACTTTCAAGAGGTTATGATCCAATTGGCGTCGATTGGCTTTCAATTGTTTCAATGGCTTAGGAAAGTTTTCCCAACTCATGCGGCCGGCCAAGCTACTTCCGAGCGGCAGGCGAGCATCAGCGAAGTATGCCGGCGGCCCCGCCCAGGATGGCGTCTAGGACGGGGCCTTTGGGGACGGAAGCACCAGCATTTTACGCTAGCAAAGCCTCAACGAACACTATCCTCGGATTGTTCCCAATCCCACTGCCAGCCCGTCCCGTCACAGTAGCAGGACAAAAGCCCGACTGTTTGGCCGAGCTTGGCATTTTGAGAATAGCTATCAGTTGCGAAGATTGGTTGTCGCGCAAGCCTATACTTGCAACCGCTACTTGGCCGCTTTCTGTGCCCAAAACCCCTATGGTTGTGGCCGATTGCATTGCGCCGAGATTGGGTAACAGGGTTATTTTATCGTTAACTCGGCGGGCCGCCCCCGGCCCATGGGGAGGTACAGATGCATAGGTTGCTTAACGGCGTTCTTGCCGGCGTCGCACTTGCCGCACTCTCAGTTGGAAGCGCCAACGCCGCTTCCGTCCTCGTGGACGGCTACAAATTGGAGAATGGCTCGTTCGGGACCCAGACCGGCGTACACTCGAACTCAAGCCAGACGGGATCTAGCGTCAACGCCTACGTCAACCAGGACGGCTCGGCTGTCACCTACAGCACGACCACCGGCCAACTCTCGGTCAATGGCTCTGGCGAAGCGACGGTCGTCGGTGATCCGTTGATTGAAAATCTCACGGTCAACTTCGCCAAGGCCTGGAACGAGGTCACGTTCAATCTGGAATCCGTAACGGGAAAGGGCGGCTACGACTCCACCTTCAATCTCCTGGTGAACGGATTGGCCCTGTTCTCGGCAACGCCGAACCTCGGTGACGCGGCCTGCAGCT
>NZ_JAURWM010000152.1 GCF_030654915.1 Phenylobacterium sp. | reverse complement strand
CACGCCGGCCGGCCCACCCTGGCCTCATCGATAGCGCGTAACCTTCAGCGGGAACCGGTGCGTCTCGCCGGCCAGGGTGACCGCGACCGTCAAATCGGTCGTGTCCTTGGGCAGTTGCGCCAGACCAAGGTCGGTCATGTGCTTCTCGCCCGGCTGCACCGTCTGGGCGACAAAACCCAGATATTCAGCTGAGGCCATCATCGCTTCATTCTCAGCCTGCACGCGGGCCGGGCCGTCCTGAATGCGCGGATTGGTCGGGGTCGGCCGATCGCGGGCCGCCGCGCCCGCCCCGTCCATGGCCGCGGCGATCTGCGCCCATTTCGCCCGCTTGCGGCCCCTGGCCTCCAGGCTCGCCATCACCTCATCGCGGGTATAGACCGCCACGGCCGCGCCGCTCTGGGTCGTCACGCTCACGCTCGACGGCGTCATATTGAAAGGCGCCTGGCCGTGGTTCTCCACGGCGATCACCAGCGACGGCATGTCTTTATCGTCATGGGTCGCCCGCGCCACCAGCAGAGCCGCGTCGCTGCGCGCCAGGCTCGAACGCGCGCCCGCCATGCCGTCGCGAAACTCCACCATCGAGCCCAGGGTTTCGACAGGCTCGATCTTGATCGTCCCGGCCATCGCCGTTCCGGCCCAGCTTGCGGCGATCAGCGCCGCCAACATCCAATGCTTACCCATCACTTCCCCCAAGTCTGCCCGGAGAAAGTGTAACAGTCCGCGTCTACACCCCGCTACCCAATGCGTACCTCGCCCTACTCATGCCCCGAATCACGAGCCTCTGGCCCCTTCCGTCACGGCCGGAGGCACAATGTGAAGCTTGTTAGATACTGCGCCGTCACGATCAGCGGCCTCGTCCTGGTCGCCTGCGCGAGCGCCAATGAAACCTCGCCGGCGCGCACCGCCACCGAACAACTGCTCGTCGCCCACGCCGCCGAACGCGCGGCCAGCCAGTTCTCCCTGGCCCTGCCCGCCGAGGCCCGCGTGTTCCTGGACACCTCCAACTTCCGGGGCGAAGGCGCCGAGTACGCCGCCAGCGCGGTGCGCGAGGCGCTGGTCGCCCGCGGCAATCGACTGAGCGCCACCCAGGCGGACTCCGACATCGTCGTCGAAATCCGGCTCGGCGCCCTGTCGATCGACAAGATGCAGCGCGTGGTCGGCATTCCTCGCCTGACCCTGCCGATCTCGTCCAACCTGACCAACGCCACCATCCCGGAACTGTCGGCCTACTCGCGCCGCGACCGCACCGGCGTCGCCGAGTTCTCGGCCTTCGCCTACGACACCGCCACCGGCCGCCCGATCGCGCTCGGCGCGCGCATGGCCGGCACCGCCACGATCCGCAGCCACACCTTGTTCATGGTCATGTCCTGGGGCCAGCAGGAGGTCCGGCCCGGCGACGCGGCGCTAGCCTCCGACCAATGGTGGAAGGTCTGGTAGCAAAGGGCTTGCCGCCCTCCCCCAGCGCCGGCTCTACTGCCGTCCAAGAACTCGGGGGACACAAGATGGATCGACGCAGTCTCGCGCCGTACTTGGTGCTGGCCTTGGCCCTGGCCGCCGGCGTCAGCTACGTGGCCTCCTGGGAGATGGATTTCCCCCCGATCGCCAATATGCTTTGGAAGGGCGCGGGCGTCAGCCTGCTGGCCCTCTATGCCGCCCTGAGGGCGCGCAACCTCGACGGCTGGTTGATCTGCGCGGTCATGGCCTTCGGCGCGCTCGGCGACATGCTGCTGGAGGTCGCCGGCCTAACCGTTGGCGCGATCGCGTTCCTAGTCGGCCACCTGATCGCCATCTGGCTCTACCTGCGCAATCGGCGCCGGGCGCTGAGCCGCAGCCAGTTGCTGTTCGCCATCCTCCTAGTCCCCGCCACCGGGATCTTGGCCTTCCTGCTGCCCACCGACCGAGGCCTGGCCGCGGCCGCCACACTCTATTCGATGAGCCTGGCGGTCATGGCCGCCATGGCTTGGACCAGCCGCTTCCCCCGCGCCCTGGTCGGGGCCGGTGCGCTGATGTTCGTGATTTCCGACCTGCTGATCTTCGCCCGTGCCGGCGCCCTGGAGCACGCAGCGTGGATCGGACTGGCCATCTGGGGACTCTATTTCCTTGGCCAGACCCTGATTTGCGTCGGCGTCACCCGCACCCTGGCCAGAAACCCCCTGGGTTAACCGCCCACCCTGGTCTGGCGCTGCTCGCGCCAGTCTCGGCGCGTCCGGGCGTAGAGGAAGCTGTCGCCCGGATCGGCCTCGCCGAAGCCCGAACTGCGCACCAGCCCTTCACGGACGAACCCGCAACGCTCGGCCAGCTTCCACGAGGCGGTGTTCCACACCTCGATCATCAGTTGCAGCCGGTGAACACCCGGCCGCTCCTCGAACAACAGATCAGCGAACATCGCCACCGCCGGCGCGGCGTAGCCGTGTCCCCGGTCGGCGGGGGCATGGATGATGTAGCCTAGCTCCAGTCCATGGATGCACGGCCCGGAGCGATAGAACTGCATGGTCCCCAGCAGCCGGCCGCTCGCGGCCTCGACCATGGCCATGGCCCCGGCCTCATCCTGCCAAAGCCCTGTGGTCTCGAACGCCTCATCCAGCCGCCTGATCTCAGTCAGCGGTTCGGTGATCGACACGGTGAAGGCGAAGCGGACGATCTTGGGCAGGTCATCGGCGCGAACGCGGCGGATGGCGACGGCGGGTGTGTTCATAGGGATCGGTCTCGATAGCGTGTGATCGGAAGGCCCGGCGCGGCGCTCCGCGGGGCTCGTGAAAGGGGCGTGTGATGCGCCCGCATGCCGATGTCAGGCCATGCCTCAGCTAGGGACGGCGCGCCCGCCCTGTCAACGCCGCAAGCCTAGGCGCTGCGTGGCCCCAACAGGATCACGCCCGCCCCGACCAGACAGATCGCCGCCCCCAGAAGATCCCAGCGGTCGGGCGTGCGTTGCTCCACCAGCCAGAGCCAAGCAATCGAGGCGACGATGTAGACACCGCCATAGGCTGCGTAGGCTCGCCCTGCCGCCTCGCTGTCGACCCGGGTCAGCAGGAAAGCGAACAGCGCCAGCGACGCCATCCCCGGCGCCACCCACCACACCGAGCGATCCAGCCGCAGCCAGGCCCAGAACGCAAAGCAGCCGGCGATCTCGGCCGCCGCGGCAAGCGCGTAATAGAGCACCGTCATTCAAGCATCCGCCTCGCCGGCCACCCGGCCGCAGGCCAAAGCTCTCCGGGGTTTTCAGCTTCCTCGCAAGGCCCGCGCCCTACGGCCAAGCCAAGATATCGCCTCATCACGGTCCCTTGATGACCTCAAACGCCCGCCAGCTTGTCCGTTCCTCGGGGGAGGCCCAGTCAATTACGGGAGACCTCATGCGTTCAATTCTCACCTTCGGGGCCGCGGCCCTCGCTCTTGCGATCACTTCGGCTCCGGCCATGGCTCAAGGCGCCGCCCAGTCGGACGAGGCCACGTCCCCGGCCGCGGAGGGCTCGCCGGCCGCCAGCAGCCCTTCGGGCACGGACGCCAGCGCGACCGCGCCCCTAACGGTCGGCGCTACGGTCAAGGACAAGACCGGCGCGTCGATCGGTCAGGTGACGGCCGTGAAGCCTGATCCGGGCGGCAAGCAGGTCGCGACCATCAAGATGGGAACCGACACCTTCGCGGTGGAGACCGACAAGCTCGCCATCGCCGACGGCTCGGCTACGATCAACGCAACCCAGGCCGAACTCAAGGCCATGCTCGCCAAGTAACCGGCGAGCCCAAAGACCAGTCCAGCGCCCCGTCCTCACCCGAGGGCGGGGCGTTTTCGTGGATGAGCTATGCCTTCCCGCCAAACTATGCACCATGCACGCTGGGCGGGCGCACCTACACAACCGGCTCGTGTCATCCTCCCTGGGGCCAGACCGATGCAGGAATCCTTTTCCGACAAACTCGGCCTGACCCTGAAGGCGCTTTCGATGAGCCGCGGACGGCTGGCCGCCGACCTCGGGGTCGACAAGTCCGTGGTCGGACGGTGGGTGACCGGCGCGGTCAGTCCCTCGGCCCACAACCTGTCCCTGATCACCGCCCTGGTCGCCAAGCGGGTGCCAAGCTTCAGCAGCCTGGATTGGGACCGCAGCCTCGCGGGGCTGGCCGAACTGCTGGGCGCCGACCCCGACGGCCTGCCGGGCCTGTCGCGTCCCCCCACCGGCCTGCCAATCGCCATCCTCGATCAGATCCACGCCATGACCGCCCTGCGCGCCGCCGCCTATGAGGGGATCTTTCGCACCACCCGGCCCTACGTCATGCAGCCCGGCCGCTTCCTGCACGACCACAGCATGATGCGGCTGGACCCCAACGGCCTGCTGCGCTTGACCATGGGCACCGGCGGCACCGTCGTCGACGGCTGGGCGTTGTGCCTCCAAAACCAGGTGTTCTGCATCGCCGCCGACGTCACCAGCGGCTCGATGCTGTTTGGGATTTTCAACGGCGTGGCGACGTCCCGCGCCGACGTGATGGACGGCCTATCCCTAGGCTCGGCCCTGGACGGCGGCCGCACGCCGACGGCCACGGCGATGCTGATCGAGCGTGTCTACGACCTGAGCGACGACCCCGCCGAGGACGATCGCCGCTTCGCCGCCCTGGTGGCCGCCGATCCCGTCGCGCCGGAGGGCTCCATCTCGCAGGAGCTCAGCACTCACCTGGCCCGCGACATCGGCCCAACCCCGCTTGCGGCTGGTGGCGACTGGCTGCTGCGCATGCCGCTGTCGAGATCCATGGCCCGCGGCCCCGCCTATGGCGACAACGCCGTCCGCTCGCGCTGAACCCACCTCAGGTGCACGTCCCTGCACCTTTACGCGCGTCGCTGCACCTCCACAGCCTTAACGAGCCGTTAGTTTCCGCGCACAACCGGTGGCGCCTTCGCCTTCCGGATCATGGAGGCCGAAATGCGACGCGCATCTCGTCTAATCATCAGCGCGGCGCTGCTCCTCGGGGCCGCCGTCGCCACCCCCAGCCAAGCGGGCACGATCTACGCCACCGCCTTCGACGACATCGACTTCTTCATGCAGATCAACCCGGAGACCATCGGCGGCGGCGCCTACACCTCTAACTTCGGCCATCTGAAGATTGGCAAGAACGGGCTCGCCAATGACCTGCCCCTGACCGCCATGGCCGGCATGAACGGCCAGCTCGTGGGCAGCAAGGTCCACCAGGGCGGCGAGTTCGACTACTACTTCCACGTCGATCCGCAGGCCAATGGGGTCGGCGGCTATTCCTCCTACGCCGGCGACATCGTCACGCAGAACGAAGCGGGTCCCCAGCTCGACCTCCCGGTCGACAACATGGCGCCCCTGGCCGGCGAACTGTTCGCCAGCAGCTGGAACGACGGCTTCAACTATTTCTACAAGCTGATCGAACAGTCGGACGGCACGGGAGCCTATGGCGACTATTTCGGCGGCCTGACCCTGGGCGAGGGCGGCGAGTTCTTCGGCTTCGCGCTCGACAGCATGGCCAGCTACAACGGCCAACTCTACGGCACGGCCTTCGACGGCGTGAACGACCTGTTCTTCCGCATCAACCGTGACGCCGACGGCGCTGGCGCCTGGATCGATGGCCTCGGCGCCATCGACACAGGAAGCACCATCCACCCCGGCCGGCTAAGCGCCATGGTCGGAACCGACGACGGCCTCTACGGCGTGTCCTGGGACGAGGCCTCGGGCTCCAACTACTTCTTCGGCATCACGCCTGGCCTCCAAGGCTACGGCGGCGACCTGCACGGGATCGGCAGCCTGCACATCACCCAAGGCGGCCCTGCCGGCGTACTCCCCTACAAGATCAACACCCTGGCCTATCTTCCGAGCCCTGGGCCGATCGGCGGCGCTGTTCCAGAACCGGCCACCTGGGCGATGATGATCCTGGGCTTCGGCGCGGTCGGCGTCATGACCCGCGGCGCCCGTCGCAAGGGCGTCTTGCTGATGGGGTAGGACAGGTCCCGGACCGCCGCCCGGCTGCTCGGGCCACCGCGGCGTCCAGGACACCAGAGGTAGGGGCGCCAAGCCCCTACCTCGCCCTGCTTCCCCCGGGGGGAAGATCAGCGCTACAGCCCAAACGCCTCGCAAATCTTCCGTGCGTTCTGCGCCGGTGTCGTCGCCGTCGCGTCGATCTCCAGGTCATAGACGACGCCCTGATGCACGCGATCGAACTGCCATCGCGCCAGGCCGATCTCGCGGTCTCCCCGCTCACGCTCACGCCGTTCGAGCACGTCGAGCGGCGCCACCAGCCCGACGATGCGCAGGTCATGGCCCAGCAACAGTTCGCGATAGGCCCGCGCCTCGCCACGGCCCAACATCACCTCGTCAACAACCAGGTTGTTGCCCTGCCCCGCCATCGCCGCGATCGCATGGCGCATGCCCTGCATGGCGCGGTCCAGCACTGGACCCGTCCGGAGGGCGATGGAGGGATGGCCGTCCTCCTGCCCCGGCTCGAACACCAGTCCATCCGGGTGTCCCATCATCGCCGCCGGCAACATCTCAAGGAAACTGTCCATCGCCACATGCAGGAACGGTCGGGTGGCGATCTCCTGCAACGCCCGCGCCGTCGAACTCTTGCCGACGCTACCGACCCCATTGAGGATGATGACCTGCGATCGCGACACTGAACATTCCCTTCAATGGGTGGTTAGGCCTGGGAGACCAGCTTCATCCCCACGACGCCGAACACGATCATGCCCATGAAGCCGATCTGCGCCATGGACAGCTTCTCGCCGAACAGCAGCGCTCCGCAGATACCAACCCCGACGGCGCCTAGTCCGGTCCAGATCGCATAGGCGGTGCTAGCCGGCAAACCGCGCATGGCGAAGGCCAGCAGGCCCATGTTCACGAAACTCAGCGCGATGGGCACGCTCGCCGCCTGCCACGTCGCCTGAACGCCCGCCCACTTCAGGCTGAGCGCCCAGATGATCTCGGTTACGACGGCAATGCTAAGCGCGAGCCACGCCATGGGATTTCTCCTGGTCGCGGGCTCGAATGTCAGTGGCGGCCGGAAACCCGAAAGAGGCCGTCACAGATGTGGTCAGGCGCGCCTCCTACAGGATTACCGCGCCCAGTCCAAGCCGAGGCGATGCTCGGCCGCTACTGCGGTTGCGCCGGTGGCGTGTCGATGGTCATCAAAAATTCGCTGAGGGGGATCCGCACCCAGCGCCGGTGAGATTCGACCACGTAGGCCATCTGTGCCGAGAGGTCCCCGACCGCCTGAAGCGGACCGCGGAGCTGGATGAAGCGCTCCTGGCCGGGGCCGGCCGCGATGAGCAGTTCGACCGATGAGGCTTCCTCGCGAAGGCGGGCCGAATAGTCGACGCAGGCGCCTTCATAGCAAAGCTGCGTCGCCATCTCGGGGGCGGGCGCGCCACCCGGGTCAGACAGCAGGATCCGAGCGCGGACTTCGCCGGAGGTGACGATGGCAACCGAGCCTTCCGGTCCCGCCTTGACCTCCAGCTTGAAGTTCGCGTCCGGGAGACAGAACGCGGCGATCAGGATCGCGCAGGGGATGTCCATGGGACGCTCCAGACTGGCGCGGCGGACGCCGCCTGCGAAGCCTAACAACCGGAACTTTCCACGCCAATCGAAACACGCGTCAGGCGCGTCCTCGTCTTTACCTGAAAACGTAGAGCCCGCCGCTCTCGCGCACCTCCGGGAACGGCCCGCTCTCCATCACCAGCCGGCCCCGCCGGCTGCCGCAGACGCAGCGCAGGCGCTCAGAGAACGCCCCCAGCGGCAGGCCGCCCAGGCCTTGCGCCACCCAGATCGTCGGATCGCACGGCGCGGCGCGCTCGCAACCGGGCGAGGCGCAACGCGCCACCAGATGCCGGTCCATCCCCACGCACGCCAGCAGCGGCTGTTGCCCGTCCCGTCCTGTCATGAGCGCCTCCATGACCGGAACAAAAACAGAACATCTGAGTGAGAGCCACCCTGTTCTGGTTGTCTTTGACTTTTATCCCCAGACAGTCGCCAGCCGTCTGCCCGTGGAACCGCGGCTACTCCAGCAGCAGCCCCTCGACGAACTCCGGCAGCCACGGGTTACGGCCCGGCTTCATTCGCTCCGAACGATAGATGTGGCCGAGATCCGCATAGGCCCGGTCGAAGTTCTTGTTCACGATCACGTAGTCGTAGAGCCGCCAGTGGGCGATCTCTTCCTTGCCCAGAGCCAAGCGCTGGTTGATCACCTCTTCGCTGTCCTGCGCGCGCGCGTGAAGCCGGCGCGACAGGTCCTCCCAGGACGGCGGCAGAATAAACACCCCGACGCTGTCGTTGGGGGCCTTCTCGGTGATCTGCCCCGCGCCCTGCCAGTCGATATCGAACAGCACGTCCTTGCCCTCTTCCAGGGCGGCCATCACCGGCGCCTTGGGGGTGCCGTAGAGGTTGCCGTTGACCTCGGCCCATTCCAGGAAATGCCCCTCGCCGATCATCGTCTCGAAACGGGCGCGGTCGACGAAGAAGTACTCGCGCCC
>NZ_JAURWM010000144.1 GCF_030654915.1 Phenylobacterium sp. | reverse complement strand
GGGTGTCGCCGCCCCACTCCGGAATCTCGACCGCATAGAGAATCGAGGCGATGGAAGGGCTCTCCAGGAAGCTCATGTCCGAATGCCAGCCGCCGCCGAAGTTCACACGGTCCTCCGGCTCCTTGACGATCTCCATCACCTCGGGGTGGCGCTCCATGCCAGCGACATAGGGATGGATGTTCAGCGGCCCGAACCGGCGCGCGAAGGCCAATTGCTGCTCAGGCGACAAATGCTGGTCGCGGAAGAACACCACCTGATGTTGGACAAAGGCCTGGCGGATCTGCGCGATCACCTCGTCCGGGAGGTCGGCGCCGAGATCGACCCCGGAAATCTCCGCGCCCAGGGCGCCGGCCACCTTGCGGATCGTCAGAGTGGACATCGTCTCATCTCCCTTGGCTGGCCCCGATGAAACATCGCATCGGCGCAAAGGGCGAGTCAGAAGGTCTCATTTCGGTTGCAGCAAATCCCAGCGGTTTCCGTAAAGGTCCTCGAACACCGCCACCGTGGCGTAGGCCTCGCGGCGCGGTTCCTCTTGGAACCTCACCCCCGCGGCGCTCATTCGGGCGTGATCGCGGTCAAAATCGTCGGTGTGCAGGAAAAACCCGACCCGCCCGCCGGTCTGGTCGCCAATCCGCGCCGTCTGCGCCGGCCCGGAGGCCTTCGCCAGCAGCAGTCCGGCCTGCGACCCTGGCGGCGTCACCACCACCCAGCGTTTACCGCCCCCCATGTCGTCGTCGCGGCTGAGGGCGAAGCCAAGCTTGCCGACATAAAAGTCGATCGCCTCGTCGTAGTCGGCGACGACGAGCGCCGTGAGCGCGAGATTCTGGTTCATTCGGTCACCGTTGTGGTCTGGACGGCTCAGCTTCCCAAGGTAGAGTGCGCCGCATATTTTAGGGGGAGTTTTTCATGCGTATCGTTCCGGCTTCAATCGCCGCCGCCGTTCTCGGCATGGCCGCGGTCAGCCCAGTGCTGGCCCAAACCGCCGCGCCAGCCAAGATTTCGGTCATTCACGCCGGCGCGTTGCTGGACAAGCCGGGCCAGGCGCCACGCGGCGCCTCGACCATCGTGGTTCGTAACGGCAAGATCGAATCCGTCCGCGACGGTTTCGTGACCCCCGAGGCGGCCGGCGTCGCCGGAGCCCCCGTGCTCGACCTGCGCGACCAGTTCGTGCTGCCGGGCCTGATCGACATGCACGTCCACATCTTCAGCGACGACGACAAGATGCGCGGCCGCATCGAGGCCCCGAACCGCGACTACGAAGACAATATGGTCGTCGGCATCGACAACGCCCGCCGCACCCTGGAAGCCGGCTTCACCACCATTCGCGACCTGGGCAGCGACATCCACGCCGTCACCGCCCTGCGCGACGGGATCAATTCCGGCCTGCTGACCGGCCCGACCATCGTTCCGGCCGGACGGATGATCTCCATCAATGGCGGCCATGGCGACGGCTCGAACAACCTGAACCGCGAACTGGCCCACATCGCCCACGAGAACTCGGAGAACCTCTGCGCCGGCGCCGACGACTGCCGCCGCGCCGTGCGCTCGCAGATTTCGCAAGGCGCCGAGGTGATCAAGTTCGGCGCGACCGGCGGGGTGCTGTCCAACGTCGCCGGCGGCCTGGGCCAACAGCTCTTCGACGACGAAATGAAAGCCATCGTCGACACCGCGCACATGTTCGGCCGCAAGGTCGCCGCCCACGCCCATGGCAAGGAAGGCATCGACGCCGCCCTGCGCGCGGGCGTCGATTCCATCGAACACGCGACCTATACCGACGAGGCCACCCTGGCCCTGTTCAAGAAGACCGGCGCCTATCTGGTGCCGACCATGCTCGCGCCCCAGGCGGCGGTGAAC
This sequence comes from Phenylobacterium sp., assembly GCF_030654915.1. Taxonomy (GTDB): domain Bacteria; phylum Pseudomonadota; class Alphaproteobacteria; order Caulobacterales; family Caulobacteraceae; genus Phenylobacterium. Next base: position 2,891 of record NZ_JAURWM010000144.1, on the reverse strand, counting down.
CAAGGCCGCGCCGGATCGCGCTCGGCTAACTCGCTCGCCAAGGCCGAGGAAGCCAACAAGGTCGCCTTCGCCAACCACATCCTGCAGTACAAATCCGGCGTGAAGATCGCCTTCGGCACCGACACCGGCGTCTCGGCCCACGGCGACAACGCCCAGGAGTTCAAGCTGATGGTCGACGCCGGCATGAGCCCGGCCGACGCGATCAAGACGGCCACGGTCAACGCCGCCGACCTGCTCGGCCGCTCCTCGACCTTGGGCACCCTGGAGCCAGGCAAGGACGCCGACATGGTCGCCGTCGCCAAGAGCCCGCTCAGCGATGTCACCCAGCTGGAGCGCCCGACCTTCGTCATGCATCGCGGCGTGGTCGCCAAGCAGAACGGCCAACGCCAGGCCTTCCCGCCCAACGTCAATCCGTAAGCAGTACGCGCGATAGTTGTCATCGAGCCCAACTAGGCTAGGTTTCTCTGAAATCTGGCTTGGGAGGGCTCGATGGAACTGATGTTTCAACCGATCCGCAAATATGCGGACTTCTCGGGACGCGCGCGCCGCAAGGAGTTCTGGCTCTTCGCGCTATTGGTGTTGTTGATCGAGATCGTCTTCATGGCGTTGCTCAGCGCCGTGGGCGGCCAGGATCTGCTCATGGGCTACCCCGCCTCGGCGAATGTGCCGATGAACGGGGCGGTCATGGCGGTGGCGCTAGCCCATTTCGCGGTGATGCTGGCGCTGCTGGTCCCCAGCCTCGCCGTCACCTTCCGCCGCTTGCACGACACCAACCGCAAGGGATGGTGGATACTGATCAGCTTCATCCCGCTGATCGGCGCGCTGGTGCTGTTTGTCTTCTACCTGCTGGACGGCACGCCGGGTCCCAACCGCTTCGGCCCGGACCCCAAGCAGCGCAGCGAACTCCAGCCTTCCTAGGCCGGAACCGTCGCGGCGAAGGTCACGCGCTCATCTCCGACGTCGGCGAAAATCCGGCCGCCGGCGTCCTTGGTGAACAGGTGGACATAGTAGGCCTGCACCCAATGGCCGTGGAGGCCATCGCCCAGCGGTTCGCCCGCCAGGCCGCGCAAGACTTCAGGACGGAGCCGCGCCCGGGGGCCGACGGCCTCCACGGCGATGGCGATCGAGGCGCCCTCGGCGACGGCGCGGATGGTGGCGGTTCCGCCGGTCGGCAGGGCCGCCCCGCCCATCTGGGCCAAGTTCATCAACAGCCGCGCGGCAGGTTTGTTCACCGCATTGGCCTCCACTTGCCAGTCGAGCTGGGCGCGCATGTGGTTGAAGACGCCCAAGGTCAGCTTGTTCAGCTCGCGCGGATCGAAGGTTTCGGCCGAGGCCGAGGCGCCGAACGCCACCCGTGTGAACGACAGCAGGTCGGTCAGCTTGCGCGCCGAACCCGCGATCAGGTTCATCGCGTCTTCCTTCATGTCCTGGGCGCTGGGATCGTCCAGCAGGTCCAGGCCCGAGACGATGGCGCTGGCCGGACTGATGAAGTCGTGACACATGCGCGCGGCCAAAAAGGCCGCCACCTCCGCGGTGCGCGGCAGGGCCGGAATTTCCGGGTTCGTCTCGGGGGTGCTGTCGCCGTCCATCATCGTGCGGAACTTGGCCTGATTTGGCGCTTTGGCAAACGCGCCCCAGCACTCTAAGGAACCGGGCATGAGCAGTCCCAACCCCTTTCTCGAGCCCGGCGTTCTGGTCAGGCATCCGAGCCAGGACGATTGGGGCCTGGGCCAGGTGCAGACGGTGGCGGGACACAAGGTGACGGTGAACTTCGAGAACGCGGGCAAACAGGTGATCGACGCCAACGTCGTGCGCCTGACTTTCATCGGCGACGATCCGCGAGGCGCCCGATGAACCGCGACATCGGCGCCGCCCTGGCCGACATTTGCGAAGAGGCCAGCGCCCTGATCCTACCCTTGTGGCGCACCGGCCTGACGGTGTTCTCCAAGGCCGACGAGAGCCCGGTGACCGAAGCCGACCGCCGGGGCGAGATCCTGATCGTCGAGCGCCTGACCGCGCAGTTCCCAGACATCCCGATCGTCTCGGAGGAAGACGCCAGCGAGTTCGGCACCCCCGACGCGATCGGCGATCGCTTCTTCCTGGTGGACCCGGTGGACGGGACGAAGGCCTTCGTCCGCGGAGACCCCAACTTCACCGTCAACATCGCGCTCATCGAGGACGGTCGGCCGGTGGCCGGCGCGGTCAGCGCGCCGCCGTCGGGGGAGACCTGGTACACCCACCGCGGCCAGGCGCTGAAGCGGACCAACGGCGGGCCCTCGGCGCCGGTGCGCGTGCGGCCCTGGCCGGACGGGGCGGCGATCGCCCTGATCAGCCACACCATGAAGGAAGAGACCGCGCAGAAGCTGGCCGACGAGTACGGCTTCCACCTGCGCGAGCCGATGGATTCCTCGATCAAGCTCTGCCGGATCGCCGAGGGCTCGGCCGACATCTATCCGCGGCACGGGCCGACGATGGAGTGGGACGTGGCCGCCGGCCATGCGGTGCTCGAAGCCGCGGGCGGCAGCTTCCGGACGCCCGAGGGCCAGGTCTTCGCCTACGGCAAGGCCGACGCCGGATTCCGCAACGGCTGGTTCGTGGCCCGCGGCGGCTAGGGTGAAGACTCACTCATCTAACTGAATTTATTTCTGAACGTCATGGCCCGGCTTGTCCGGGCCACCCATGATCGCCGCGTTGCAGGCGGGTCAACGGCGCCGCCACAGGTCGTTCTGCGCCATCCGGTGTTCATGGGTGGCCCGGACAAGCCGGGCGATGACGATCAAAGAGGAAATGACTGAGTCATCAGGCTAGGCCGGCCGGTCAGATCTGCTTGCCGATATTCCAGCTGTCGGCGGTCATCGCGGCCGGCGCCGCCGCGTCGATGGGCGCCTGCG